>CACOYI010000003.1 GCA_902631405.1 K189A clade bacterium | reverse complement strand
GTGACAGGCAATATTTGACGGGGATGAAAGTAGGTGGAAGGAATATCGTTATAGCAATCGACGTTTCCGCAAGCATGCTCGACGAGACAATTTTAAACGTTCTGCGACGCAGAAACATGAGCTCAGAACAGAAGAAGTCGTCGCCAAAATGGCGCAGAGCTATAGCGACAGTAGACTGGTTAGCGACTCAATTGCCTCTGGACGCTGATTTCCAAGTGTTCACATTTAATCAGCAGGTTCGATCATTAGTAGGTGATCCCAATCTAGATTGGCACAAAATGGAAGATGGTGAACCATTAAACGAGGCTATTGAAAAACTCAGTAGCTTTATTCCTGAAGGCGGGACCAACCTCGAAGCACTGATGACGCGCCTCCAGAACCTCTCCCCTATTCCAGACAACATTTACATTATCACTGATGGCTTGCCTACGAGGAACAGTTCTGAGCCGCGATCCGCGACAGTGAGCGGAAAACAGAGATTAGATTATTTTCGGGAGGCAGCATCCAAGATTTCTCGACAAATTCCTATTAACGTCGTCCTGTTCCCTATGGAGGGCGATCCAATGGCAAGCGCTGCCTGGTGGCAACTAGCAAGACTATCAGGCGGAGCCTTCATCTCACCATCGTGGGATTGGCCGTAATTAAACTATGAGTGCTAACTCATGATTAAACGGAGAGGTATTGAAGAGTTTAGCATCTCCTTTCTTGATGTTATTTGCTGTGGCTTTGGAGCGGTTATATTGTTGCTCATGCTCACGCGACCGCTGGAGCCAATCTTGATTGAGAACAGTGAGGTCGACTTGTCAGAGCGGATCAAGGCTCGAGAGCAGGCACTGTTTGAAATCAGGGGAGAAATAAGAGAGCTGTTAGCAAGCGATAACGCTTCGGCTACGAATAGGCTTGCTGCGATTGAGGCGATAAAGGAGCTAGAGAGACAGCTCGAGGACACATTGGGTAAAGCTATCTCATTGGGTGAAGCGGAACGTGAAATCGATGAGCAAACAGCGGAACTCGCTAGCGCAAAACAGACACTGACAGATGAGATGCAACGTCTACTTGGCCTCGACTTTAAAAGAGACTCAGGGCTAGTTGGGGGAATCGCGGTCGACTCGGAGTATATAATCTTTGTAATTGATACATCGGGCAGCATGCAAAGTGCTGCCTGGAATCAAGTCGTGCGCAAGGTTGACGAGACATTGTCGATTTATCCTAGGGTTAAGGGGATACAAGTAATGAACGACATGGGTGACTATATGTTCCCCCAATACCGAGGAACCTGGCTCGAAGACGGGGCCGGAGTTCGAAATCGGATAATCCAAACGCTAAGCGGCTGGGCTCCATTCTCCAACTCAAGCCCGGTCGAGGGAATAAGAGAGGCAATCGACACGTACTACGATCCCTCAAAAAATATAAGTATTTATGTTTTCGGAGACGACTACACGGGTGATTCGGTCGAGGAAGTCGTTGATGCTGTTGACCTAATAAATATAGCTGATGAAATGGGTCGGCGTAGAGTAAGAATTCACGCTGTGGGTTTCCCGGTATACTTGGACCAACCAAACGCAAGAATTTATAGATTCGCCGCGCTAATGAGAGAACTAGCATATCGAAATGATGGAACCTTCGTCGGTTTAACGGAATATCGATGAACAAGTGGCACCGTATCAAAATGCTCCACTGCTTTCTCACGACGGCAGTTGTAACCGGATGCGCATCGACCCAAGTTTCCCTAGAAACAGATTTCCCCAGCCCGCTAGTCGAAAAACAAAGTACTCGAATTGCATTCATAATTAATGAATCCTTAACTGACTTTGTCCATACTGAAACCGTCGAAAAGGGTGGAGACTTCGTAATAGAAGTTGGATCCGCGCAACGAGGACTTTTCGAACGCCTCGCTGCGGGATTGTTCTCGAACCACACTTTCTTTAACTCTATTGGTGATCAAAGTATTTCATCCCTGGCGATAGAGCCTGAAATTCGAGAACTTCAATTTGCTACACCGGACCAAACGCGAACCGATTACTATGAAGTCTGGATGCGATACGATTTCAAATTGTATGACTTAGAGCGCAACTTGACGTCAACATGGTCAATTCCTGCTTATGGCAAGGCCAATAAAAACAATCACACGGGCAAACGCGATGGCCTTGAGGCAGCAGCTCTGTCAGCCTGCCGCGATGTTATGGCTGTTTTCAGCATACGATTCTCTAGTGAACAGCTGATATCTGATTGGCTGAATCTCGATTCCCCGACGACGCAGGACGGAAGCGAATGAAGAAGATGCTCAATCCAATAACCTTATCTTTGAAAATTTTTAAGACGACTGTCATTTGCGGCGTTGTTCTATCTTTACTTGGTTGCGTATCAGCGACAGTTCAGCAAGTGCGAGAGAGATCTACTCAAATTTCTGGTGGCGAGACCTTGGTTATTCTCGGCAAAAGGAATCGCCCTAGCACGGAAGAAACGGAAATCGATTTTATCGATTGCGTTGCAACTAATCTGAGAGCAAAAAAAAGTAAGCTTAAGGTACTCAACGAGCAAAGGTTCGTTGATAGGACTTTTCCGTGGTTCGAGCCAAGAACTGCTCCAGGGAATATGGATGCACTGGTCAATCTTCTCGATCAAAAACTTCTTGCGGAGCGCCTCGAGCAAATGGGATTAAAATACCTAATTTGGATAGAGGGACAAACAAAGCGGACATCCTCCGGCGGCTCGATGAGCTGTGGAATCACACCGGGTGGCGGTGGGTGCTTTGGTTTCCTTACATGGGAAAATGATGCGTCTTATGAGGCGACGATTTGGGATGCCAAGAACAAAACGGTCGCAGGAAAGGTATCATCCGATGCTGCTGGAACCAGTTACATGCCGGCATTAATCCTACCTATACCTCTAGTGGCAAGAGTTCAAAGTAATGCGTGTTTTGGCCTGGCTGACCAGCTTGATACGTTTTTTACAAATTAGCTAGGCTTGTTCCTAATCAAAACAATTTCACCTACAGCTCGTTTTGGTTCCACCGCATACCATTCTTGCAGAAGGACTGAATGTTTCTTTGTCATTAAATCGCAAAACTCATAAAAGGTTGGCCTTCCGGGATCCGCTATCACTATTTGTTCAGCCCCATTTTTCAGCGCGCGTGTAGCTAGATTAACGAGCGGTTTTACTAAGGAATCCCAGAAGCATATGTCGCTCCCGACGATCGTTTGATACTGACCAAGCTCTCTACCTCGTATTTTCGAAAAATCCACACAGCGATGATCAATCTC
Organism: K189A clade bacterium; assembly: GCA_902631405.1. GTDB lineage: Bacteria > Pseudomonadota > Gammaproteobacteria > Pseudomonadales > Azotimanducaceae > UBA4421. The sequence continues at coordinate 68,933 of CACOYI010000003.1, read as the reverse complement.
AACTGCGTTAATATGTGAATGCACATTCATGAAAGGGAAGACAGCTGGATCCAAATCGACCGCAAGGACTTTAGAGCCATACTTGCGGGCGCAAAAGACGGAAATCGCGCCCCAGCCGCAGCCAATCTCCATAACGTGACCTTTTTTTGGTAATGGATGGTGGGACAAGAAGTCCATCATTAAATAAGCTGATTCCCAGGATTTCTGTCCATGAATGGTCGGCTGATGATCACGGCGTAAGCGTTTAATCAGCCGGTGCTCATAAGAGAGCAGGTAAACGCCGTACGCATGTTCAACATTTTTCTCCGGAACTCGAACTAATTTAGGCATGACAACTCAAAATTAAGCACAAGCAAATTTTTCTAGCAGAGACTTAATATGGTTTCTCCCAACAAACGCTCCAAATATTAGACAAACAGACCTCGTTCACCTTCTGAATCAGTATTTCCATAGGATCACGAATAATTGACCTCACTAGTATATAAAGAGAAAATTGAGACATCTTGAAATGATGCAGTTATTCGGTATTTAGCTGTCTTCAGAGGGTCTATTTCAATACTAACGCCTTATCCGGGAACCATTCAGACATGGCCAATCAAAGTGTACAGGACATTATCGAATCGGAGAAAGTCTACGAGGCAGGCTTTATTACGGATGTCGAGTCAGAAACGCTGCCGCCAGGTCTCGACGAAAATGTAGTCAGGCATATATCAAGGCAAAAAAACGAGCCAGAATGGCTCACTACCTGGCGCTTGAGAGCCTTCAAAAGCTGGCAGAGTATGTCACCACCGGCCTGGGGTCACATAGACCATCCAGAAATCGACTTTCAGACAATTTCATACTACTCAGCTCCCAAAAGTCAGCTAGATGGTCCAAAATCCTTGGATGAGGTCGATCCTGAACTTCTGGCGACTTATGAGAAACTAGGAATACCTCTTCATGAACAGGCCGTCTTAGCCGGAGTCGTACAAACCTCTGACAACGCTAACGTGGCTGTAGACGTAGTGTTCGATAGCGTTTCAATCACTACGACCTTTAAAGAAAAGTTAGCTGAGGCTGGCGTTATTTTTTGCCCAATTTCGGAGGCGGTAAAAAAACACCCAGAACTAGTGAAAAAATACCTTGGTAAAGTCATTCCGCAAAGAGACAATTTCTTCGCCGCACTTAACTCGGCCGTTTTCACTGATGGGTCATTCGTATACATACCCAAGGGGGTTCGTTGCCCCATGGAGCTATCGACCTACTTCAGAATCAACGAAAGAAATACCGGTCAGTTCGAGAGAACGCTGATCATTGCCGACGAGGGCTCTCACGTAAGCTATCTAGAGGGCTGCACAGCACCGATGAGAGACGAAAATCAGCTCCATGCGGCTGTGGTAGAGCTCGTGGCACTCGGCGATGCGGAAATAAAATACTCTACCGTTCAAAACTGGTACCCCGGTGACGCTGAAGGACGAGGTGGTATTTACAATTTCGTCACTAAGAGAGGCTTGTGTGCCGGCAGGAAGGCGAAAATTTCCTGGACGCAGATCGAGACAGGTTCGGCCATAACCTGGAAATATCCTAGCGTAATTCTCAAGGGAGACGAATCTGTTGGAGAGTTCTACTCGGTAGCTCTAACGAATAACAAACAGCAGGCTGACACCGGCACAAAAATGATACATATAGGGCGAGATACTAAGAGCACGATCATAGCAAAAGGGATCAGCGCGGGAAAAAGCGACAGCACTTACAGGGGGTTAGTGCGCGTTGCGCCAACGGCCTCAGATGCAAGAAACTTCACGCAATGTGATTCACTATTGATTGGTAGTGAGTGTGGCGCTCACACATTTCCCTACATCGAAAGCAAGAACAGCAGCTGCGTTGTTGAACACGAAGCAAGCACATCGAAAGTGAGCGAAGATCAACTGTTCGTTTGCCAGCAAAGAGGCATCGACGCCGAGAAAGCCGTCAGCATTATAGTCAACGGCTTTTGTAAGGACGTCTTTAGAGAACTACCCATGGAGTTCGCTGTAGAGGCGGGCAAGCTTCTTGAGGTGAGTTTGGAAGGAGCTGTGGGTTGAGTCTACTTTCTATCGACAACCTCTCCGTCAACGTCGAGACCTCCGGAGAGGAACGTACCGTGCTTAATGGCCTCAAACTCCAGATTAATCCGGGAGAGGTTCATGCAATTATGGGCCCCAATGGCTCGGGCAAGTCTACACTGGCTCACGTGGTTGCACGTAAGCCGGGCTATTCAATTCAATCCGGGGTGGTTCTATTCAAAAACCAACTCCTTAATGAGATGGAACCAGAAGAAGTAGCTCAATTAGGGCTCTTCTTGGGCTTTCAGTACCCTGTGGAAATCCCGGGCGTCAGTAACATGGAGTTCCTCAAAGCGAGCTCTGATTCCGTCAATAAGGCCAGATCAAAAGAACCTGAATCGACCACGGATTTTATGAAGCGCGTCAGGTCGATCGCCTCCTCTCTCGACCTAGATCAAGAATTTTTAAAACGAGGCGTGAACGAAGGTTTCAGCGGAGGGGAAAAAAAACGCAATGAAATTTTACAGATGCTAGTTTTAAAACCAGATCTCGCTCTGTTGGATGAGACCGATTCTGGACTGGATATCGATGCACTAAAGACCGTTTCGAATGGCGTGAATGCTTTCCGAGACAGTTCCAATGGGGTGCTTCTTATCACTCACTACCAGAGGCTTCTGGACTACGTAGTACCAGATTTCGTGCATGTCTTGTCGGAGGGCAGAATAATTCAGTCAGGAGACAAATCGTTGGCCCTAGAATTAGAGTCGAAAGGCTATGCTTGGCTAAAGTAAAAATGTCGCAAAACATAGATCGCTCTGAAAGCTTCATGTCGTTGAGCGACGGGGAAGCGATGGAAAACACCAGCCTTATACTTGCCTCTGCCCAACAGTTAGAGAGGTGGAAGTATACAAAAAGCTCGGACGTACTTGAGCTGTTTCTGGACACAAACGTGGGAGAGGAGAATACCGTCATAACGAATGCCGAAAGCTCTTCTATTCACGTCAGCGATAGCGGACTCAAAATCGAGGAAATAGGAAGAGAGTCACCAATTGCCGCATTCGGACTGAGGAAGTTTGAGAAGATCAATAAGATTCAAATCGACGGCAATCTCGAGGAGCCCGTCACGTTAAAACAACGAGGGCAACCTCTACCTCTACTAATCGAAATCAATGACAATGCCTCGTGCCAGCTGCATGAATTTGTGGATTGTGAAGCCGATGCTGCGGTCATGACGTGGATAAAGATGGGAAAAAACTCAAGCTTGGTTCATTCTAGGAACAGCTTCCGGGAGACAGGCAAGCATTGGCAGGTGACTTTTAACGAACTCGAAAGCGGGGCCTCGTATACGATGCACAACCACGTGAAAGGCTCTGAAACAAAGCGTCAGGACATCTTAATAAATCTCACCGGATCGGAGTCTAATGCGAAGGTAATTTCAGCCGGGACAGTAAATAAAGATAAGAAACTAGATCTTCAGATTATCTGCGACCATTCGACTCCGCGGACGACTAGTCATCAACGCATTGATCACGTCGCGTTTGAAAATGGAAGCACGACATTTAACGGTCGTATTCACATTCTGGAGCATGCCTCGGGTTGCAACGCTCAGTTGAAAAACCGTTCTCTAGCGATGGGCAGCGAAACCACGATCAACGCCAAGCCAGAGCTAGAAATTTATAATGATGACGTACAATGTTCTCACGGATCGACCATAGGCCAAATAGATGAAACACAACTCTTTTACATGCGCAGTCGAGGAATCGAACAAAAAGAGGCACACGCAATCTTATGTGAAGGGTTTTTAAGAGAGACGATATCTGGCCCTCTGTCAGCATCCGCAACATCAAATCTCATACCGGAACGATAAAAGATAAATGTCGAAGACAAATATACGCAGTGATTTCCCAATCCTCGCTACCAGCAGTCGAGGCAAACCACTTACTTATCTCGACAATGCGGCAACAACACAAAAACCTCAATGCGTAATCGATAAGATAGGCGACTACTATGCAACCTTTAACGCAAACGTTCACAGAGCTGCCCATGAAATGGCAGAGAAAGCTACCGCAGAGCTAGAAAGAACGAGAGAGTCCTGCGCCAAATTTTTAAACGCCAAATCAACAAACGAAATCATATTTACCAAAGGGACGACAGAATCGATCAACCTAGTAGCCAATTCTGTGCCTCTTTTTTCGGAGAAACGTAGGAACATAGTGATCAGTGAGCTGGAACATCACTCGAATATAGTCCCCTGGCACCTAGTTGCTGAGCGACATAATCTCCGTGTAGCGGCAATTGGTATCAGTGATGACGGGGAACTGGACCTTAATCAAGCTAGATCATTGATTAACGACGATACGGCGCTGGTCGCTATTACCCACGTCTCTAATGGTTTGGGAGTCGTAAACGACGTCAAAGCTATTTGTAGAATGGCGAGAGAACACGGAGCTTTGTGTTTGGTAGATGGGGCCCAATCGGCACTTCATTTTCCAATCAATGTTGAGGATATAGATTGCGATTTCTTTGTCTTCTCTGGACACAAATTATTTGGCCCAACCGGGATTGGGGTACTTTGGGGACGAATAGAGCTGCTTGAAAAGATGACTCCTTGGCAAGGTGGCGGAGAAATGATTGAGAAGGTTTCGATCACATCGTCAACATATCAACAGCCTCCCTTCAAATTTGAGGCAGGCACACCCAACATAGCTGGTGCAGTGGGTTTGGGTGCAGCACTTAAATATTTGGAGCAAATCGATAGAGATAGCTTAGGAAAAGCTCAAGATAGCCTCGTTAAAAATACCACTGAGAGACTAGCTGATATGCCCGGGATAAAGCTGATCGGGAATCCTAACAAACGGTCTGCAATCATCTCTTTCCTTGTTGAAAACAGTCATCCAAATGACATTGGAACACTTTTGGATCAACAAGGTATTGCCTTAAGAGCAGGCCACCATTGCAACATGCCGTTGATGGATCGCCTGGGAATTCCTGGGACAGTTAGGGCTTCGTTCAGTTTATATAACGATGACAGTGATGGAGATCGCCTGATCAGCGGACTTGAGAAAGCACAAACTTTCTTATAAATCGTGTTACTCTCTGTGAAAACTGAAGATGATGATGGCCAACCAACTTCAACTAGATATTACTAGCTCAGCCCAAGATTTTATCCGCAATCAAATGCGAGGCCAGCAAGCTCAATTCATACGATTGGGCGTCAAGGAAAGCGGCTGCAATGGCTTTATGTACACCCTAGATTTCACTCGATCGCCGGAAGACGAAGATCTACTTGTAGAAGTTTCCAACGATCTTAGTGTTCTTGTAAGCCCCGATAAGGCCGAATTAGTTCGCGGAACATGCATAGAACTAGAGATAGAGGGCCTTAATTCCAATATCGTTTTTAAAAACCCCAACGCATTTAGCTACTGCGGTTGCGGAGAGAGCTTTTCCTTGGGTGAAGATGCTAGCAGCAACAATATTGAATCATTAGGCGATATTGTTAGCGAAGCCGCGTCTTAGAGCAGACCAGCCTGTTGGAAAGAAGAGTCGTCACCACCAGACGTGATTGCCCTGCCCTTCTGGTTCCAACTGGTGATCCACTTCTTATCCCGAAAGATACATTCGTTACATTAACTCAAGAGCTTGGGAGCAGCTTCACCGTGCTCTGGCAAGGAAAAATGGCGCGTATTGCTGGCAGAGACGCAGAGGCACTAGGCTTGGTTTACGAGCCTCTTCAACTTCCCTATTCTGACGACGAGTGCGCGCCGAACCTAGAACATGTTCATCTAGCTTTAAAGTCGGTTTTTGACCCTGAGATTCCCGTAAATATTGTAGATCTTGGTTTGATATATGAAACCGTGATCGACAGCGATTGTGTGAAGATAACTATGACGCTTACGTCGCCTGGATGTGGTATGGGTCCAGTGCTAGTAGAAGAAATAAAGGATCGGGTCGGTGAGGTACCTGGAGTAAAGTCAACCGATGTGGAGATCGTGCTTGATCCTCCGTGGTCTAGGGACAAGATGACCGACGCAGCAAAACTGGAACTTGGAATTTTTTAAATGGAGCTTGCGGAGATAAAGGAAAGCTTCGAGTTCTTCGACGACTGGGAAGACAAATACAGATTCATCCTAGAGATTGGAAAAGATCTGCCTGACATGGACGACGATTATCGCATCGAGAAAAATCTTATTCGAGGCTGCCAAAGTCAGGTTTGGTTAGTGTACGCGATCGAAGACAATAAACTTCGATTTCAAATCGACAGCGATGCTCATATTGTTCGTGGTTTGCTAAAAATCCTACTCGTGGCCATCAACAATCTGAGCCCTTCGGAGATCATCGAAACTGACTTGGAAACTCTCTTCGAAGAATTGGGATTAATGGCGCATCTATCTATGTCGCGAGGGAATGGTCTCAGAGCCATGATCGGCAAAATAAATCAAATTGCAGAAAATGGCGCTAGCTAAAAAAATCTTTTTTATACCGACGCCAGTCTTCCGGTCTGTCGACGTCCCATATCGTCGGTCCTAGATAAACATTCAAACCTAGAGCACCAGCCTTGGAAAGAGTTTGCTCAAGGACTTGTGCTTCACCCCACTCAATCCCTGAGAATAATTCCGAATGAAGACTACGAGAACCGATTAAGCAGTACCCGCCGTCTTCAGCCGGTGCCAAAAGCAAATCCTGCTCTGAGGAATTGTGAATCATCATCCTAAGATAATCTGAGTTAAGTTCAGGACAATCACTGCCAACAATGAAGGCTAAGTCTGCACCATTGACAAACATCGAACCCATAGCATTTTTCATTCGCTCCCCGAGGCTCTCTCCCGACTGCATCTTAAGAACTAGGCCGTGTTGATCAGCACAATCTTGAATATTCTGAGAGCAGCTTGTAACCCATAGCTCGAACCGCGCAGCGTCGGAAGCACTTAAAAGATTCGTGAGAGTTTTCTGCAGTAATTCCACATGAGCTTTTAAGGCTCCCGCTGCACCAAGCTCAGGAATCAGGCGAGTCTTCACCTCTCCCTGTCTTGGCGTCTTCGCAAATATAGCGACGTGAACATTGGCTTCACCCATAGTATTCGTCGTACAAAATCTGGGGAGAAGCACCTAAAAAATACCTAATTCGTAAACTCCACATCGAAAGAATGGTCTTCATGTAACCATTTGTTAACCAGCGTTTACCACTGCTTTGAACAATTTGTTCTGCAGGCAAGAAAAGATCTGCATATTCTAGCTTCAACCTTCTCGAGACTTCTACATCTTCCATAAGGGGTTGATCTGGAAAGCCGCCAATGGCGCAAATAAGAGAACGATGAAAGAACATCCCCTGGTCGCCCGTACATATCTTCGTCTTGCGAGACCTAAAATTAATTAAGAAGGATATGAGCTGAAGCATCCTCGTGCTGGGAATCAACGAAAGATTAAAACGACCCCAAACTTCATCCTGTCTCCGAGCCATCTCGGTAATCGCTTTAATAGTTGAGTCGTCAATTACAGAGTCCGCGTGAAGAACCCAGATCAAAGAACTCTCGGAATTAACAATACCCTGGCGAATTTGTCCACCTCTTGAGGCTCTAGCAGTGACCAACCTTACTTGGGCCTCTCGGTGAAATCTTGAAAAGCCTTCTACTGAGCATTCATCAGTCTTTACTACTACTATCTCTGCACTCGTTCTCCTGAGAAGATGACCAAGCAAGGACACTAGATTCGAGTCAATTATTTTGGTGGGTATTACAATGGCTACGTTTTCCAAAACAGTTCCTGATCAATCGACCGCTTTCGCAGATTTACGGTCAATTATCAGCATATCTTCGCTTCACTCAACTTCTCCAGTAGACTAGCCATCGAACTGAGGAGGGGACAGTGTACAAAGAATATAAAGAGGCCTGGGCAGAATTAATTTCAGCGGGGGCTGATTTTGAAATCGAAAAGATAGATGTGCGAGGCGCGCCAATAAATACGTACAAGAATGCTTTGCCCACACTTAAACACATGTGGGAGCAAACAAGGCAGTTCGGCGATCGAGATTACCTCGTGTATCAAGACGAAAGAATCTCGTATAACGATGCACATAAAATAGTGGATTCAGTGGCTACCTGGCTCCTTCACAATGAAGTCTCTCATGGAGACCGAGTCGCTATAGCGATGAGAAATTATCCGGAGTGGTTGCTTAGCTACTGGGCAACACTCTCCGTCGGAGCAAGTGTTGTTGGCATGAATGCCTGGTGGACCGAGCCTGAAATGTTGTATGCGATAGAAGACTCGAAGCCGAAGTTTATATTCGTAGATCAAGAAAGACTCAATGTTTTCAGTGGAATCAGTGCAGAGCTGTCATTCATCAAACCCATAACTGTGAGAACAGCATCTGCAGATTCTGGCATAGCGAATTGGAATGAGTTACTCGATACAGCACCAGAGGCCAATGATATCGAGGTTCAGCCGGACGATGATGCCTGTATCTTTTACACATCCGGCACGACGGGTCGGCCAAAAGGCGCCCAACTGACTCATCGTGGCTGCATAAGTAACATCTGGAGCATGATGTTCTCTGCATCATTACAAAGACTAATCGGAGAGAAGAAAGGGCTTTTGGAGCCGGGAACAGATCCAATAATCCCCTCCGCACTCGTCACGACTCCTTTATTCCATGTAACTGCGAATAACTGCGCGGCACATGCAACAACCATTGCAGGTGGAAGACTTACTCATATGTATAAATGGGACGCCGGTGAAGCGCTTAAAATCGTTGAGGCCGAGAAGATCACTTCGCTAAGCGGCGTCCCCGTTATGGCCAGAGAAATCATTACTCATCCTGATTTCGATAAGACTGACACATCGAGCTTAATGACTGTTGGAGGCGGCGGAGCTCAACTGCAGCCAGATCTAGTTACAAAAATTGAAGAGCGAGTAACAACTGCTCGGCCAAGTACGGGCTATGGAATGACCGAGACTTGCGGAATTATCACATCGATTGGTGGAGACTATTTCATAGACAAACCAGAGAGTTGCGGCCCGGCAACCCCTGCTTACGAGGTCAAAATCGTGGACCCATCAAGCACCGAAACTCTCCCGAAAGGTGAAACCGGAGAACTGTGGGTGCGTGGAGGTCACGTTATAAAAGGATATCTCAACAGACCCGAGGCTACCGAGGAGACCATTGTTGATGGCTGGCTTCGAACAGGTGATATGGCCAAAATGGACGAGGATGACTTCATCTATATCGTAGACAGGATTAAAGATATGGTCCTACGAGGTGGCGAAAACATATACTGTGCCGAGGTCGAAAGTGCAATCTTCGATCATCCAGCTGTATCTGAATGCACTGTATTCGGTGTTCCAGACGACAGACTTGGAGAAGAAGTTGGAGCTGCTGTTTTTGTGGGAAACAACAAACTTGATGCGACAGAGCTTAGGGAGCACTGTCGGAACCTCATAGCAAGCTTCAAGGTACCAAAATATGTTTGGTTCATGGACGAGCCATTACCAAGAAATGCTTCGGGTAAATTTTTAAAACGCGAATTGAGGGAGAAACTCTCTATCAATGATAGCGTTTGATATGTTAGTTCCCAAAACGATATCTAAGTTTGGCCACATAAGTATCCACGATTGGATAGCTTATCGCGTCCTCCCATAGCTCTCCGTAGCTCTCCTCTACCCTATTAGGGAGATTGCTTCCTCGAGTGTAGACAAGAAAAAAATCTGACAGGGGACCGATTTCCCAACGATATCTGATTTGTGAGGTGAGTCTAGATAAAGCAAAATCCCCTCTAACGGAATTTATCGAAATATAACCATTGGAATCCTCTAAGCTCAAAAGTGTTCCACCCTGTTCAGGAATCACAAGAAAGTCTGTTACCTCAGCCTTGATAACTGCCCACTGAACAGTCAATCTCAATTGCTGTTTAGCCGTAAAGAAGATGTCCATACCCAGTCTCGGTTGAAAATCTCCCGCATCATATTTGCTCATCAATCTATCGGTATTATGCAATAGCCAACCCTTACGTTCGAAGTAATTCAGATCTAGGTCCAGAGAAAACTGATCCGCGGGCTTGTAAGTTAAGCCAACAGAAGATCTAAGTGTCCAATCGCTCAATTCTTCCTGTCGCATTCCAACCAAAGCACTGAAAGAGACTTGCTGTGAGGTGTCGGTTCCAAAGGCAAGTTCTCCGACGAAGCGATCGTGCATTTTATAGGCACCATTGCCAAAACTGTTGCGGTCTTCCCAACGGGCCGGGAAGTAATTAAATTCTGTCCTGATTTCATTCAAATTCTTGAAGGTCCAGCCATTTCGAAAAAACAAACCAGACCTGACCAGTTTGCCGTCCATATTCCATGAATTAGAGATCATGATAGATCTTTTCTTGCTCCTAAAATAAGTCAGACCCCTACCCGTGGACCAGTTGTACTGATAGTTCTTAGAAAACACGTCATTACGCCGTATAAACCCGAGATCGCTCACATCTAAACGCTTGTCAAAGTAATCAAGCATCAGCTTATGCTGAGTACCTTGTTTCGGTTTAAAATCCACGTCCGCCATCACGCCAAACCCGATCTCATCATTAACATCACTTTGAATAAGTTGCCCATCGATCTGCCAGGCTCCATTTTTAGAGAGCCAATGCCCATCAAGACCATGAACTGCTGCCTCTCCGTTTTCGTGCGAGACGAGTGTCCCCAAATATCCAAGTGAACTTCTACCCTCACCCACCGTTTCATACAAGAAACGCGCAACACCGAAATCTCGACCAAACGTATCGATATTAACTTTTTCATCCGACAAGCCAGGTTCCGAGTAAACACCAGGCAGTCGCATATCACCCTCGAAGGCACCCAAAAATCCATAACGTACCGATCCGTTTTGACCAGTCACCTTCAACGCACCTTTTAAGTCCGTCGGCCTTGTCAGGTCGACGCTATCGACTCTCACACCCATGGGTGTGTCTACCGACGGTGCTCCCCCAATTCTCCTAGTATTCAGAAGGGTTGTAGGCTCCGGGTTAAATGTAGAGGTCGTCTGACGGGATCCTCCTGAACTAGCCTTCGACGAACGAACCTGGCTTCTGGGAGTCGTAGAAAAGACCTCCCTACCTTCTAGAAAGAAAAGGCGTTTCTCCGGAAAAAACGTTTCAAAGGCTGTGAGGTTAACGACCACATCATCTGACTCCACGGCGCCGAAATCCGGATTTAATGTTGCTGTCAGTTGCAGATTAGAGGTAGGCCTCCACGAAACATCTATGCCTGCCCTCCCCTCGTTTTCATAACGCATTTGATCCGAGGTGTAGGAGGCATAAGGGAAGACAGCAATTTGCTGTTTTGGCTCGACACCCGGTGTCCTCATCGTTGCCAAAGCCGACATAAATCTTGGTGAGGCAAATGGTAAAGCGGGCCAGCTCCATCGCTCATCAAGAAACGCTACTTTTCGATTGAGCCAAAAGCCAAGCTTTCGGTTCTCTCCAGTAGAGCTCGCCATGGTCATCATCGACCAGGGCAAGAACATCTCAGCACTCCAACCGTTATCTAGTACCGCCGTGGCACTTTCCCAGGGTCCATCCCACTCTCTAGAGAATTGCCGCTCTGGAGCAACCTTGCCGTCCATCACAGAGCCTCCAAGATTCAACGTAAACCAGTAACCATAAAGGCCCTCACCGGAGGTATCTATAGTAATTCCTATCGAGTCTCGGTTTATAAATTCGTCTCGACTTGAGAGCCTTGCAATGAGAGTCTCCGAGGGTTGCTCCATGAACACCCCTACATAAAGTCCCTTCTCTGTATAAAACATCCTTGCATCAGTTTTGAAGCGAGTCTTCTCTAGGGTGTCCGGATCCATCACAAGCATATTGTCGTACCCAGGAATGGATACCCAAATAGATTCATCTAGCCTTCCATCGAGCTCGATAGTAGCCTCACCTATGTCCAGTCGAGGTAACTCAATATTAATTTCCTCTCCATCGGAACCTAACCGGACTAACCCAATGGGTCCTTGTTCACTTTTTTCAGAAATTGACGCTCTAGTCCTGCTCTCTTGGTCCCGAGCGATTAATCCAATACCTTCATCGCGCCTCGCGGAGGGCATTTGAGGGGGCTGGTAATCTAATCGCCATCCTTGACCAAAACCCGCCTTTTGAGCCCTCAAACGAACAGTTCGAAGATCCGAATCAGTTGTAGGGATGACCAAGCGGAACAAGTCTCGATTTTCGTCCGAAAACTCTGCAATGAATGCAGCGGGATTCACTTTCTTTTGCAGTAAAGCTAGCTGGCGAAGAGCATTATCTCGATCAGCGAAACTGCCTACGACCAACCCAACATCAGCAAAGTTCGATGAGAAAGGCCCGACCGCCGAGAAATAGAGTAGCCATCGCAGTATGGTTGATAAAGTCTTCAAAAGCCGCCGCCTCCCGCTGTTAGATTATAGACGCTTTAAACTCGGAGTCGTAGGCTACCCCTATGCTCATATTCTCTACTCTTTTTTTCATGGTTCTAGTGGCGACAATATCTTACTGGTACACAAGAGGGACGATTGATAGCGCGGATGGATTTTTCCTCGCAGGTAGATCACTCGGTGGAACCTTTATAGCGGGATCGTTGCTACTGACGAACATTTCTGCCGAACAGCTAATTGGGCTTGCGGGCTCCGCCTATGCATTCAATCTCAGCTCAATGGCATGGGAGGTGACGGCGGTAATAGCAATAATGATTTCCGCTCTTATCCTGCTACCAAGATATCTCGCCAGTGGCATGCGCACTCTCCCGGAATTTCTCGGAGCTCGCTTCAGCTCCAACATACGCGTCGCAATTTCCATCATCTTTCTGCTGGCTTATGGACTGATAACGATTCCCTCGGTTTTATATTCAGGGAGCATTGCTCTGTTGCAAATCTTTTTTGAGGACGTGGATCGGGTCTCTTCGATTGTTTTCACTGTTGTAGCCATCGCAATAATTGGGACGGTTTACGCGAATCTTGGCGGACTGAGAGCTGTTGCAATTTCAGACACTGTTAACGGGATCGGACTTCTGTTTTTCGGCCTTTTAATTCCAATCCTTGCTTTAAGAAACATTGGAGAGGGAAGCGTCGCAGAAGGTTGGATTCTGCTAACGACGGCGCACCCAGAAAAATTCAACTCAATAGGATCTGGAACTGACCCGACTCCATTTTTAACTATTTTTACTGGAATGCTCTTCGCTAACCTTTCTTACTGGGGAACTAACCAATATGTGATTCAACGAACCCTCGCTGCAAAAAGCTTGGCAGCTGGTCAAAAAGGCGTGCTCCTGGCCGGTTTCTTCAAGCTGCTAATCCCTTTTTTTGTGATGGTTCCAGGAATCAGTGCATTCTATATCTACGGAGATTCGTTGGGGACTATGGACGCAGCTTATCCCGCACTTGTGAAAGAGGTGTTACCCAATTACTTGATCGGACTTTTTTTAGCGGTTCTTCTTGGAACAGTTTTTAGTTCCTTTAACAGTCTTCTGCAAAGCTCCGCCACGATCGTCTCACTCGATCTTTACAAGCCTGGAAAAGCAAGCCATGTGACTGATCGAGATCGAATAAAAGTAGGTCAATACACAGGCTTGGCTTTGATGCTCCTGGGCATCTGTATAGCACCGCTTCTGCTAGATGCACCTGAGGGACTTTGGCAAGTCATTAGAAAATTCAGCGGCTTCTATAACATACCTGTTGTAGCGATTGTCATAGCAGCCATATTTTTAAAAGGTGCATCGACAAAGGGCGTTTGGTCCGTCCTTCTTTTTCATCTGCCAGCATATACGCTCATTACTTTTATCTGGGACAGTGGGATCCACTTTGTCCACTGGTACGGTATTCTTTTCCTTATCGAGATCTCTCTGCTTTTAATAATACGAGATCGTACACAAAGGACTATTATGAGCAGATCAACAGAGGTCGATTTAACTCCATGGAGGGGCCGCTGGCCTACAGTGCTTGCACTATGTTTCGGCATCCTTATTTTATACGTTTTACTGTCCCCGCTTGGAATCGCGCGCTAAATCAAGTTAGTAACTCGGCGTATCGCTCTCTCAAAATATTCTTTTGGACTTTACCCATCGTGTTCCTTGGTAACTCATCCACGTAGACAATCTGTTTCGGTTGCTTAAATCTGGCAAGCCTTTCGCCCAGAAATTCATTGAGCGCTTCTAAGGTGGGCTTCTCTGCTGTCTTAGAGATCAGAATAGCTACAACCGCTTCTCCAAAATCGGCATGAGGAACTCCAATCACCGCTGACTCGTCTATCAGCTCCATTTGGTCTATAACCTGTTCAACTTCCTTTGGATACACGTTGTATCCCCCCGAAATTATGAGGTCTTTGGATCGACCAACAATATAGACACGACCATCCTCGTCTTGTCTACCAAGATCGCCCGTAATGAAAAAACCGTTTTCTCTGAGTTCCTCTGCCGTTTTTTCGGGCTTTTTCCAATAACCTGAAAAAACATTCGGACCTCTTACTTCGATATTGCCGATATCGCCATGATTCAACACCGAGCCATCATCACCAGTTATTCGAACCTCTTGACCAGGCAAGGCGAAACCGACGGAACCAGCTACTCGATCACCGAGCAGTGGGTTACTGGTATTGATAATAGTCTCGCTCATGCCATAGCGCTCTAAAATGCGTTGCCCAGTAGCATTTTCCCATAGGTTGAACGTTTGTTCAGTAAGGGGTGCTGAGCCAGAGATAAAAACACGGATATTCTCGACATATTCTTGCGTCAAGCTCGGATGATTTAGCAGACGCGTATAGAATGTTGGTACCCCCATCAAAACAGTACTATCAGCTAAAGCCGAAAAAACCTGCTCAACCTCGAATTTGGGAAGCCAAATCATTGAAGATCCATTTAACAAGGCGCAATGACTCGAGATAAACAACCCATGCACATGAAAAATGGGAAGCGCGTGTAACAGGACATCGTCTCTCTGCCACCCCCAGTATTCACACAATGAAACCGCGTTGCTCTCAATATTCTTGTCAGTGAGCATCGCGCCCTTGGATAAACCCGTGGTACCAGACGTATATAGAATCGCTGCGAGTGCGTCGTCCGCTAAGGTCGCTGTCTCAACGGAACCGACAGCATCTGACAAACTATTTAGTTGTTCTATCAGAGTCCCGTCCAACCCTGAATCAGACAGGGTAAGGCTATCACAATCGGAACGAATCGATTTACCCACGAAAAGAGCCGGTTCGCTATCTTTAATAAAGTAATCAACCTCCATATCCGTGTAGGCCGTGTTCAAGGGCACATGAACGGCACCAATCTTTAAGACGGCAAGATACAAGGCTAGCGCTTCCGGCGATTTCTCTACTTGAACTGATACACGATCTCCCACCCGCACATCTCTGTTCAGTAACACCGCAGCAATTTCATTTACTCGATCAGAAAGGTCGAAATAAGACCAGTCATTTCTATCAGTCAACTTTAATGCTATGCGAGTTGCGTTTTCTGAGAAAACTGACTCGAGGGATTTGTAAAAATTAGCCACTATAACTCCGTCAGCCCAGTTGGACGCGTGCACAAAATGTTTCAAATTGTTGCGTCCCAAGATACTGTCTGTTAAGTTGATTGCAACCCTGCCGGGAAATTGTTGAAAACACTGAATTTTTCGAATAGGTGGTAAATATCAGGTTTGGAGGGGGGAGAGGTCTTCGAACTTGATAAACCACCACTTCTTTCTTCAAACACTGCTAATATGAACTAAGTCCTCCGATCCGAGGTATGTCAACTTTGACGACTTCCTATCAAATTCCGCCTTTAACAAAAAGGTTCGACACGCAGGTGACACTGCCTGGCAGCAAATCGATAGCCCTACGACAACTTGCTATGTCCGCATTAGTCAATGGCAAGTCCACCTTGAGGGGGATTCCTGAATGCGACGACATTGACGCGATGATCGAATGCTTGGGAAATTTAGGTGCCAAGATCCATCAAAGGAACAACGAATTAGAAATATCAGGACCGATAGATCTTTCTGATAAAACCGTATCCATTAATGCAAGGATGAGTGGAGCATCCACTCGAATCCTCATTGGAATGGCTGCCTTGAGAAAAGGCCTCACACGAATAGACGGACACGAGTCACTTCGGAAGCGCACTAATGAACCGTTGCTGAATGCCCTTGAGCAGATGGGCTGTTATGTGAAACGAGAAAGAGGCGGCCTTCCAGTGGAAATTAAAGGTCCAGTCATGAGCCCAGGATTTGAAATTGCGGGGAATATCTCCAGCCAATATGTTACGGCACTCCTGTTGATAAGCCCTTTCGTAAATCGAGAGAAAAGTGTTGTCATCAATATAACGGGGGACCTTGTCTCAAAGCCTTACATTGATATCACGGTAAATGAGATGCGCAAGAGGGGCTTAAGAATCAGGTGGAGCGGGTCACGAGATCTAGTAGTCGAGTCAGGTTCTTATTCGGATGGGGAATATTCAATAGAAGGCGATGCCACAGCCGCGAGTTACTTTTCAGCGATAGCAACAATCCACAATAGCTCTGTAAACTTTCCGAACCTTGGAAGCAATAGCGTTCAGGGAGATTACTTTTTCTTTGAGGTTATGGAACAACTGGGTGCCAAGGTTGAGAGAGAAGATCAATCAACTAATGTTTCAGGCTCGCTCCAGCTCGAAGGTTTGGGTGACCTGGACATGAATAATCATCCAGATGTTGCGCTGACCCTGATTGCGATGAGCCCGCTGATTCCTGGAACCACTAAGATCTCAGGGCTAAGTTCCCTTCACCATAAAGAATGCGATCGTTTGGATTGCCCAGCCGCAGAATTTAAAATCATGGGTGTGCCGTTTAGGAAAACAGATACCTCAATAACTATCGATGAAATTACAACTGGCTCAATAAAACCCCATACACTTTGCACCTACCACGACCACAGGATGGCAATGGCTTTCTCGGTGTTAGCCAGCAAGACTGGTAGCATTACGATAGACGATAAGAACGTTGTCGATAAGACTTATCCTAACTACTGGGTTGACTATCAGAGTCTCTTTCAGGACTGATAATTCAACAGTCGTTGACTGACTAAAGCGTAAACTAGTCCCCCGATTCCACCTGCACCACATTGGCTTAACAGCCCGAGGGATGACCTGGTAACAGCGATCGGATTAGTGCCAAGGAAAGAACTGAAAAACAAAACCAGAGCGAGAACACCCACCATTCCCGCGAGCACAAATCCTAGGGTACGAAGATTTGGCAGAAATCGAATCACAATAGCTGCTAGGGAAAAGGCTACCAATAAGGCGACTAGCATGATGGGGAGATACATCCCCGTCATGCTCAGTAGATCGTGTGATGCCGCTGCAAGCCGGTCAGAAAACGAAATATCGATTCCCAAGTCGGTCAAATTACTGAGATTAATTTGTGTGTAGAACAATACTGCGATTACGTAAGCCACTAGGCCGGCCACCAGGAAGGAGATTAGTCGGCTCCCCAATCTAATTAATTTACTTACCATGCAACCCTCGTATTTTAAACGGCATCCGTTTTATCATAAGATATTAAATCTTTGAGCAATAGCAGCATGAATTTGAAATCCCTTCCTAGCGTTAGGCTAGTATTTTTGACGGTCTGCTCCTTTGCTACTTTAATTCTGTCAGCTTCATCACTTTCCGCAGAAGAACGTGGTTACAAGCTAACAACACTTGCAAGAGGACTAGATTTTCCTTGGAGCATTGATTTTTTGCCAGATGGAAAAGTGATACTCGCGGAACTTGCCGGATCGCTGAAAGTATTATCTCCAAGTAATGGGGAGCTTATCGAGATACAGGGGACGCCATCGGTTTATCGAGCGGGCCAAGGGGGCCTTTTCGATGTTTTACTTTCACCAGATTTTGCGGTCTCCAACCAAGTGTTCTTGTCATATGCCGCCGGGAATGAAAAAAACAACCAAACGACCGTGGCAAGAGGCTTATTGAAAGATAACGAGATCACGGATTTAAAAATCATTTACGAGGCAAATACCAGCAAATATGCCGCGCTTCACTATGGTGGGCGACTTGCCTGGACTAGCGAGGGTGAGCTCTTGTTGGTGACCGGCGATGGTTTCGATTTCAGAGAAAAAGCGCAAGACCTTAATACGCACTTTGGAAAAACCATTCGCATGACGGTCGATGGGGAGCCAGCGGAAGGAAACCCTTTTCCCAATTCACCCATGGTCTTCAGCTATGGACACAGAAACCCGCAAGGTTTGGCTATTTCAAAGTCGGGCATAATCTTTCAACACGAACACGGCCCTCAGGGCGGCGATGAGATCAATATCATTGAAGCGGGCACAAACTATGGATGGCCCGTGATCACTTATGGGATTGATTACAACGGAGCCTACGTAAGTCCATTTACCGAAATGACTGGAATGGCTCAACCAAAACACGTTTGGACCCCTTCTATTGCTCCATCCGGGTTAACCATCTATGAGGAGGACTTGTTTCCAAGTTGGAAGGACAGTCTTTTTGTGGGCGCTCTCGTAAACAGAGACGTTCGACGCCTCAGCTTTGAGAATGGGAGGGTCTCTAAGGAGGAAATTCTTTTTTCTGAAATTGGTGAAAGAGTAAGGGACATCAGAACCGGCCCAGCCGGACATCTCTACATAGTTACTGATGGGAGTGAGGGAAAGATTATTAGAGTGGATCCAGCAAGCTAAAGAGATGAGACAGTTTTTTTTAGTTTTCTTTGTCTGGATAGTTATTTTCTCGGGAACAGCCTTTGCGGAGGAGCTTGAAAATAACTATCCAATTAATTTCAAGCGTTATTCTGAATCAATCGCAAGCGCTGGTCAGTTGCACGACAGGCATATCCCTTTTATAGAGAAAGAAAACTATTCGCTTGTGGTTTATCTAGCCTTTGATTCGTCAGAAGATAAATCGCGGTTGGGAATTGATAAATTGATACGAGGAACCGGAGCAAGATACGTTCAGCTCCCCGTCGATTGGTATCAACCTACTCCAGAGGATTACAACCATTTTGAGGGAGTCGTGACCGCCAATAACGAGAGAAACGTTCTCGTGCACTGCCAGATGAACTTCCGGGCGTCAGCTTTCAGTTTTTTATATAGGGTGATTGAAAGCGACGAAGATTTTGAAATAGCCAAAGAAGATATGTTCTCAGTGTGGACTCCGGACGCCACCTGGACAAATTTTATCAACGAAGTTCTGATGTTGAGAGGCGTTACCGGCAGAATTTAGCCGATAGTCGGCAGCCCCCATCCCCCAACGTTAATTGGGAACACAATAGATAGTGTAAAACTGGCACTCAACGGATGTTTGATCAGTCGGCACGATATTTGCTTTGTAACAACCAATAGTCACTTTTAGGAATGCTGATGTCCCTGTATGTTGGTGGGAGCCAGGCAATTGGCGCCCACGGCGCATCACTCAAAGCAGAAAGAACAAGCCAAACTGCTATCGAAAAGCTGGCAACAGGAAAACAGTTAGAGAGAGCTGGAGAAAACGCCGCCGGCGTTGGTTCCTCTCAGCGCATGGCTGCCGATATGGTCGGTCTAAACCAGGCTACCAGCAATATTGCTAGAGCAGGAGACATTCTTTCCGTTGTGGACGGCAGTTTGTCCTCTGTTTCCGATCTGTTGTTACGCGCTAGGGAACTAAGCGTGCAGTTTGGAAACTCAACCTCGGATGGAACGCAGAAAAGGATGATTGAGGATGAGGTCAAGCATCTGTTAAACGAGATAAATGCAGTAACCCAACGGGCCAGATTCGGGGATCGCGCTTTATTAGATGGCAATTTTAAAAACCAGGTCATAAGAGACAATGGGCTTAACGACAGCAACATCCAAATAGGCTTTCCAAAAATTTCGACCACCGAACTGGGAAGCCACACCTATTACGCGAGTGGTGCCATCGCCACTTCTGCAGCAACATCGCCCGCAGCTAATCCTGTGACGACTAACGAGGATATTACAATCAAGGGATATTTGGGATCAAAAACATTTGAGGCCATTGCACAAGAATCGGCTAAAGACCTAGCATCTCGAATCTCTCTCGACAAAGACGACACCGGTGTTGATGCGTCCGCTATGACGGAAGCCGTCTTTCGATCCTCGAGCACATCGCCAGAAATCATTAAATTGACTATAAATGGAACGGAAACACCGACCTTTGACATCTCAAGGGATGATGTAAGAGAAGCTGTTAATGCAATCAACTCCATCACTGAACTGACCGGTGTTAGGGCCTCGGCTATACAAAAAATGGGCTCTCTATACTCAAAATCCGGCTCTGCCGACTTTCCAGGTGTTCGACTGACCGACCACGACGGCGATGACATAACTATTGAAAACGCCTCAACCAGTACTAATTTACGAATTAATAAAATATCTGCCTCTGGGGACTCCCATCATGGACCGCGTCAGGCAATCGGTGCGACGGGATCAAATGACTCAGTTACGATTGCGGGTACATTAACTCTGCACTCCACCCACTCTTTTGGTATTGGAGAAGCAGGGAATTCCGCTACGGAGAGCATCTTTATACAAACGGATGACAATATCTCTACAGAGCTGGGTGTGGTCTCGATAAGCAGTGATGGAGATATTTACGTAGGTAATGGCCAGGGTGGATCTGATTCAATTGGAAACATTGATACCACGATGAATGGTCAGAATGGCCAACCGCTTAAAATTAATATTGGCCAGTTTGGGAATAACGATTTTGAAACAGGTAGTAACGGCGATAGCACAATTTCTGGCTGGAGCATTTCGAATCAGCAGATCAAACTAAACGGCGTTTCAAATTTGGGAGGGAAACCAACTGCTAGTGATACTTCTTTCCCTGACCCAGTCGCCGCCGGATCTGCTGCTCCACATGACAGTATGACTCCCGACAGCGCCAATTATTCGACAACGTTATCTAATGAAACCTCGTCCGGGTCTGGTCTTTCCGTTAAGCTTCTCTCCAACGGCGTTCAATTCGCGGGTGGCGATGGCTATGGAATTCTGCATGGACCAGCAATCGTAAGTGACTCGTCTGTGAAATTGGACATCGGAGATACTGTCAGTTTCGAATGGAAAGCCGAGGGCGGGGCGGACGCATACGATGTTATTGGCTACCTAGTAGATGAAAGCACCGGAAACATAGAGGAAATTCTCAATGAAACAGGTGCAGACGCAAGCTCAGATACGAATTGGGCAACAGTTACTAAGACTGTTAGCTCTGCTGGGACCTATAAATTTGTATTCGTTTCTGGTACTTGGGACGCTACAGGTTTTCTTGCAGCTGGTGCTCAGCTTTATATTGATAATGTCAACGTTACCCAAAATAACAAAGCACCACTCGCTGATGACATCATTGCTCAAATCCAAAGCGCGGTTTCCTCTTCCCGTAACGGCTATCTGCAACCGTTGGATATAATATCGACCGGAGATGAGCTGCGCTTCACTGTTGCCGAGAGTAACGTGTCTCAATTCATTGCTCTGGAAACCCTAGATCTGTCTGGATTTGATGGACAAAGAAAAGCGGAGCAACTGATTCTAAACTCTCTCAGTCAAATCCATGGTGAGCGAAGTTCGATCGGCGCACAAAAAAACCGGTTATTTCAAAGCTCTCTATCGATAATGGACATATCTGGCGCTATGGAAAACGCTAAGAGTCGTGTCACTGATGCCGACTTCGCTTTCGAATCAGCCAAATACTTCAAGGCAAAAACACTCCAAGAGACAAGCACCAAAATCCTTGCGACGGTAAACGACATTCCAAAAACAGTCTTAGACCTGTTGAAACGCGAAGCACTCTAAATAGGAAGATCTGGCTCCTCCTTTTCGATCCGGCCCTCTAACATTCATGACACGGCATTGAACCACGGAACGCACAGTCAAACCCTGATTTTGCTTTTACGCTAAAGATTAGTTACAAATTGCCGATATTTTAGACAAGTCGTAATGCGATCCTACAAATGGGCAAGGGATTATTATTCATATTTTTGTTGACGCTACACATTTCGGTTAAATCTGCTGAGGTGACTTGCCTGGTTGCGGATTTCAAAGCTGTATTAGACGTTCCTCCCGTTCAGAGAGAGCCAACAGCTTTTCAGTGGATCAACTCGGTCGGTAATGATTGCAGTTACGAGCAGCTCGAGGCAATAAAGAACAATCTAGGAAGTTGGCTTGGCACCGCCAACAGTCCCAGAGTCTCGACCGCATTAGCTAGACAGCTAGAGGCGTATTACGTTGCGAAAAACGAATGGAATGAAGATTTGTATACGAGCAGAGCGGCATTCGTGGCGCCCTATGATGCCGGTACCAAGACGGCTCAAACAAACACCATCATCCCACCGAATTACCAGAACTTATTTCAATTCGGACCACCCCAAAACCAGTTTGGTCAGCCTTTCAACCAAGGCTTTCAACAACCTTTCAATTCGTTTCAACTTCCTGGAACAGGCTTACAAAATCAACAGAACTCAAATCAGCTACCCAATCAGTATGGCACAAATCCGAACTCAGGAAATTACGCCGATCCAAATTCAGATTGGTGACCTGGAGATCTCTGCAGTTAAACAATGAAATTAAAAAATAAAGAGAGTAATGTTTCAGGGAAATCAGAGTTTTAAGAGGGAAAACTATGACAAATTTTTTTTCAAGACTAGCTATTTTTTTTGCTTGGGCTGCAGTCTTTCTGGCAGCAGGCGCCGCAGCTAACAACCATTTATTTGTACCCGGACAGCCTTGTACCGGTTGCACTGTAGAGATTTCTGACCACTCTGGAGTAATACCAACAAGTAAAAATGCGGTGTACCGCGTTCAAAATCCAGTCACACCTAATGGCGTGCCTCCGTTTCTGGAGCTCTACAGTCCGGATATGGCTAAATTACAAAATTGCTTAAACATGGTTGCAGGCGTTCAAGGCCAAACCCCATTTTCGGTTCAACTTAAAGCTAGCGAATACACTCTGGCCAATAGCAACCAAGTTGTTTTTCTTGTGGATAAGTGCAGACAGGTTCAAGGTTCGGGTGCACCCAATCGACCGATGATGCAGGGCAACCCATCAATGCCTGGCGCAGGAGCTCCTTCGATGCAAAACAGACCAGGCAATCCAGGAATGAGGCCTGGTCCGAATAATCAGATGAATCAACCTGGTCAAATGATGCAGGGGAATAATCCGCAAATGGTCCAGCCAGGGAATATTCTTCAGGGCGGACGCATTGCCCCCGGCACCAATTGCGGTTCAGGCACTCCCCCACCCTCGACCTCATGTGCCGTTACTGGCGGTGGCTGGCAAACCGTATCAAACGTCCTTTCCGAAGCGTCCTGCAACTTGAGTTATGATGATTCCGTCAAGCCAGGAAGACAGCAGGTAATATACGACAACACTTATTCCGTTACGTGTGCAGGTGGAACTTATCAGCCTTCAGTTTACGTCGGCAATGCGCCATCACAATCCAATTGGGGAGCTTTTGTTAACAACTCGGCAGCTTGCCAGATGAGAACGGGAACGCTCCCTTCGGGAGCTCGTGGCGTCCTAACCATAGTCTGCCCCTAAATTGAAATAACATCCTCAGGAGAGTTGCTCGGACACTTTTGTGTCTGGGCAACTTCAAAAACAATTTTTAAAATAATTACCCGATAGCGGTAAGACGTTTTTTGGGAAAGCCGACTACCCTCAACAACCCAGTCTGCTTGTGAGAGATCAGGGTTTTCGAGCGATAACTTTTATCTCTGCTCGAGCTCCAGGTATGACCAATTCAGTGATACCTATCCAAGTTGAAGCTGGATAGGGTTCCTTGATAAATTCGTTCCGAACCTTAGCCATGGTGGGAGCATTCTTTTGGAGATCTACCATGTATAGCGTTGTATCAATGATGTCTTCGTAACCAATCCCAGCTTCAGCAAGGGTAACCTCTAATGAAGCCCAAGCGCTGCGGAACTCCTCTTCAGCGGTCTCGCCTTGACCGACAACGCCGGAAAAGAAAATAAGATCCTGGTGTCGAACGGCAGGCGCAAAACGCCATTCATTATAGGTTTTTCGAGCAGATTCTGGGACAATCACTTCAATCGCCATCTTTCCTCCTGTTGTTTATTACTCTCTCTTGAGTCTTCCTTACACAGCAAATTCGGTCAACTCCTCTAAAAATCTTGAAACCGAGACAAAGACAGCCGCTACGAAATTGTGTTCTCATTTCTGATCATCGATGTCGCTTTCTGTATCTTCTGCCGCACAGTTTTGTGGGACACATTATTTCTGATTCGCTGATTAAGACAAATATCTTGGATGCTTCGTCTTTGATGACCCTCCGGAAGATGAGCTTTTCCTTATGCGAAGCAGCATCAACCATATCAAAGGCTTGTCTCAACCTAGAATCAGTGGCTGTTTTATCGAGATTCCTTCTGTGCTAGAACATCAACATGACACAAGACAGTCAATCTCGCTTTTTGGAGATTGTGCGAGTGCAGGGGGGTTCAACGATGTCGCGGTATGATTTGGTAATACGATCTGGCTCAGTCATTGATGGCACCGGTCAACAACCTTTTACGGCTGATGTTGCGATAAAAGACGGGAAAATAGCGGCGACTGGCAGGGTCTCTGGCCATGGCGACAGAGAGGTTAATGCAGACGGAGCATTGGTTACGCCGGGATTTGTCGATATCCATACACACTATGATGGGCAAGCAACATGGTCGAATCGTATGTCTCCATCTAGTCACCACGGGGTTACATCCGTGGTAATGGGTAATTGTGGAGTGGGGTTTGCACCAGTACGACCCACTGACCACGATCTGCTCATCGAACTCATGGAAGGAGTAGAGGACATACCAGGTGTGGCGCTTAGTGAGGGGCTTAGCTGGGAGTGGGAGTCTTTCCCAGACTACCTAGATTATTTATCAAAACGCAAATTCGACATGGATATTTGTGCACAACTGCCCCACGCCGCAATGCGTGTCTATGTGATGGGACAACGCGGAGCAGATCGGGAGCCAGCCACCACTGAGGATATTATTGAAATGCGTCGTCTGACCGAGGAGGCCATTCGCGCCGGAGCACTGGGATTCACGAGTTCCAGAACACTTAATCATCGCAGTTCTAAAGGAGAACCAACGCCAACCCTTCAGGCGGAGCACGATGAATTAGTAGGTATGGCCAACGCCTTACACACCATAGGGTATGGCGTCATGGAGATGATCTCGGATTTCGAAGACCTTGATACGGAGTTTGAGCTACTGAAATCGATGGTCGGCTCCGCGGGCAGACCCATGTCCATCTCTTTGGCTCAAGGTATAAGTGATCACGGTTGGCGCAAGATATTGAACAAAATCGAACATGCCAATGATGCGGGTTACAAAATGAGGGGACAAGTGGCCCCAAGACCTATTGGCATCTTGCTGGGATTAACGACCACTCTATCGCCTTTCACAACGAGACCCTCGTTCACAGAAGTAGCTCATCTCCCCCTAGATGAACGAGTTTCAGCGATGGCTGATCCAGCGCGTAAAGCGCGAATATTGGCCGAACCTACGGGCAAAGGCTTTGGGACAATGTTTCGACTGATGGACGAGGGACGCAAAATTTGGCTGATGACTGATCCGCCAAACTACGAACCTAATCCAGAAGACTCATTGAATGCTCAAGCTATAGCTCGAGGACTTGACCCATGGTCGTACATATATGACGTTCTATTGGAAAATAATGGCCGTTCACTACTATATACCCCGTTCGCCAACTACGCCCAAAATAACCTTGATTGCTGCCGTGACATGATTTTACATAAAGACACAGTCATGGGCCTTGGCGATGGCGGCGCTCATGTCGGTACTATCTGCGATGCGAGCTTCATTACTTCACTTATTACCCACTGGGGCAGAGACCGCGTTCGCGGAGAGAAGATCGACCTACCAACACTCATAAAATGTCAGTCAAGAGATACCGCTCGCGCAGTCGATTTAACTGATCGAGGCACCCTAGAACCGGGCATGAAGGCAGACGTAAACATCATCGACTTTGAGAATCTGTCTGTAAGGCTGCCGGAAATAGTCAACGATTTACCAGCCGGTGGCGCAAGACTGCAACAGCGAGCGGACGGTTATCTAATGACAATAGTTAATGGAGAGCCAACCTACATTGAGGGCGAAGAAACAGATTCCCTGCCAGGACGTCTGGTCAGGAAAACAGGCGCTGATAGTAAGTAACCATTTTTCTGCTCAAATTATAATAGCCAGACTGGAGAAAAGTTTATTACTCGAAAGATGATACTCTAGGAATTGCACCGGCTGAGTTTTAAAGCCGGCTCTACACTGCACCTTGGGTACATTCTTAGACCACTCAACCTACTTCTTGGTAGCCCCGACAGGAGTCGAACCTGTATCTGCCGCTTAGGAGGCGGCCGTTCTATCCATTGAACTACGGAGCCATTATGATCGAGCAGAGATTAACTCACCTGATAGACATTGTCTCTTAAACTAAAGCACCTTATCGCCCATGACTCGCCAGATGCGAGTCTGCCAAGGATTTCTATCTTCCTTGTTAACTCGCCTCCACTCTTTTGCTTATATCCTTTTCGTCAGCCTTTTCAATTTCTACCAGACAGGTTTGCGCACTTGGACCTTGGGACAGCTCTGAGGTACCAATGTCAATAGTCAATGCATTAGGATTCCCGTTTAACTCCAGACTATGCTCTTCGCCGACAGCGGGATTGAACCAGGATCCAGTAGGTAAAACGACGACATCTCGCCTTAGCCCTTCTTGATATCTTGCTCCAGCCAAGCAGGCTCCGCGTTTGTTAAATACTTTCACCATATCGCCGTCACCTATACCCTTGGAAATTGCTGTTTTCGGATTTATGAAAAGCACTTCGCACCCCTGCACTTTACGATCTTGACTGTATTGGGCTTGGTCGTACTGCGAGTGAAGTCTTGTAGCCGGCTGACAGGAGAGTAAGTGAAGAGGATAAGTATTAGCGAGCTCAGCTCCCAGCCATTCTATTGGCGGAAGCCAAACCGGATGACCAGGGCATTCACGATATGAAAAGCTCGCTATCTTGTCTGAATAAATCTCGATTAGTCCTGACGGCGTTTTCAGCGGATTCTTAATAGGATCCGCTCTGAAGTCAGACAACCACACACCTTTTCTATCTCGATCAGGCAATTTATAGCTTCCAGCCAAGCTGAAATCATCAAAACTAGGTAATTCAAAACCTAAAGATTTCGCCGTCGAACTAGACCTCTGCCAAATCGACTCTAGCCATTCCATTTCATTTTTATTTTCAGTGAAACGCTCCCCAAAACCCAACTTACTTGCCAGCAAAGAAAATATCTCATGGTCGCTCTTAGATTCATGATGTGGTTCAAGAGCGCGCTCCATAAAATGAGCATAATTATCGTGACTCGAGGCACAAATATCTTGTCGCTCCAAACTAGTCGTCGCAGGGAAAACGATATCCGCCCATTTGGCTATTGGGCTCCACCACGGCTCATTGACGATAACTGTGTCCGGCCTTCGCCATGCCGAAACCAACCGATTTAGATCTTGATGATGATGAAATGGATTTCCCCCAGCCCAATAAATTAGCTTAATATCAGGATACTCAATCGCATCACCATCATATTCGACATGGCCCCCAGGGTTTAAAAGCATATCTGCGATTCGTGCAACGGGAATGGCAAAGCCTTCAGGATTGCGACCTTTCGGTAAGGTCGCCCAAGGAAAACGAAGGTAATCGCTTCCGATAAAACCTTCGGCACCATAACCGAATCCGAAACCTTGTCCCTTAAGACCTATGCCACCGAGCATCGAGGACAGAACAACAATCATCCAAAATGGCTGTTCACCATGGTGAGCACGCTGCAACGACCAGGCACCGGAAATAAACGTTCTCTTAACAGCCATTTTTCGCGCCAGGGATATGATTTCGTCTGCTCCTATATCCGTGATTGCAGACGCCCATTCAGGCGACTTCAGAATCCCGTCTTTTTCCCCACGAAGATATCGCGCAAAGGTTTCATATCCTTTGCAGTGACTAGAGAGAAATTGCCGATCCAACAGTTCCTCTACCTCGAGGACAAACGCGATCCCAAGCATGAATGCAACATCAGTATTCGGTCGCAGGAGAACATGTTGATCGGCGCTAACTTGCGGGAGGTCGGCCAGGTTTGGGCTAACGTTTATAAACTCAACACCGTTTTGCAGAAGCGACTCTATTTTTTCGGAGCTTTTGTGTTCGGTGATACCACCGTAGGCGACCTGCGTATTTCGGAGGGGAATACCTCCAAACGCAACGAATAATTCAGTTTCATCTCGAAGCTCCCGCCAACTAGGCTGCTCAAGTTCCACCTCCTCCCAAGGAGCAACGACATGAGGGAGTATTACTTGCGCGGCCGCCGTACTGTAGCTATTCATAGCTCGCGTGCACCCGCCAAAAAAATTGATAAACCGGTGAAGTTGCGATTGGGCATGATGAAACCTACCGGCACTCGCCCATCCATAAGAGCCACCGAATATGGAACGATTTCCGTGTTGAGCCTTAACACGAGTTAGCTCGCCAGCTGCTAGCTCGATCACCTCGTCCCAAGGCAACTCAACAAAATCGTCCCCACCTCTTATATGTCTGGCTCGACTAACCTTATCCTCGAGCCAGCCTTTTCTGACTGCCGGCCTCTTTATTCTGGATGGATGGTGAACACCATCTAAAAGGCTGCTTGAGAATTTAGAGGGATCGGGGTCTTCCTTTATTCCGGAGACGGAAATTAGTTCGCCATTCTCGACGCAGACATCGTAGACACCCCACTGTGTCGCTGTGCGATAACTTTTCACTTTTCGACTGTATTGACAGTGTCCTAGATCAAGCTAGTTATCCCGCCTTAACTTGTTGAGTTGATAACCTGGGGGAGCCTTAGGAACCTCCATTGATTTTACCGAGATACCAACGCCCGGAACTTCTGAATTAGTCGGTCTTGTTGAGGTTTCCGGAAGATTATCGAAAATCATATCTGCGAGACCAATGTATTCTTCCGATGGATTCAGTAGCGAGGAGGAATTATCTCCGCCCACATATTCTTTCAATCGCCAAACCCAAGCTCCCCTAAATCCATCTTCTTTTATTTGAGTAAGTGCCGATTGGGCTTCATCTTTCGTTGTAAAGGGACCAGCAGATACCCGGTAGCGTATCCCATCTTCACTGGGCTGGGCCACTACAGCTATATTCTGCGAGCTTCGCTTTCTAGCGTCGATAAGACCCTGCTCAGCAGCACCTCGGTCTTTAAAGCTACCTATAGAAATCCAATAGTCGGCTGCTAAGGTCGGGCCCGCGATAAAAACACAAAACAAGAAAGTCAGAAGCTCTCGAGGTATAGGCATGCTCTATTCCTTTTCGAAATTGGCCTATGGTAACAAGACCAGGTCATCCTAGGCAAAGTTGCTCAACCCCCGGCAAATTGGATCAAAACACCTGCCGCCACTGCAGAACCAATTACACCAGCCACGTTCGGACCCATCGCATGCATAAGTAAGAAATTTTGTGGGTTCGACTCCAAACCCACCTTATTTGCCACTCTGGAGGCCATAGGTACTGCAGAGACTCCAGCCGCTCCTATCAACGGATTGATTGGTGTAGAACTGGCTAAGTTCATGAGCTTTGCCATTAAAACCCCACTGGCAGTGCCGATCGCGAATGCACCCATGCCCAAAAACAAGATCCCGAGAGTTTCTATATTCAGAAAAGCTTCTGAACTGAGCTTCGACCCTACACCAAGTCCTAAAAAAATAGTGACGATATTGATCAATGCATTCTGGGTAGTGTCGGTCAACCGATCCACCACACCACACTCTCTCATCAGATTTCCAAAACAGAACATTCCTAATAATGGTGCCGCTGAAGGCAAAAGGAGCGCCACAAGAAGGAGTAACAATAAAGGAAAAACAATCTTCTCTAGTCGAGACACCTCGCGTAATTGCACCATTTCTATTTTTCGCTCGTGCTCCGTTGTCAGGGCTCGCATTATGGGTGGTTGAATAATGGGCACTAATGCCATGTAGGAATAGGCGGCGATCGCTATTGCGCCCAATAATTCAGGCGCCAGTTTGCCTGCGACGAAAATTGCTGTGGGACCGTCAGCACCGCCTATAATTCCGATTGCTGCGGCCTGTTTAATATCGAAATCCAAAATACCCAACGAACTGAGAGCGATAGCGCCGAGCAGCGTCGCGAATATACCGAATTGAGCAGCCGCGCCTAGAAATAGCGTCCTAGGGTTTGCCAGTAAGGGACCGAAATCTGTCATCGCTCCAACACCCATAAAAATAATGAGTGGAAACACGCCTGTTTCAATCCCTATTTTATATACTAGGAAGAGCAACCCATCACCAGTCGCGATCTCGACACCTGGGATGTTACTTAAGATACCTCCGAATCCAATCGTGACCAGTAATAGGGGTTCAAACTTTTTAGCTATCGCCAAATACAGCAGAGACAAGCAGACCAGAATCATGCTGGCTTGGCCCAAACTCATCTGAGCGAGGCCCGAGCTTAGCCACAATTGATATATCGAATCCATCTTTGCTGTCTCTAGAGGCCTTTATCTTTTATACGATCTCAACAAGATTCTGCCCAACAGTGACCGAATCGCCCGCAGAAACGAAAACTTGAGCTATCGTCCCGGAAACGTTTGATTGTACCTCTGTTTCCATTTTCATCGCCTCGAGTATTAAGAGCGTGTCTCCTTCCAAAACCCTATCACCTTCAGCCACCATAACTTTATGGACACTTCCCGCAAGTCCCGCAGTTACTTGCTCTGATTGACCAGAGCTGGCGTTCGTGGCTTTTTGCGGGGCAGACGATATCACCGGCGCTTCATCACCTGGCGATACTTGGACGCTGTAAACCTGACCATCGACGCTGACTCTATACGACCTTCCAACCCCTTCGCTATCGACGGCTTTTTGCTGAGCAATTTTGGCTTGATCACTCGCCCGGGGGGCTGGCTCAAAGGCCGAGAGATTGCCCCTATTTTCTAGGAACCGAGCACCCACTTCTGGAAATAAGGCATAGGTTAAAACATCATCGATTTTATTTTCTTCAGATAATTTTATCCCGAGAGATTCAAACTTTTCTGCAAGTTCTTTTGAGAGATGATCCAATTCGTTTTCTATAAGATCTGCAGGGCGACAAACTATCGGCGCTTGATCACCTAACACCTTTTGGACAAGTTCGGCATCTACTGGAGCTTGCGTAGATCCATATTCACCAGCGAGTACTCCACGGGTTTCTTTAGTGACCGTTTTGTATCTTTCCCCGGAGAGCACATTTATTACAGACTGCGTTCCTACAATCTGGGAAGTTGGCGTAACTAACGGGATGTAACCCAGCTCTTTTCGTACTTTGGGAATCTCCTCAAGTACTTCATCTAACCTGTTTTCCGCATTCTGCTCTTTCAGTTGACTCTCCAAATTAGTCAACATGCCACCTGGTACCTGAGCCACTAGAATCCTAGAGTCGACGCCTCGCAGACTCCCTTCGAAAGCCGCATACTTTTTACGCACCTCTCTGAAATAAGCCGATATTTCCTCCAACAAAGAAATGTCCAAGCCCGTGGAGCGTTCAGTCTCGTCAAGAATGGCGACCAATGACTCTGTCGCTGAGTGACCATAGGTCATGCTCATAGATGAAATTGAGGTATCCACGTTATCTATACCCGCCTCGATCGACTTGATATAAGTCGCCGTCGACATACCCGTAGTCGCGTGACACTGCATGTGGACAGGTATTCCTAGATTTTGCTTAAGCTGGCTTACCAATTCAAAGGCAACGTAAGGCTTCAACAATCCGGCCATATCTTTGATGCACAGGCTGTCTGCACCCATATCCTCTATTTGTTTGGAGAGCTCAACCCATAATTTGAGATCATGGACGGGACTAACGGTATAGGAAATAGTGCCTTGCGCATGCTTGCCATTCCCTTTCGCAGCGGCAATCGCGGTCCTTAGATTTCGCATGTCGTTCATGGCATCAAATATTCGAAAAACATCGACTCCATTTTCCGCCGCTCTCTCAACAAATTTTTCAACGACATCATCAGCGTAATGTCTATATCCCAGCAAATTCTGACCTCTGAGCAACATTTGCTGAGGCGTGTTGGGCATTGCTTTTTTTAATGATCGAAGCCTCTCCCACGGATCTTCACCAAGGTATCGAATACAGGCATCAAACGTCGCACCACCCCATGACTCCAAAGACCAAAATCCAACTTGGTCGAGCTTGGAAGCAATGGGCAACATGTCTTCAATTCGCATACGCGTCGCAAGTAGGCTTTGATGCCCATCTCGAAGCACAACATCCGTGATACCCAATTTAGACTTGTTGTCATTTGACACATCTTTCTCCTGTGGAAGCCTTAGTGATCCTTCTCGTACAAATCAATAGCCGCAACAACGGCCGCGACGTGGTTTTTTGGGATACTGTTTTGCTCTGACACAGCCACTGTTTTCGACCATGCCATTATCAGCTTTGACATCAAAGTGACTGCAAACACCAACACTGACAGGAACACAAAGACCGTGCCCATACCCAAAAGCATTAATGAAACGCCTTCCGACATGAGACCTTCCATAAAACTTTACCAAAAAGTTTGACCGTATCATTTGAGCACAAATGGAGACGAATATTCCAGAAAAACTAAGCAGTTGTTCTTAAGCCTTATCTTCAACATAATGCCGTCGAAGCACCCGTGGCCAAACTGGATAAGGCACCAGTCTACGAAACTGGGGATTACAGGTTCGAATCCTGTCGGGTGCGCCATTCTGAACCTTCCATCAATGATCTCGTCGAAGTCGGTCTAAGCCATTCCAGTTTATCGAGTTTCTAATTGATATAGATTTCGTTATCCGCGATGAGAAGCTTAAGAATAAGCAAAGCTTCATCCAGAGCTCGAAGGAAATAGGAAGCTTACAAAAATTTCCCTTTCTCCCCTCAAAGATCTGTTGGAAACGCTCTGTATAATTTTAATTGCCGATAAGGTGAGGCCGCTATTAGTCGTTTAGATCTATGGATGAATTACTCTAATTCCTTCATACCTGACCACTAGGTCTTTGAAGCCAAACAGATTTCTTCAATAGAAGAGTCTAAGAGTTGATTAAACGCTTCTTCAGTCTGACTAGCCTGAAGGCCTTCGGTAAGGGCCCTAGAAAAACTGGCAACCATTCCAAGTTGCTTTGAAAGCCTGAGGTTGGACTCCTCTCTGGAATAACCTCCAGATAGAGCCACTACTCTGAGTGTTCGCGGATGAGCAACACACTCCTCATAAAGTCCATCCTCCTCTGGTAAGGTCAGCTTCAACATCACCTCCTGACCTTCTTGAAGATCATCGAGGCCTGAAATGATGCATTCCTTCAGGAGGGTTTCCGCTCCGGTTTTATCTGGACAGTTGATGTCCACCTCTGGCTCTATGATTGGCACCAAACCAGCTGAAAGAATTTCAGCTCCCACCTCAAATTGTTGCTTCACAACATTGTGTATCCCGGAATTCGAGTGCTCCTTGATAACCGATCTCATTTTTGTCCCAAAAATTCCGTGTTCATTGGCGCTACTCAATGTGTTTCCCAAATCTGGCATAGGCTTCATCATTTGCACACCATTCGATTCTTCTGCAAGACCTTTATCGATCTTTAATATTGGGACAACTTGCTTTTTCGACCACAAATACTCCGTAGTCGGCAACCCCTCCACGGTATTTTTCATAGTATTCTCAAACAATATCGCCGCAAGAATTCGATCTCCATTGAATGCCGGACTAGTAATAATCCTAGTTCTCATCGCGTGCACAAGATCGAACATTTCCTCTTCCGTTGACCAGGCCTCCTCGGAGATACCATAGAGACCAAGTGCTTTTGGTGTAGACCCTCCACTTTGATCAAGTGCTGCAATGAATCCATCGGCTTGCGCCATCTTTTCCCTTTGAGCGTCTTTTACTTCCATTTCATCCTCAATTGTAATTTCTCTAGTAGCCTTCTTCGTCCCTAACCCTACTTCCATAGCAGTGTATGGACTTCCTAAATTCCGCCATTACGAATGCCGGATAGTTTAAAACTTTACGGTAACGTCCAAAACCTCATTGATCCTCTTTAATCCCTGAGATCGTTGACCTGAAAATGCTCGCAAAACCTCCGGGATAAAAGTCTCTGGGTCAATGTGTCCCGCTTCAGGCGCCATAACTCCTTTCTTATCTATCTTACCCTCGGCCAACATTCGAACACCCATAGCCAAAGGTACGCCTGTCGCCATCCCCATCCCCAAATCGGCGAGAATATTCTCCGATTCCGCCGAAAAGCAGACACCGACTGAACCTCTCCGTCCATTTTTTACGCCTACCGCTAGAGCATATATGGGAGGCAGCGATATTTCCTCTCGCACAGAATCTTCGGTCTGTGGGCGAGATTCTAGCCAATGAAGCCAAGCCGCCGCACGTGACCTCGTTACTAATCCCCAGTTCACAAGAGTAAGAATAGTTCTTATTAGAAAAAGCCCTCTCTCACCACCATGACATACATTCAAAGAGTCCTTAATCACGGGATAATGATGCGGGAAAGTAATCGCTTCTGGATGCCCAAATATCCGCACATCGAAAACACCGCGACCAGGATACTCCAACTTCAATTTTCTTAACGGAGCAACCATCTCTTCCTGACCCTTACTAAAAACCTTGACGGATCCAGTCATTTGTTGGATCCCGTGCATCATCGCTGCATTAACCTTTGTTTGAGAACTCTCCGCTTCCGGTTTAGCACCGCCCATGTGCCAACCAGTATAGATAGATTCGACGTCATCGAGTTCTTTCATCGCAGCGAGTCCAAGAAAGTTTGTCATACCGGGACTGGCACCAAGTCCGATTACTGCGGTAATACCTGCCTCGACGGCTTTTTGATCGAGCTCAAGCATTTCCTCAGTTGGTTCCCAGTCATCACAGATATCGAAGTAGTGGCATTTGATTTCAATACAAGCCTCGAGAATCGGGACAGCAAATTTGAAGAACGGACCACTGGTGTTCACTACCACGTCAATGCCTTTCAGCGCGTTTCTTAGTGCAACAGGATCAGTGACATCGAGACCAAGAGAGGAAGCCCTTCCTCCAAAATTAGATGCGAACGAAGCAGCGCTCTGAGCGTTGATATCCGCAACTACTATCGAATCTATCCTTTCACATGAGAGCATCTCTCTAACGGCGAAGCGCCCCATCCCGCCACTTCCACCGATCGCTAGAACCTTAACCATACTGGGTCGCTTTTAAACCTGATCCAAAGCCAGTTCTTTCTCGATCACTCGAGCAAAGAAGCTACCGCCATAAACAAGCGCTTCATCATTAAAATCAAAGTTAGGGTTGTGTAGCGCGCTACTATCCTCTCCATTACCGATGATGACATAGCAACCCGGGACCTCATTTGACATAAACGAAAAGTCTTCTGACCCTGTTCCTGCACTTCCCGTTGTAATCACGTTGTCCCGCCCAACCATTTCTCCACAAACCTCCGTTGCAAGATCAGTTGCCTCTTCCTCATTTAGGACAGGTAAAAAGAGAGTATTAAAGTCCACAAGAGCGGTTCCGCCATGAGCTTTCGATATTCCCTCCGATATGGCTACCATCTGCTGCTCTATCTCCTGCATCTTCTCCATCGTAAACGTCCTGACGGTTCCTGACAGAACCGCTCTCTCCGGAATGACATTATAGGCATCGCCTGCATGCATTTTGGTGATAGACAAGACTGCGCTTTCATTTGGCGAGGTCGCGCGCGAAATAATGGTCTGAATTGCACTAATAATCTCAGCCGCCATCGTTATTGGGTCAATCGCAAATTGCGGAAAAGCTCCGTGCCCTCCTTTACCGATGACTTCTATATCAAAAAATGCACCTGCCGCGGTTCTTATCCCAGGAACTGATGCAAACTTTCCTACTGCTATCCCAGGACCATTATGCATCGCGTATACGCGATCACATGGGAACTTGTCAAAAAGACCATCATCTATCATCGCCTTTGCACCACCTAGCCCCTCTTCAGCAGGCTGAAAGATAAAATTCACCTGACCACTAAAAGATCTGCTTTCTGCTAAATACTTTGCAGCAGCGAGCAGCATTACCGTATGGCCATCGTGACCGCAGGCATGCATTTTGCCGGGGTTTTTTGACTTATGGGAAAACTCATTGGTTTCTCTAATTGGCAGTGCATCCATGTCAGCGCGCAGACCAATCGATCTGGTCTCATTTCCCTGTCGAAGGACGCCAACAACCCCTGTCTTACCTATCTCCCTGTGAACCTCGACTCCGAACTCCTCAAGCTTACTCGCAACAAAATCTGAGGTTCGATGCTCCTCAAAACCCAACTCAGGGTGAGCATGAAGGTCTTGTCTCCATTCGGACAACTGCAACGTCATATCTTCAATCTGTTTTACTAAATGCATTTAAAAAATCCTTGCCGTGTCGAAAAAACTCGCTTCGATTTCTGTTCCACTATAGCCGAGCTTGCTCAATGTGATCCAGGGTTGTTAACCTGGGTCGGCTGAGAGAAAGAAGGGGTGGGAATAGAAATGATGAAGACTGGACAATTCAAAGGGTTTAGTGTCGAACTGCGCGAACCGGGAATCGCCTGGATTCAATTTACAACGCCGGACCGGCTTAATGGCTTCACACAGGCGATTAAAAGAGACCTTGTGGAAACCATTACTCAAGCTCAAATGGACAATGCAGTAAGAGTCTTGGTATTCACGGGCTCAGGTCGAGCATTTTGTGCTGGGGATGATATTTCTGGACAGGGAAAAGCTATCGATGGTGATTCTCTTATGCCGTCTATCCCGCATGGTCATGATAATGAAATAGGCACCTATGAGGGACTACGCCACTTGTCCCAAACGCTCAATTTAGCGGTAAGAAATTGCGATAAGATAGCAATCGCGGCCGTCAACGGCTTAGCGATTCAAACCGGAATGACCCTAGCCCTAGCATGCGATTTTCGAATCGCATCAGAATCCGCAAAAATCGGTAGTGCAACGCTGCGTTTCGGCTTGCTGCCGGATGAAGGCGGACAATACCTTTGTGTCCAATTAATGGGCATCGCAAAAACAATGGAATTCTTTCTAAAAAAGAAAATCGTATCAGCGGCTGAAGCTCTGGAATTGGGCCTTTTACATGATGTAGTACCAGACGACTCCTTAGAGAAGGAAGTAATGAATATGGCAACAGACATTGCAAACGGGCCACAAGTCGCAACACGATTGCTCAAAAGATCCGTATACAACGCAGCCGACATGACTTTCGAGCAATCATTGGATGAAATCGCTTCCAAAACGGCGATATCTGATCATCATGCGGATGCTCGGGAAGGAGTCAGTGCGTTTAAAGAAAAAAGACAGCCACAGTTTAATGAATGGCTAAAACTATCAAAATCTTAGCTAAAAACTTTAAGAATTTAGGAGCTATTGGTGACACTATCTCTAATTAAGGAAAATACAAGTAAGCCTCAATTTACGAAGCTAAAAGAAACCTTCGCGCAAGCCATGAATAATGATCCGATGGCGAGAGCTAAAATTTGCGGAAACATGGTCTGGACCGCATTTTGCGCGCCCGCCGCCACTAATCGAATGTATGACTCGATGACTAGTGAGGTGAAAAACAATGAAGGGGATTATGCCGGTGAGAATTTGGTTGAAGCGCCATTGCCAGACAGCTTCTGGAAAGAATTCGATGAAGCACTATCAGGTCCTGAGGGCGGCTATGATGCAAGCTCAATTACGATGGCGGTCGCGAGCCTGGGTAAATCAATTAATCCGCAATTTTTCCTGTTAGCAGAGCAGGCAGCAAATAATCACGAGGGAGTAATGGAGCCGAGCCTACGAAATATTCCCGATATGATTTCACTAGATGAACTTGAAGCTCAACCAGAGAACAGCCTCGCCTGCAATCTTTATAAAATGCTTGTTGAGAATGGCTTTGACGCAGAAGTGCTAGACCGAGAAACGATCGGCCTGCGAAACCTGACACCAGCCCTTAGATATTTAAATACCAGGATTCTGCAGATGCACGATGTATGGCATCTCGTCGGCGGCTATCAAACTACAAGCTTGCATGAAATAGCTATATCGGCCTTTCAACTCGCCCAGTTTGGTCACAACTATTCAGCAATGTTTCTGGCGACTATTTGTTCGATCAGCCATCTTCGACAACCCCTAGGTTTCCCGATTCTGTTGCAAACAATAAAAGAAGCTTGGTTACATGGGCGGGAGCAGCCCTCTTTTATGGACATTGAATGGGAGCAAGAATGGCAACAAAGTATCGATGAGATCAGAGAGAAGTATGGGGCGAAGCCTTTTCAAGGCAGTTTTCCGGCGGATTTGTTGGAAAAGTTCGCCGCATAAGCGCGACTAAGCAAAAGTTCACTTGCTATATCGGGTTCCGACCATTAAATATTCGCAGATAAAGCCTTGCTCGGCAGAAAAAGTTCCCTCAAGACGGTCGCCAGCGTGTTTAAGCCAACAAGACACGATAACCAACTCATCATTGGGAGCTTTTAAATAAGCTTTTTGATAGGGGGACGCCTCGTGTCTAACAAGTAGCAGGCCATCGTGATATTTCAACTCAATTAACTTCAATTCTCCATCACTGTCATCTCGAAGTTTACCAATGAGCTCCTCTCCAGAGGACTCAATTTGCAGTTGAACGGGCCTTTCTTCTCCAAAAAAATTGACACTCATCGCCCAGTCTCCAAGAACATCTGAAGCGCTTCGCTTTGAGAAGTGGTTCGCAATTTCAGGATGATCCCTCCAAAGCCAACGTAAAGTTTCCGGAAAAATAGCCCCAGCGTGGGCCAGATCGTGCCCACCGAAACCGATTTCAGTAGCATAGTCGTATCGAGCAAAACGCAAGGCAGATACCATGGAGAGGTTAGCAAGGCTCCAATCTCCATCCTCAAGGCTAAGATCAGATATGCCGTCTTGAATAAAGACTCTAATCGGTTTGGGCGCACTCCTTGAGCGCCTGACTTTAGATGGATACTCCAACGCCCCCCCTAAATGGGTAAAGCTGCCAATATGACTAACGACCTTTCCAAAAGACTGCGGAGCTAACCACGCCGCGTTGAATGCACAAAGACCGCCATCACTCATCCCACAAATAGCTCGATCCGAAGCCTGATTACTAAAATTGAATTCTTTACCCGCGATAGAACTGATTTCGTCCAGTATAAATGATCCGTAAACCCTATCCGTGGATCTGTACTGAATCTCACGCAGGTCTTGAGGGGTATCAGAATTAACACTAGTGCCAGGGTTGACGAAAATAGCTGCCATCAGAGGAATCTCTTTTGCTTCAATCAGATTATCCAATACGGTGCCTACTCGGACTTGTCCCTGCTCAGATAAGTACGCTTCTCCATCCTGAAAAAACATCAAATTTAGAGGGTTCCGATCATCATATCCGAACGGTACGTACACCCAAAACTTGTGCTCGGCAGAGGGATAATAATTGCTTTCGGTGAACAAGAATTCTGTGATAGTACCTTTTGGCGTATCGACTTTGCGTTGGGAATCAGGGCCTAATTCGTATGCACCAGAGGGAGGTGTGATTTGAAATAGCTCACTAATCAACTCGCCTCTCCTGTTCAGAATCAATTTTGCGAGGCATGAGATAAGTTCTGTCCAGCTCTCCTGTATGAGGTTGGTCAGCAAAATTAGGAATTTCAATCACAGGAGAACTTTTCGATTCTATCCGATAAAAAATGACAGCCTGTAATAGGCTAAAAAGCAAACGCAATCGCCGGTAAGTTAATACCCGAAACTCTTCTGGACGAAAACGCGCTCTAACCTCTTGGTGCAGAGAGACTACATCCTGAATTGACAAAAATGATTCAACCAAACCCATGAGAGATTTTCGGCTTCTCAAGCCTATTTTAGTCGTCAGGATTGGAATAGAAATTTCCCCCAAGCGCTTGGTCTTTGCCCTCAGCGCAATCAGGGTGAGCCGCCTCGAATCATTGACGCGTTTCACACCCAGAGCACCAGCATGAAGAAATAAATCGAGATCTATCTTCCCCTTAGCTAGCATGCCCTCGGGGACCAGCTTAAACATCGTTCTGCCATATTTGGTCTCTATTTGATCAAACAGCTCTCGCACAACCCATTCCTCATCTCTATGAACGACCTTTGCGTCGTCACTCGGCATCATTGAAAAGTAATCAAAAGCTCGTCGATTTATCAAAAATTCCACCAGGTCTGCGCCCACCGACTGGTCATCAAAAAAAACGAGCCCCTTATTGCCAGTGGCATCAAGCACCCGGTCAAGCGTTTTTGCGACCTCGCTTGAATCACTTTCAAAATCAGGGATCTTATTTGACCAAACGTGGGTCACTAGCGGTTTATAAACTCTCTTTTCAGGTTTGATCGCCAGAACCTCACACACCTTAAACCCATGATCTAACTCTCTCCCAGTGGGCCCAAGATACTCGATTTTCTTCGCATACCTTTTCTCTAGGGAATAGGTGTGAACCACTAACCAGCTATCATCGGACACATCACTTGTGGCCAAGGACAGGAGACGATTTTGCAGAAAGTCGAACAATACTTGGTCATCCAGATTCCGTGACAGCCTTTTCTGAGTGGCGTGCAGCCGAATGCCTTCATCTAGCGCTCCGGCAATACTCGTCAAATTCAGTGAATCTGCATGCTCGATCCCAATGAGCATTGATCTGAGAAATTTCTCACGAACTCTTCCTATACGATAACCTGCACCATCCGAGATCAGTTCATCACAGAAACTAGCAATGCTCACCCTCTCATACCTCTATCGGTCAAGCCCCAACAACACCACCATCTTAAAGGTACGCAATTCACCCATTATATTCTCGCAACTTACTCCTGCAGA
Source organism: K189A clade bacterium (assembly GCA_902631405.1). Lineage (GTDB taxonomy): Bacteria > Pseudomonadota > Gammaproteobacteria > Pseudomonadales > Azotimanducaceae > UBA4421. The sequence continues at coordinate 28,060 of CACOYI010000003.1, read as the reverse complement.
CCACATAACTTTAGGAATTCAGATCTTTGTTTATCGCTCATACTGGAAAAATCGGGCACACCCATATCGGTGGTCGGCAAGCCGACAAATTCCGGAGACGGACTCTGCAAAGAGGCCGCGATATTATGAAGCCCTGCCCCCTCCTCTACACCGACACTTAACGCTTTTACTATTGGGGCAGGCCAGACGGCATTGGGAACTCCACCCATTTCCGGCGTAAAGCCTAAAAAATCCGTAAGTTGCGAAAGCAGCACTGCCTCTTGTTCGCTTCTCTTCCTTTGACCGGCGCTGCCATATTTTGTAGCTGACTGATTGCAAATGTATGCCCAGCGTATTTTCGCATGGAAGCCTTCCTGATCCAGACAGGTTTGGGGTACAGAAGCCCCACCAGACACTACGCCGTCCTTCACCATAAAGTGATAGCCAGATTGAGACCAGTCTTCAGATATCAATCGATCAGGTGGATAGGTATATAGCTCGCTAAACCCCCAATTGAGGTCCCCTGGCAGGTCTGCTGCCTCGAGTATTTTTACACCATAACTCGCACAAGCATCACACCAAGCCCTCGAACCAAACTCCCCAATTGGCTCTATAGCCTCCATATCAATTTCAAACATGATCTCTCTCCTCCTTCCCCAATACTCCAGAAATTAACTTATCGGAACAACAGTAATATTTGGGTTTTCACCCATTTTTAGGCTCAAACCAATTTCTGGTGAAAATGGGTGAAGGAAGGAATCACTAAAATTGACGATCAGCCCGGATATTATCTAACCTTAGTAATCCATAGTGAGGAGCTATCTGCCGAAACTTCATGAAATCGATTGAACAAAAACTGATAAAGAGGGAAATCATTCAACGTAAGGAAGAAGGCTGCGATACAACCAGTATCGAAAACCGATTAGAAACTTTACACGGCAGCCCCGACAAAGATTTTACTGAATTATATGATGAATTAATGGGTCTGGAGGTATCCCCAACTTTCCCCTACCACGAACCTTCATCATTAGAAGAAATTAGACTCGCGAGACCGTCCGGAAAGCGAAAGTTTGATCTAAGGCTCACTGACGAAGAACTTTACGAGAGGATTTATGGCGGGTGGCTAGGACGAGCCGCTGGTTGTGCGTTGGGAAAGCCGGTAGAGGGCTGGCCCAAACATAGAATCGACAAGTACCTAACAGATTCGGATGTTCTTCCGCTGGATGATTTTCTGCCCTTTAACGAGAGAATATTGCCAAAGGTTCACAAACCGTCCACCCGAGGCAACATAACGCAGATGGACCGAGACGACGATATGGACTTTCCGATCCTCGGACTTATTGCACTTGAGAGCAAAGGACCCTACCTAACCCCAAGATCTGTTGCTGACATATGGTTATCACACATGCCCTTCGGGCTGGTTTACACGGCGGAAAATGTTGCCTACCGAAATTTTGTTGCGAACATCTGGCCACCTGATTCGGCTATTCGTCGAAACCCCTATCGAGAATGGATTGGAGCGCAAATACGTGCCGACATTTTTGGATATGCAGCTCCTGGTTGGCCGGAAAAAGCAGCCGCTCTGGCATTCCAGGATGGGTGTATCTCTCATCAAAAAAATGGCATCTACGGCGAAATGTTTGTGGCAGCTATGATTTCAGCATCATTCGTTTTTGAAGCTATAGACGACATCGTTGATGCGGGGCTCGGTGAAATACCAGAGAACTGCAGACTGGCCGAGGCCGTTAATGACGTTAAAACATGGTGTCACGCATTAAATGACTGGGAAGAAATTTTCAAAAAGATACTAGATAAATATGGTCATTATCACGGGGTCCACACAATTAATAATGCCGCCCTAGTTGTACTTGGGCTTTATTCTGGTCAAGATAGCTTTGAATCTGGAATCGTGACAGCTGTTCGCGCAGGTTGGGATACGGACTGCAATGGTGCTACCGTGGGTTCGATCCTCGGCGTTCGATGCGGCTCCAAGAAGTTGCCTGGGAAATGGATAGATAACTTTAATGATAGACTAATGTCTGCTGTGAAGGGACACAATGAAAACAGGTTTTCTTCCCTGGCAAAACGGACCGTTCAGGTAGCAAAAAAAGTACTCAATTCTCCAGAGGAACAAGAAGCCGTCTCAACAAAGGAGACTTCGCCTGGCGGTTGTTGGGATCTCGAAACCGGCTGGGGAAGACAAAGGGTGAACTTTGATGCAGGAACAGTCGAATTCCTTGAGGACGGTTTTGAACCCTATCCGATTGCAGCATGTCAGTATCAGGGAGAAACGCTCAATTTTAGCTTTGCGATTGATAAAGGCGGCTGGGATTTCGAAGTTGACTTCGAGGGGATAGTTAACGGCGACGCCATCGAAGGTTCTTTTTTTCCAGGAGATACCCCAGTTCAGGGAAAAAGATCAGTTACAACAGACAAAGACTCCGCAGAGAGCTCCTCGTCATGAAAGAAAAAGCTTTTTACCGTCCAGCGCTGGATTTTGGTTCCGTCACTGCAGACAGTGATACACAGAAAGCATTTAAACAAAATGGGTTCGTACATCTAAAGGGATTCGGTGGAGACGAAGAAATCAACTCATTACTAATAGAGGGCAGAGACGCCAAAGAAAAAATGCTTAAAGACCGTGAAGAACACTTTAGGGGCGCACCCAAATCATACCTTTTAGCTGCGAAGGGACTGCAAAATTATTCAGAATGGTTGAGTAGAGAAGCTCATCAGGGGTCTCACCTTCCTCTTCTAGCCTCACTTCTTGAGGATGAACTCAGGCCAGTTAGCACCGCTTTCGTCGATCGTCCGCCGGGAACACCTGAGAGAATATCACCTCACATTGACGCAGCAGGTAGACCTTGGCACCCGAAGGCAGGCATTACGCTCTGGATAGCCCTTGACCAGATGGATCGGGAAAATGGATGCCTTTTCTACGCCAAAGGTAGTCATAAAAAGCGTCATGATAAGAATTTGAATATCACCGGATATAACGATGCGTCTGATGGCGCGCAAATGATTGAGGTGAAAGCCGGTGACGCAATAGTGCATCATGCACAGACTGTTCATTGGTCTGGAGACAATCAGACGGATCGTGAGAGAAGAGCCATCACATTCTTTTATTATGGGAAGTCCTCGGAAACTCTTCTTGCCGCAAATCGCCCAGATAGCGCGTAGCGTTAGTTCGTTTGAAACTCAACGAACCTCCGATATTGGCCCTGCTCGTTTTTCATCAGCGTGTCATGATTTCCGATATCCAAGACCTTTCCATCATCTAAAAAAATGATCCGATCTGCTTCTTTAATCGTCGAGAGTCGGTGCGCAATTACGATCACAAGTCGATTTCGAGCGAACTGTCGTAATCCACTAACGAGCATGTTCTCCGTTTTAGGGTCCAGCGCGGCCGTAGGCTCATCGAGAATCAAAACGGGGGTATCTCGAAGTATCCCTCGAGCAATCGACAGTCTCTGTTTTTGACCTACTGATAATGTATCACCAGACTTACCGACATTTGTATCAAGTCCCTGCGGTAAATCCTCCAAAAAATCTGTCGCTCCGGCCATTTTACACGCCGACAAAAGATCTTCTTCAGTAGCATCTGGTTTTGCCAAAAGAAGGTTGGATCTTATGCTCTCCGAAAACAGCATATGTTCTTGGAAAACATAAGTCACCTTTTCGCGGATCTGATTCACCGGTACATTTGCGACGTCTTGATTATCGAATTTAATCGTTCCGGTGTTCGGGCGAATATATCCAGGAAGCACGTAAGCTAGGGTAGACTTTCCAGCTCCAGTCGGACCTACAATGGCAACGACTTCATTGAGACCAAACTTTAGATTGATATCTTTCAGAACGGGCACCCCCTCGGAATAAGAAAAGTTAACGGACTCTAGGACGATATCTTTATTCAAAGATCTCAGCGAGTCACCACCCCTATCTGCCTCGGAGGTAAAATCAATGAAGAAGAAGACTCGTCTTATAGCGGATACATTTTTTTGCAGCTGTATCCAGTAAAGACCAAGGTCTCTTGCAGCAAAACCTAGGGTAAAAAACAGCGCCAATAACACAGCATAATCTCCGGGAGACACCGTTCCCTCAACAACTCTTTCGGTCATGATGTAAAACGCAAATCCCACACCAATAAATATCGACGTGTATGAAATAGCATAGACGGCCAAGTCAATAACGGCTGCAAACCGATGCCTCCTAAAAGACTCAGCACTTTTCTCCTCAAATGCTTTCGATTCACTCTGGGCAACGTTCAAAGCCTGAACAGCAGCGATGTTATCTATACTTTGCTCCATCGCGTTCGTCGTGGTTGCCCCCGCTGCACGACTTATTTGGTTCAACCTTCTTGCCAACGCTGACAACGGCAAAGTCATGACTAACGTTACTGGCAGGAGCGCCGAAGCAATCCAGACAATTTCAGGCAACACTTCACCATAGCTGTAGCCGATCATCAGAACCGACAAAACTGCACCAATTAAAATCATTACTGGACTGATCGCCAACTTGAAACAAATCTCAGGAAGCATCGGAGCGTCGTACATCACTCTATACACCGAGTCACCGATACGCTGCTCGTCTAAAGTCGTCATGTTTAATCGTGTGAGTCGACCCATCAATTCTGTTCTCAATCCGTTGGCAAGTTTTTGGGTCAACTTTACAGAAAGCAGAACCTCCATTAATCCCCAGAGCCCCCCCGTCGAACTTTCTCCGTAAGAAAGCGCCTGTTCTGATTGTGTCGCAGCATCATATCCTCTGGGCAAATCAGCGATCTGCCCAGCAGCTCGCATTCCGAAAAAGATCAGCATAAACAAATACACCGCCGTTACCGACGCCATCACATCGATTGGACTGAGACCTTCAACATATCTAATCAGTGGAATCATAAAGGGCGGCCAACGGGCAACAGTTCCTTCTATCGGAGCTTGCAAGATAACCTGATCCACAACAATTTTTAGGAGCCAAGGTACAGCCAGTGGGGGAAGAATGGCGACAGAGGAGAAAATAAGCTTCCAAAAGAACAAAAGCTTTACCTGACTAAGCAGAAAGACAGAACGCCCAAGAAGGGCAAGTGTCTGATAAAAGGATAGTTCAACATCCAGATCGACTCGGTCGTCGTAACGTTGAGACTGAACCATTAGTTCTTGGCCCTTAATCCAAGTTCAGCGTCTACAAAATCTCGATACGGTCCTTGATTTTTCATTAGCTCGTCATGAGTCCCCGACTCTGAAATATTGCCCTCGTGAATGAGGATAATTTGATCAGCACTTCGTATCGTCGAGAGACGATGAGTAATGATGAAGACTATTCTTTCTTTCCCCCAGCGTGCGAGGTTCTCAATAACTTTTCTTTCCGTCTCCGCGTCAAGCGAAGCTGTAGGCTCATCAAGAATCAAAATCGGAGTGCTCCGAACTACCGCCCTGGCGATTGAGATTCTCTGTTTTTGGCCAGTCGACAGTTTTCCACCCCGCTCACCCAGTTCGGTGTCATATCCAAGGGGCAATGCCGATATAAACTCATGAGCGCAAGCAATCCTACAAGCCTCAACGATATCGATGTCACTTATTCCTGATCGACCATAAACAATATTTTCTTTTACGGTCATAGCGAACAACTCGTTTTGTTGCAGCGCAATAGCTATGTTATTCCGCAGATCGGTGACCGATAAATCCCGAATATCGATACCATTAATTTCGATGGATCCTTCCTCAGGGTCATAGAGTCTAAGCAACAAAGACATAAGCGTGCTTTTCCCACTTCCGGTGCCTCCAACAACCGCGGTAATCGAGCCTGGAAGCGCGGAAAAATTAATGCCACTGAGGACCTTCTTTGTCTCAGAATAAGAGAAAACCAGGTTGCGAAATGCGACACCATCAAGAGATTGAGGAAAGGGCTTCGGAGACTTAGCATCCTCTACCTCGACATCACTATCGAGTAATTCAAAAGAACGACTCAAGCCAATCAAAGTATCTTGCGCAGTGGACCATACTTCCGCGAGTTGCCTGGTACTGTCTGCGGCCTCCTCACCCCTGGCTACCGCAGCCTTGAAGGCACCCAAATTCCAAACTGCAAATCCGACAACTGCGATAGCTGCTCCCAAAAACGTCGCTTTACCCTCAAGTGCCCATCCAACGATCAAATACTCAGCAAGAATTACCGTTGCTACAGAAATAGTTGAAACCCCAATCGTGAGAATAGACATATATTTCCGAAGACTATAAGCAGCCTCCAGCGCCGCCGTGGAGCCATACTGGAATCGTTTCATCATTTCTTTTTCCGCTCCATTGGCTTTCACGACGCGAATCACAGAGAGAGTCTCCTGAATATTAGATGTCAGCAGACTGTTGAGTTCTCGGGATAGCCTGGCAGCCACGCGGATCTTAGGGGTGTATACCTTCAACAATATCGTAATTGGAACCGCAGCGAATAATATTAGAAAAACAAGCGAGGGAGAGAACGCGCCAAGAATAGCGGTAGAAAAACCCAAAAAGAAGATAATCCTCAGAGGTGTAGTGATAAGATTTTCGAGGACACGGGTGATCGCCGCCGTATCTTGATAAACCCGATAGACGGAATCACCTGTCTGAGACATGGCATGATATCGCAGAGACAATCGCTCAAGTTTTGCCAGCAAATGCACCCTGAGATCTTGGTTAATGCGCTGAAAAATCCAAATCGAGTAATACCAAGCAACGCTTACCGAGATGATTAGAAGCAACACGTAAAAAAAACCCCAAAAAATCAATCGATCTCGAACTTCAACCCTCTGCTCCTGACTTAATATGTTGGTTTCGTTTTCAACTTGAGCGGTATAGGTTTCATCGAGGAATAATAAATCAGATTGCAGAGGCTCTAAGGGCTCCCCCAGTAACACTTTATTCTCGATGAGATCAGTACCTATCAAAGTAGGTACCAGAACTACAAGCGCCATAAAAAAGGCGAAAGCTGAGAATGCTATCAGATGCTTCAACTGAGGCTTGTAGAAAGGCCAACATCTCCGCAAAAGTTGAAAGATTAGAGCAAATGAGAACTTGCTATCGTTGCCTGCTAACGAACCTTGGTTAGCAAGACGATTCATCAGTTACAGATACCCTTGTTGCCCATATTTTTGCCAAGGATCTCGCTGCCCCAAACCGAACCCGGATAGAAATCCGTCAATCAGCCACTCTTTAAAGCTCGGGTAATCGTCAAGAATCTGAATTTTCTCGAGGTCACTCAACCAATCATCGGGTTCGTAATCCACTTGTCGACGTTCATAGATTCCGTCCTGGAAAATCCCGTAACAGGCCACTCTTTTCCCGCATCGAGATTGACCCACACTGCCTGGATTGATGAAGTTGACCCCATTTACCAGCTTTTCGAATTGAACATGAGTATGTCCAAAAAGGACAGTCGATGAGTGGTCTCCTTGTTTAAGTATCTCAAAGGTTGCGTCCGATGCATCTGGCAAAGGCGATTCGGCTCCGTTCTTAATGTCTCCATGATGGAGAAAAAAATGGAGTCCATCGATTTCAAAGTCATGAGAACGCTTCCATTTATTGATCACGTGAGGAACCGCAGCATCAAGGTTCTCTATAATCCAGGTATTCAAAGCAACCCATTCCGGAGGCCAACCGGCAAATAACGCCGGATCCAATACCTCGACATCATGATTTCCCATAAGAGAAACCGCTGGTTGAAGTTCTGATAGCAACTCCATAACGGCATTCGACTGTGGCCCAGACAGGACTGCGTCTCCAAGAAAAATTGTCGCGTCTACATCCCTCTCTCTCTTGGCTACTGCACGCAACGCAGATGCATTTCCATGAATGTCACTGATAACAAGAATCTTCATCTGAGCAGCTTATGCACTTAATAAACTAATAACAAAAGCACCTACTAAATTTCACCCATTTATTCGTGTGCAACTAAAGAAGATAGAAGTTCATAACATTCGATATTTTTTATTTTTTGAGTCCCCTCATAAGTATTAAAAACTAGAGGGTACTCATAACCATCGGCCAGAAAACAAAAAGAAGCAGAAACAACTCCTCCGTTCACAAAGATCTCTATTGAGCAAGTATCTATAATGAATCGAAAGGACATCCGCTGGCCTCGCGGCAGAAAAACAGTTGGATTATTTGGCTGAGAGCTTTTGGTGGCGCCTCCGGAGAATGCAGAGAGTTCAAACGATTCCCAGTCTATCTTGAACCACTCTCCTCGCACAGTCAGATAAACCACTTTGGCATCGCCGGCTTCAAGCTCAAAAGAAACATCAAAACATTTGCCAACCAAATCCATCTCATACGATTTTCCTCGAGAAACCGCTATGCAATCGATGGTTTCTTTACGGCCACGAAGCGAATCGAGCTCTTTTATGGGTCGGCGAATGAGACGAGCATTGGAACCAGTGCCTGCCAGCTCTAACTCAACAGGAATAGAAAGTTGCTGATTAAAAGGCATATCGGGATATTTCCCTCCCGCCATCCAAGAAATCTGAATACATCTGCCATCCGGTGCATTAGACCAGGTCTGCGCGGCGTAACCATTTTTACCCTGTTCGCAGACGATGGCATCGGTGATCGGATCAAAACGATCGCCATCGAATGTGCCCAACAAATATTTACCGTCGGCACCCCAGAATATCCAATAGAACTCTCCCTCATCGTCCTCTAGTTGAAAAAAATCAGGGCATTCTGTGACGCCGGGCAGCGATATGTCCTGAAATCTCTCCCAATTTTTTGCGTCCGGAGATCTCAAAAGACAATAACGATCATCCTTCAGATACAATGCCATAATCCAGCTGTCAGACTGCGGATGCCAAACAACTTTAGGGTCTCTATTGGCTCCCTCCATCCAGGGAATTACCGGATTAGCCTCAAATTTCTTTAGAGTATTGCCCCCATCCAAGCTATAAGCCAAGCATTGGGTGTGTTTCGCTGAAGGATCCACAAATTCACCAGCTGCCGTATAAAAGATCAGCATGGTGTCATCACCGAAACCCGCTGAATTACGGCGGTCTATCACTGCCGATCCCGAGAACATTGTGCCTAGGCTATCTGGACGTAAGGCATCTTCCAGCTGCTCCCAGTGCAAAAGGTCCTCACTCACGGCATGCCCCCATGTCATGTTCCCCCAAACGTTGGACTCTGGGTTTCTCTGGAAAAACAGATGCCAACGCCCTGCCTGCCAGACGAGGCCGTTTGGATCGTTAATCCAATTTTCTTTAGCCGTGAAGTGGAATTGTGGGCGATGCAACTCTGAGGGACTTTCCATTGGTTAATTCACCACCGATTCGAAATGGGTCCCATATTATATCGTGACATCAGCTCCTAAACTGATTTTTGTGAACAAGTAATTTGGGTGATTTCATAATGTGCGGTATAGATTAGAGCTGAGAAACAATTGCGCTGATAGCATAATAGAGCACGAGTCCGTGTCGCGAGTATTGCAAGAAATGTCCGATTTTTTCCTCAAAGACCAAGTCATCGTTGTTACCGGAGCAGCCGGGGGGATAGGTCGAGCCATCTGTGAAGATCTGTCGGAGGCTGGCGCCAAGATCGTTCTAGCAGGCCGAAACGCAGACACTCTCAAAGAGACGGCTGATTCACTGAAGATCGCAGATTCACTAATCGTCTCAACTGACATTACAAAGCCAGAGTCAGTGAAATCTCTCCTAGATGCCACTTTAGCTAAATTTCCGCGCATCGATGGCCTCGTAAATAACGCTGGGGGTGGGTCTTCTATGAAAAAACCCGAAGAGACGCCTCATGAAGAGTGGGTTCGAATGATCGATTTCAATCTAACGGGAACCTTCAATTGCTGCATCGAGTTTGGGAAGCATATGATCTCCCAGAAATACGGGAAGATAGTCAATATTTCTTCGGTTGCGGGCACTAAGGGAAATCCATTTATGCTGCACTATTCGGCTGCTAAAGCTGGCGTTATCAGCCTAACGAATAACCTCTCTTTCATGTGGGCGGAGCATAACATTTGCGTAAATACGGTGGTTCCAGGACTAATAGCCACCCCGAACATGATTAAATGGGGAGCAGTGCCAGACAGCAGCGATGAGAACAACGATCCCGTACCGAGACTGACACTACCTCCCGCACCATCAGACGTTGCTGGGCTATGCAGATATCTGCTATCTCCCGCAGCCGACATGATTACAGGCGAAACAATACCAGTGCGATCTTGGTTTCGATCGGATCGATTCTGGAATTAAATTTAAAACAGGGTCTGTATACACGAAGAAGCTAACGAGGAGCCGATGCACACTATTCCAATCAACACCGAAGAAAACTCTCTAGAAATTCTCGGAGGCAAGGGAAGATCATTAGCCAGAATGACCAGATCCGGATTCCGCGTGCCCGATGGCTTCATCGTCACAGCAGATGCCTATCGAGACTTTGTCAACACGTGCGGTATCCAAGAAGAGATAATTGAGTTAGCCAAACCTGATCTAAAAAACGGATATCCGAATTTTGAGGAATGCTCCAAAAAGATTCAGTTAATCATTGAGAGCAATCAAACCCCTGAATCCACCAGAAACGAGATAATAGAAGCATACGAAGGTCTGAGTGGAACGGCTTTGCGTATGGCAGTTAGATCCTCTGCCAACGCGGAGGATTTGCCTGAATTTTCCTTTGCGGGACAACAAGAGACTTTCCTTAATATCTCAACATCAGCTGCGATAATTGAATCAGTCCATAAATGCTGGGCATCTCTATGGACCCCTCAGGCAATAAGCTACAGACATCAGAACGGCATAGATCAATCGAGTGTCGCCATGGCGGTAGTCGTACAGAAAATGATTCCATCCGAAGTATCGGGCATCTTATTTACCGCCAATCCATCATCCGGAGAAAGATCGCAAATAATATTGAATTCCAGCTTTGGGCTAGGGGAGGCAGTTGTCAGCGGACAGGTCACTCCAGATACTTTCATCGTCGATCGACAAACTCTGAATATCAACGAAAAATTCCTGGGGCCCAAGGAACAGAAAATAGTGTCGGAGGATGGGCAAGGCGTTCGCATAGAGAGCACGAATGCAGAGGAACGAACTCAATCCTCACTCAGTGATAAGCAAATACAAGAATTGGTAAAAACCTCGCTCCAAGTCGAATCTATCTATAGTGGACAGCCACAAGACATCGAATGGGCTTTCTGTAATGGCGAACTTCACCTTTTGCAGTCAAGACCAATTACCAACCTACCGGCTCAACCAATAGAGGTGGAATGGAAACCTACTCCTCCCGCGCGATTTGTTAGTAGGAGACAAATAGTAGAGAACATGCCTGAACCTATCTGCCCTCTTTTCGAAGAACTCTATCTGACAAGAGGGCTAGAAGCGCCTAGGAAAAAGAGTCTAATGGCCGGCGGTGGTCCGATGTTTGTAACAGTGAACGGCTACGCGTACCAACGTTTTGATTGGCCTGGGATCATCAAGGAAGCAGAAGAGAGAAAAAAACGAAAAGAGGATGTTCGCCGAATATCCGAAGAGGAAATTGAGGCTGAAGAGTACAAAGCCTTCGCAAAAGAGCTCGCCGAACAGATGGCCAACGCGCGAACGGCCGCGATCGACGACATACCACTTTTCAAAGAGTCATTAGATCAAACTGACAGATCTGAATTCGAAAGCTGGTACGAGGAGCAGAGAGAAAAGGACATTGATTCTCTTATCACGATGCCCGAGAGCGATAACTCAACCTACGTCGCTTTCAATAACACGCGTCAAAACGATGGGCAGTTAAAGTGGTGGTACGAGAAGGCAGAGCCGAGGTTGCGGTCAGCGACATCTAAGTGGAGAGACCTCGAATTATCCGACGCAAGTGATGAAGAATTACTCGCTGGTATCACAGAGCTTGGTATCGAGGAAGGTTATTATTGGTCGAGTGGATCTGGGCACACATTCGGGGTAGCAAAATCGACTGACGATCAACTCCAAGCGTTCCTAAGGGAAACTCTTCCGGATGAAAACTTCATTAGTGGACAATTCCTAACTGGCATCAAGTCAAAAACTATGGATGCGAATGCCCACCTTTTCGAAATATCTCAGCTCGTCAGAAAAGACCCTGATCTCATTTATATAGTTTTGGTAACGCCATCTCCTTTTCTTATGGATAAACTGCGCAGCGACCCAGCTGCAAAAGAAGTTACGAAGGCAATAGACGATTATCTTCAACTTTATGGGCATCAGGGTTATAGCATGGACTTTATTGCGCCAACTCAGATTGAGGAGCCCTCTGCTTTGTTCGCAACGCTTAAAGGCATGGTTCGCGACGAAAAATATCATCCAGACAATCAGGCAAAAAAAACAGCCCAAATCCGTCAGGAAAAAATGCATGAAATTTCAAACATCTTGAGTGGTCTAGAATACTGGCAGTTTCGATTTCGACTATGGCTTGCCCTGAAATACAACTTCATCCGAGAAGAAGTCGCTTTTTTATTTGGATTTTCATGGTCTGTATTACGGCCTATGGCTTTTGAACTCGGCGGAAGACTTGTTAAAGCTGGTATATTTTATCAACCAGACGATATCTTCTTCATGAGAACCACTGAAATTGAACAAGCGATAAAAGACAGAGAGGCAGGAAATCGGGATTCTTCTTTTGGACAGCTCGCTAGAGAGCGCAGAGAACTGAGAGAAGCGAGGAAGGCACACCATCCACCGGGCACTCTTCCACCCGAGGCAAGTGAGATTGACGCGCTTGCGTTCAAAGAAACACAAATAAAAAACGATGATGCCGATAACACGATGAGAGGCTTCCCCGTAAGCTCCGGAAAAATAACAGCTAAGGCGAGTGTCATATTGGGACCGACGGAATTCGACAATATGGAACCAGGTACCATACTGGTTAGTCCTTTGACGACTCCAGCTTGGACACAACTATTCGCTCACGCAGTAGGACTTGTGACCGACGTGGGAAGCATTCTGGCTCACGGATCCATCGTCGCAAGGGAGTACGGGATCCCCGCGGTATTAGGGGTTGGAAATGGGACGAAGCGCATACGGCATGGGCAAACGATCACAATCGATGGAGACAGGGGTATTGTTGAGATCCACGAGGAATCTTAACAAACTAACTGATCGAAAACGTGACAGCTAGTCTGAAAAACGCTTTGTAAGCGAACTAGCTAACTAAAAACGGATAGAACTTCTTCTTCGACCCGTTGCCAGGCACTTGGCTTCGCTGGGATAGCGCAAAGCATTATCTCCTGTGCACCAGCTTCAATGTACTCGCCCAAGGTGTCTTGGATCATTGTCGTAGTTCCCCAACAGTACCAAGGTTGACCCTGCGCCTCCCGGAAATCGTTCTCCGATTCAAAAAGGCGAAAAGGTAGGCAGACGCTGCGTTTCACCTCCGATGGGTCCCTCCCCACAGACTCACAGTGTTCCTCCACGACCTTACTCTTATGTTTAAACACATCCACTCCGCCCGGATGCCAAAAGTCCAGGTTAAATTGATCTCCAAATTTGGCACACGTTCGCAGTGTTCGTTTCTCCCCATTCCCTCCAATTAGGATGGGTATGTGAGGGCTTTGAGTTGATCCAGGAGTCAATGGAGCCTCATCCAACCTATAAAAATTACCATTAAAAGATACGTACTCGTCCTCTGCTTTGGTAAAGAGCAGCCGTATTAATTCGGCGGCTTCTTCTAATCTGTCACTTCTCTCTTTTAACGGTGGGAACTCCCACCCATATGCGAGGTGCTCTCGTTCATACCAGGCAGCTCCCAAACCAAGAACCATGCGTCCATCCGTCACGTGGTCCAATGAGGCGCACATCTTCGCTAACAGCGCTGGATTTCTATAGGTGTTGCCGGTCGCGAGAATCCCAAGCTTAGCCCTACTCGTTATGGATGCGATGGCAGATAAAATGGTCCAAGCTTCTAAGGCGTGTCCATGCCCGGCATCGGGATTGCCCGGTGGCATAAAATGATCCGGGAACCAAATACTGCTCCATCTACCCGCGTCTAGTGCCTCGACTGTTTCCCTAATATTTGACCAGTAATTCGTTCCATAGAGACCCAACTGCGCTCCAAATTCCATAAAACCTCCGTCTATATGCTTCTGACCACCATTGTCAATTTATTCCCCACTGAAACCTTCTAGAAAATCACGAGACAAACGCGGCGTGGCGCCTGGTTTTGAACAAACAAAACCACCTAATCCGTTCGCCGCCCTGCTTATTCGACTCAGACTCCAATCCCTTAGATATCCGATTACCATTACAGCAGAGAAGGCGTCTCCAGCACCAACGGTATCCACAACCTCGACGTCGCAAGCGCCTTCTGCATACCTGCCTTCTTGCGACATTAACACGGAGCCTCGCTCACCCAAGGTCAATGCCACTAAATTAATCTTAAATCGTTTAATCAGATCATCCACGATTGCCTCGTCTGAACCCTTCACCGGCGAGAGCTTAGACAATACTCCCAATTCGTCTTCGTTAAGTTTCACGATATTTGAGTGAATTAACGATTGGGAAATAACTTCCATCGTATAAAAATCTTGTCTGAGATTCAGGTCGAAGAACTTTACGCATTCACGCTTTGTTGCTGAGAGCATCTTCATCGTCTCGAGGTGCGCTTTCACTGTCCTTTGGCCTAACGTTCCGAAACAGATGGCGTGCAAAGATTGGAAAAAAGGATATAAATTCGAGTCGTAACACACTCTGTCCCAGGCAACGTTCTCTCTGATTTCGTATTTTGCGTCTCCTTTTGAATCAAGCGCTATAGACGAGACCCCAGTTTCCACGCCATCGATTATTACGCAATGCTCTATATCCACTCCCAGCTCTGTAAGATGCTGCACCGCGAGCTGGCCCCTATGATCCGAACCGAGCGCGCTCACCAGATAGCCTCGCTCTCCCAACATACTGCAATGAGATACAAAATTCGCGGGTGCCCCCCCAAACTCTTCGTTATGTTGAAAAACATCCCAAAGGGCTTCACCAACTCCGGCGATCCTTAGTTGATGCGCTACCATAGTAGTTGGACTTTCCCTTCAATTAGGAGACTGGCTCGACACTTACCTTGTTGGTTGCGCTTCTCCCTTCTTCAATCACTATCCCTACCGCACCGCCCTTTAAAGTCGAGTCAGTGGCTTCTAAAACCTGAGTTCCATTAATCGAGGCCGTCAAATGATCCCCCTTCGCACTTAGAGACATATTAAGGGTTTCACCAAACGACCAATCAAACGAAGCCTCGGCGAGTACTGTCTCATCGTGATTTTTACGGATCAACTGAACAGTGCCTTCCACAGTAACCAGCAGGCCATAGAAACGCGTTAGACCTTGTGTTCTTATCGCAAGACCGGCCCGTTTCGCTAAGTGAGGGATAACATCGGCATGGACTTTATAATCCTGCCAGTCCTGCGTGCCTTGGCTAATCATTCCCAAACCATCATTTTGGATCACTCGGAACATTTCTGACCAACCCACCAATTCATCCACAGCGTTCACCCAAGCTTTTCGCCACATGGTGCCTTTATGTTTTGGTCGCTCTGCAACGAACCTCGGTGCACCACTCCACTTAACAAAGTCCAGAGTGACCGATGAGTCTTTATGAAAGAAGATACCCAACTCAAATATCGGACCCGGTAAATTCGGCACCTCTAGTGAGGTAGTGCCGGATATCTCCAGGGGTATCTCGATATAACTTACTTCATCATCTTCTCCGTAGTAAGCAAAATAGACTGATGCATCGGAGCCGTTTGCTCCAACCTCAACGGTTTGGCCCGGAAACAAACGGGGGGAAGCCAGAAGCGCATAGCCTCGCTTCTCGAAACGTTCTCCGATTTCTTTCGAAGGAATAAATACCGGCGAGCCAATTCGTGAACCCTCTTTGCCCACTAACTTCAAACCTCTGGCATCTCCAAGCTCAACATTAGTTATCTCACCCTCGCCCACCTGAACCTGGAACCCTTGAACTGAGCCAGGAAAAGAAAAGTGAAATTGAGCACCATTTTTTGGACGAAATGCCGCTTCGCCGGCTAAAGCATGTCCCATATCGATAATGTGGCCAGCTTCCCTGACACAGTCACTTATACCTCTATCTCCATCGGCAGTCGGAACATAAAGGCGGTCAGCCACAGGACCTCTCCAGTCAAGACCTTTGTTCATCCCAGCGTCTATTCCCTCAACTCCTACCAATATTCCCATCAGGCAGCCCACGTTCCCGGAGTTGCAGTCGGTATCCCAACCACAGGTGTTAACAATCTTGAGCGTTTCCGAAAAGTCACCTTCCCCATGGAGTAATGAATGAATTATCAAGCCGTGATTAGGGACCATGTGGCAATTACCCCCATATTTATCATATCCATAAGTCGCGGCTAAGAGTTCTCGTGTTGCGCGCCAATCACTCTCTGTCGCATGCCACTCTCTCAGATCACTTATCATACGGGCGATGACAGAGTCCGAGGGGATATAAGATAGTCCCAAATCAATAAGCTTTTGTATATCTCTTTCAACGAAAGCCATAGACTCCATGGCGGTCAGTACCTTAGCGCCGTATACAGCCTCTCCGTCGTGACTTACTCTTGCAGCGGCCTCTGCAAACTTAACCGCTTGATCTGGGTCGCCTGGAGATACCATTGCCCATCCGTCGATGAAGATCTGAGCGCCAATCTGCTCGGCCACAACTTTCCCATTTAATTCCATCGATCCACTTCTGGGCGCGTCAATACCGTTCGCGAGCCTGATATATGCCGTGTGTTCTGTGGAATTCCCTAACCCCCCCCACCAGAGAATCGTTTTCTCTCGGATGAGGTAATTTAGCCAACTCTGTCCGATTTCCCGCGCACTCAGATCAGGATTATTTCCGTGATCCTCCAGAGCCCTCAAAAAAGTGAAAGTTCCTGTAATGTCATCATCGGTGACGATCAAAGGCACATCTAATTTATCGTGCACGTAATATTCAATGTCTCCGAGTTGCTTTTGAATGTAATCGTAGGGCCAACCTTCAAAAGGCCTTCCCAAATAAACACCAATTACCTTCCCCAATACACCAGCATAAACTCTATCTTTATAGTCTTGAGTTAATTGAGCCATTTTTCCCCCATCGTTTTCTCAAAGCCGAAGACGAAATTTAATCGTTATTTTGTTCGCACGACCAAAACAAAAAACGGAGATGTCATTGCAGCTTTCTCGACTGCGGCATCTCCGTCTCTAAAGAGGCTTGAATAACAAGCCTCTATTTTCTCCTACAGAACCTCCCTATATAGATGGTCTGTATCGAATCGTGAGACCCATCTCTCTGTGATTCGTTGGCATCCCGAGGAATACCTGCTCACCAAGCCCACTAACCGCGACGAACTCATTCAGGCCAATCTTGTCAAATACGTTGTTAACAAAAAATGTCGCTGAAATTGTCTCATCGGCAGAGGTCCATATAGCCGATGCATCAACCCGATGATAACCATCGACTTTATACAAATCGATGTTAGCGATTGTTGGATACTGATAGCCAGTGAAAGAGTATGTCGTCAATAATGACAAAGATCCCATGTCAGCATCGAGATCGATATCATATACACCCGTCGCTGCAAACTTGTGGTTGGGCTGACTAGGAAGCTGATTACCCGTCTGATCCATTGGCAGCGTGTAATAGCTTTGAACGGGCTCTCCCGTATCAAAATCAATGTGATCCCACAAAGCATATCCTGCATCTGGATCACCCCTGACTACGGACTCATGGGGCCCAATCTCTGAATCCTGGTAGGCATAGAAGCCCATGAACCTCAGATTATCGGTCATCGCATAGTTGTATTCGATCTCAAGACCCCAAATGGTGGTTCCAGGAACGTTCGCCGTATATTCAGGAAGTGGAGAAGGCTCCCACACGCCTACCGTCGAACCCTCAGTAAGGGGTTGTAATGCAGACAAATGGAATCCATCGTAATCCATCAAAAACGCACCCACCGCCAACTGAAGGCGCCCGTCCAGGTAGGTGCCCTTGCTTCCAAGCTCATAGTTATCTAGTTCAACCGCATCCACTACAGGATCAATCCCACTAGTTCCCGTCGACAAAAGATTAAACTGACCAGCCTTATGACCCGTGGAAAAACGTGCGTATAGAAGGTTATTACCCTCTGTGGTGTATTCCGCCGTCAATTGGCCTACAACAGCATCCCACGTATGAGGCTTGTCAAAACCACCATCTTGATATCCTACAGTGACAAGAGCTCCACCGAAGCTGAGGGTGTAATCCCCACCTTGTCCCAACGGACCTTGATATTTCCAATCCTCAAGAGTTCGTATACCAGCGGAGACCGCCCACTTATCGTTTATCTCATAATCCGCGTTCAAAAATATCGCTTCTGATTCCTGTTCGGCTGATGTCTGATAGTTAACGATCCTTGTATGTTCATCGCCTTCTGGGCACCACCAATAGGACTGCCCATTGGCTTTAGCCTCAACAGGATCTATGTAATAGCCAAAGGTATCTCTTAGACCCACCTCGAGAAACTCCTGACAACTAGATACCGGTAGGAAACCGAAAACCGGGGATGCTTCTTGTGCCCAGAAGTCCGCCGTGCCGTATCTAAAATCCGCGGTTGTTTCGTTTCTCACAATCGCCCAGTAGCTATCGTTTTCATACTGGAAATAGCCCGCAATGACGGTTAGCCGCTCGTTTACATCAGCCGTGACCAACAACTCATGAGAAGTCTCTTCATACTGATAAGGGAGCTCATAGAAACGATCTCTAAGTCTCGCACCACCGTCTGATGCAATCGTATGATCTCCGCCCGCAACTGCATACCGATTCATGTAATCGGCGTCTTTCACATTCATCTGATTCGTATCTCTATCATTGAATGTGTATTTAACTGTGATGGTATCGGTTAAATCATACTGCGCGTAAAAATTGATACCCTCCGCGCTGCTATCTTCATAGCCCAAGTAATTGAGCGCCACCTTGTTAGAAATCTCTCCATTTCCACAATGCATGTACGGACGACCCACTGGGCAATCCGCAGGACCAGCAGGATTCTGGGTTGCATATAAATGCGCCACGTTTTCAATTTCAGCCAAGTTGGGCGGAGGAGTCCCGATCGAATAAGCGCCAGCCTGTACAAAGTTTTCATCCGTCGTATTCAAGTTAGCTAATTGAACAAGAGAACGAGGAACACCCGTATCTTGTACGTAGGAATAACGTAGATTTGAGTCAAACCGGTCAGTCTTGAACCTTAATTGGCCCGCATAAAACTGATGATCAGGCTTCGCGTGATCCGGTCCAATACCAACGTTTTCCTGATATCCGTCTCCAGTATAGACACCACCCGTTATTCTGAAGCTTAAGTTTTCCATCAAAGGTCCACCGATCGCCGCATTAAACCGCTGTTGGGAAACATCCGTCACCTGCGCCATGACATCAACATCCCACTCATCTGATGGCTTCTTGTATACGTAGTTTATAGAGCCAGCTATCGAGTTCCGTCCATTCAGCGTTCCTTGAGGCCCTCTGGCTACTTCAACACGTTCGAGATCGAATCCTCCTCCAGGTGCGGTGCCGTAGACACCGACTGTATAGGCTCCATCTATATAGGTGGCGACAGAACGATCACGATGCTCGATTCCGCCCACACGAGTTCCTATACCGCGAAGTGTCGTACCATTACCCTCCTGGTCTCCGGTATCACCAAATTGAAGACCCGGCACTAGATTCTGTAGCTTATCTCGATCCTGAATACCAAGCTGCTCTAGCATGCTTGAACTGAACGCGGTCAACGTCATAGGCGTATCTAGGACATTCTCCTCTTTCCGCTCCGCGGTAACGATCACTTCTTCAAAGTATTCACTACCTTCATCCTCATCGGACCAAGAAAAACCAGCGAACGTTCCGAGTATTACCAGCGGTCCCAGAACCCTCGCGAAGAAACCATGACTTCGAAACTCAGTTGTTTTCATGAAAAGCTCTCCCTCTTTACAAAAAAATCAAAATTTCACCGACTTTTCATATAACAATAAGCAAGGACAAGCAACACTTTTAATCTTCGAGCCAGGGCACCTTCACCCATATTTTTTTGGCTGTTAACCAGTTTAGGAAGCGTTAGACGGATGAATCTTCCAAGACTTTAGGTAAGTAAGCCTAGTATCACCCCCTCTACTGAAAAGTTTTACGTATAAGCTCGCGGCTTCAGCAGGATAAATCCGCCTAGCGATCGCTTGTCTTCGATTGGCAAATACTTCAACGACCGAACGATCAACAAAGATGCGCAGATGCAGAGGATCCCCCAAGGCCAGCGAGAGAGGTGCCGATTCAACCGCCTTGGGCGTGTTCTGGGGTCCAGAATTTGAAGTATCCAGAAACAGACTGCTAGCTCGGTAGTCGTATCCTATCAGGGTCTCTTCGGTTCCTGTTTCAGAGACACAAACTTTGATGCCGAAAGACTCCGCATCATCTGAACTCAGCTCTAATTCGATCTCCAACTGGTTTCCATAAAGACCCTCAATCAACAGGTCTCTATCCGAGCCAATTGAGCGCTCTGATACAGAAAACTCACCGTATCGAAGACTCTCGACCTCTTGAGGAACCTCAATCATTAAATTCGAATTTTCATCCAAAGATAAAACTCTCGGCAAACTCAATGTGCCAGACCAACCGGATTTTATTCGTACCCCGAAATGAGGCTCATCCATAATCCAGGCCCACATGATTCGACGCCCCTTATCGTCCAACAGGCTCTCAGGAGCGAAAAAACTATTATCTACCCAGCTCATCGAGCCATGCGTTTCAGGATAGAATTTTTCGTCTCTCCAATCCCCGATGTAATAACGACAACCTAAACGATGACTGATGCACAAGAGCACATACTTACTTCCAAGGGGGAATAATTCAGGACATGACACGTCTTCCTCTGGGTCAACTCCCTCGATTCCATGAGCAAACAAGTCACCCACGTAATTCCATTCACCATCCAATCTTTTAGACTTCACGATGGCTGGACGACTGCCCCCGAATATCGCGTAATAATTTTCCTTTTCGACCCAGGCAAACGGATCCCAGGATGAATATTTTCCGTGATATTGGTCACCCTCCACGGTATGGGGAGTAATAGGATTGGACTCTAGCTTTTCCCATCGATCTAACGATTCATCGAGAGATATAGCTATCGAATTTCCCAAACCGACCTGGTGATAGCAAATCGTAGGGATACCCTCTCGATTAACAAAGCAATTCCCGCTGTACATCCCATCTATCAGACTCGTGGGATGGTGACGCCAATGAAAAAGATCGGCGCTTGAAACATGCCCCCAATGATCAGAGCGCACACCCGATCGACTGTCTTGAAATATATAGAAAAGGTGATAGCGCCCCCGCCAATAAATGGCACCGTTCGGATCAAACGGCATTGCGATCCCTTCAGGGCAAACAAAATGAAAAGTCGGTCTGAATGGATCCTCCAATAGAGCTTCCCTCGCCTCTCTTCCTCCCTCTGCCAGCGTATCGACAGCCCGAGTGGGACCCAAAAACGTGCAGCGCCAAACACCGTCTTTCTCTTCCTGCATTATGATCTCGAATAATCCGCCCGATCGATTGATAACGGGGTCAAATATCACCTTTCCGCCGTCTATCGTTATCTTCGAGTCTTCAAAGTCAAAGGTTTTATCCCTACCGGGTTTTTCAGAGTCTCCATGAGCTAGAGAGCGACGCACATCCTCTTTCGTTCGACCAGAACCGGTAACCCATGACTCGGAGAAAAAATTGAGTTGACTCTCAATATCGCCGGATGCCACCGCTTTAACATAATTTGCAAGCGCTGCTCTAGCATCGATGATTTGAGAAGTTTCAGCTTCTCGAGAGTTTTTCAAATCTCAGACCTCCTCCAATCTTATGAGCAGCTCTGGATAATTTTGATTTGACCCAATTGGGATATCTTTCTACGCTGCCCAATGGACTGTATTACATCGGGAGGGGATGGAGCAAAGTCAAATACGACACCTTCGTATAGTAAAGAGGGTCGTTGCGATAAATTGCGAAAGCAAGCCTCCTTATTCAAATGAATGATATTGAACGAGCCAATGCCCTCCCGTTCTTGAGTGAGGCCAGAGCTGAGTCAGAGCCGATAAAAGATAACAGCCTCGAAGATACCGGCTTTCTATCCATTCTTAAAATTTTCAGTCGGACCTGGCCTTTCATCTTGCCTTTTATCAAAGGCTATTGGTACGAATTTGGTTCCAGAAGCGAGGCCTCACAATATTCAGAAACCGACTCGCCAGGATCAAGTTGGAAAATCAACCATATACCACCGATCGTAACTTTTTTCGCGATCTTGGGTCCCACATCTGGATTGATCGACCCGCAAGCCTCATGGCTCCATATGTTCGTGGTAGCTAGTGCAATATTCTCCGCCTCTCTCACCTGTTTTCTCCTTTTTGCAGAAAAAAGATTATTTTTGATTCTCTCCCTGGGACTCGCATTCGTCTCAGCCACAGGGTTCTTGTTCGCACTATTTTTTTTAGACGGTTATATCGACAATCTTTATGCAGGCTTGGTACTGGCCAGCGCTTTACTAATCTGGACATTTCAATACCGACTGATTGACGGTCGCTTTGCTTTTAGGGTAAGACTAGGCAGTCATCTTGTTTACTACTTCACCTTGTTGTGGGCCTCGACCCTTTTGGTGCTCTTGATTTCTCTCTTTTCGGTTGATGTGATTAGCCAATCGATATTGCAGGCGAAACCTCTTACGACTTTTGTGGCTGACTTCGTTGGACAACCAGAACTCGCTGCGAGTAATTCGATTGAGGGCTCTTCCAATGGCGCCAACGTAGAGCTTCAACAATTAAGCGATGAGCAACGTCACAGCTTGAAATGGGTCTACGCTGTTTTCCTAGTTATCGGATGGCTGGCCCAAATACCTGCCGCTTTAATTCTCCCCTACTACTATATTTTTATCATGCAGGGAGTAAATCAAGGTCTTAGATTAGCGCTTCTACAGCGGTGGCACAGACTGTCGCTCAGATACCATAGCAGCCATCGAGTGGGGGATTCAGTCTACAGAATTTACCAGGATAGCGCTCAAGTGACAGCGGTTGTGGGTGAAATTACTCAAGGCTTACAAGTCATAATTACTTACTTTACTGGAGTCTTATTTCTATTCGCCTTGGACCCACTATTGGGCAGCATGGCGACAACCATTGTCGTGCTTGCAATTATTTGGGGGCGCTGGTTCTCTCCTCGCATGCGTGAGCGATCGCTCAATGCCAGAATATTAAACTCAGACTTTACGTCGCGAGTTCAAGAAACATTTTCCAGCCTGAAAATCATTAAAGCCTTTGGTGCTGAAAAAGAAGAGCAGAACAAATTTGAGAGGGATTCCGTTACCGCATTTAACGCCTCATATCGAGTCAGATCACTCATGGCAATCGTGGGCATCGTAACTTTTACTATCGCCGCCGCGGCGCTTTTATACGGTCAGTATATAACCGCAATATGGGCTCAGGGAGAGAGAGAGACCTTTGCTACTGTTTTGGTGGGATTAGTAGGGCTCAGCTTTTTAAAATGGAACTTATCAGCATATCAATCTGCACAGGAACAGCTGGGGGCTGCAAGCGTCTCTGTACGAGATCTGATCGATCGCTGGACACGTGCCCAAGATATGGCAATGGGCTTGAACAGAGTCTTCGACATTCTTGATATCGAGCCGGACGTGAAAAATCGTGATAACGCAGAGCCCTTAGAGGCTCTTCAAAATGATATTTCATTTGAAAATGTGAGCTTCTCCTACGAACAGGAGAGACCGGTCTTGAAAAATATCTCATTCTCAACAAAAAGAGGCGATATCACGGCGATCGTAGGACCAACAGGATCTGGAAAGAGCAGCATGATGGGACTGATGTCCAGATTGTTTGATCCTGATTCAGGGCAGATAAAAATTGATGGGGTCGACTTGAGAGACATCGAACTAAGCAGCCTCAGGAATAGTGTATCGATAGCGCTACAGGAGAACGTTCTATTTGGCATGTCGGTGAGGGATAATATCAGCTACGTCGTTCCCTCAGCGGATGATAAAGCAGTAATGGGCGCCGCCTCTGTCTCTTGCATTGACGAATACATAGATTCTCTACCTGAGGGACTTGATACCATGCTCAGCGACCGCGGTGGGAAACTGTCGACTGGGCAAAAACAGCGATTATCGATTGCTCGAGCGATCCTCAAGGATTCTCCAATTCTCATTCTAGATGAACCTACCGCGGCATTAGATGCTCAAACTGAGCACCGAGTAATGGAAAACTTAAGTGTGTGGGGAAAAGACAGAGCAATTTTTTTAATTACGCACCGGATTTCAACTATCAGAAAAGCTAATCAAATTTTGTATCTTGATGATGGCAAACTGATCGAGAGAGGAACGCACGATGAGCTTCTTAAACTTGATAACGGTCGCTACAAGAAATTCGTTGAAACTGAGGCCCGTTTATCAGAGAGAACCCGGGCAGAGTAAACATAATCAGTAATTAAAATAGTGAATCAAGCAGCACAACCAAAAATGACCCTCAGAGAATCCGAGCAGGAATTGGATGAGTCTGCGAGTTCGCTTGACAAAAATACTGACCTTACGGCTCGAGAGACGTTACAAATATTCGCGCGCACTACCTATTTCTTTAAATTCTTCAAAGCACGTATCGCAGCTAAATTAGGATTCATCACGCTGGAACATACTTTCAGGCTGCTGATAATCCCTTGGCCACTCAAGATAATTGTGGACCACGTTATTCTTGGTCAGCCAATACCGGCAAATGGTTCCGGGTTCCCTGGTTATTTAGGATTCGTCATGCCATATCTCAGCACACTAGGCGTTACCGAATTAATGCTTTGGATGCTCACTCTTGGAGTTTTGATGGTGGTACTTTTTGGAATGACACCGAATCGAGCAACCGGGCGTCATGCAAACGGCGCTTATACGGGTGCAGCCGCAGGATCCTTGGGAAATGCGACTGCCGTTTTGGCTGATGGCCATGACACCGCCACGAGAACTGAAAACGCTGCAAATAGCGCTGCGAGCGAGATGGGTGGAATTTTCGGCATACTCGATTTCAAGGTGCATCTGCGTTTATCCCAATCCCTCAATCATTTGCTACGAACCCAACTAGCTCAGCACATCAAAGCCTTACCCCTTGAAACCTTAGATGACCAAAGAATAGGAGATAACGTATATCGCGTGCTGTACGACTCTACGAGTGCTACCGGCATATATGAAGCCATGACGATGGGAATTTATTCGGGAATCCTTATGGTCGCTTTGACGCTCTACATCATGTTTACCAGTTTCGGTAACGCCCCAGAAGTTATCGTGGTTGGAATTTTAGTCGGCCCCGTTACATTTCTTTTCGTCGTGCCATTTGCGCGAATGACCCGCAGAAGAAGCCAGGCGAGTCGCGCGTCCGGGTCAAACACGACCAGCAATATCGAGGAGGGAATGAGCAACGTTCTAGCCGTTCAGAGCCTCGGCGGCAACAAGAGAGAGGGAGAGCGCTTTTCGCAAGCGAGTGCCGAATCTTTTAAACGGTTTAGGTCGGAAACGCTTATCAAATTGATAACCGGCCGATTCGGGAGCCTCGCATTCTTGACCGGACAAATCATATTTTTCATCGTGATGGCGGGATACGTCATTGATGGCACGTATACCGCCGGCGACTATTTTGTGGTGTTTTACTATTTCTTTGTTTTGAGTGCGGTTTTTTACAGCTTTGGCTTTTTATACACTGAGTTGCAAAGTTTTATCGCTGGGCTCAGGCGGGTATTTTTCTTATTGGATCTACCCACGGAAAACACGAGCACTGGTATAGAACTGCCGAAGATCCAAAATGGGATTCGGCTTTCCAACGTCGACCTCACCTACCCTGATGGGCGAGAAGCTCTCAGAAAAGTAAACCTTTCTGCAAAGGTAGGCGAGATAATTGCTTTGGTTGGACCAACAGGCGCCGGTAAGACAAGCCTAGCTTATCTGATACCAAGGTTTCTGCGTCCAAGTTCTGGAGAAATCTTTGCTGATGACTACGATCTCAGTAAAGTGAAGGTGGAGAGCCTTAGAAGCCAGACGTCCTACGTTTTTCAGGAGACCCAATTATTTTCCGAATCGATCGCCCACAACATTCGTTACGGAAACAACAAAGCAACCAACCAAGAAATCGAGAGAGCAGCACTAATTGCGGGCGCACACGATTTTATATCCAAACTACCAGACGGTTACGAAACTAACCTTGGGACCGTTACCAGCAAACTATCCGTCGGACAGAAACAAAGAATAGCTATTGCCCGCGGCCTATTAAGAGAATCGCAAATATTAATCCTTGATGAACCGACATCAGCACTGGACCCAGAAACCGAGTCCTATTTAATCGATGCACTTCATGAGGCAGCTAAAGACAAACTGGTAATTATCATCGCCCACCGTTTGTCGACGATTGTTCATTCCGATCGGATTTATTTTCTCGAGGACGGCGAGATCAAAGAATCCGGATCTCACTCTCAGCTTATGAATCTTCCAGAAGGCCAATATAAAAATTACGTGGCAATGCAGACGAGCTCGGGCTAATTCGAGGCCATGAATATAAAGCTATCCTGAAGGAAGTAACTCAAAATCACTAACTCTGAGGCACAAACAGTTTATCAATATGCTCATCTGGTAATTGCTGAGTCAATTTCGAAACAATTACTGTAAGCGCTATTGAGACCACCTCACCCATAGCAGCGCAGGACCAGGGATTAGGAGACTCTTTTTGCAACCACACTGAGGCGTCACGCAATACGCCAGATGAGAACCACTCCGGATCGATCACAGCGTTGAATGTAATCATGAAAACCAAACCACCTGACAGAAGCCCCGCGAACGCGCCAGCCTTAGTCACTCCACTCCACACCGCGCCAAGAATGAGTGGTCCTGAAAACGCTGCCATCATACAACCGGTGCCAATCCATACAATAATCGTCACATTCATATCCAACATCTGCCACGCAAGAAGCGTGCAAAGCAACATGATAATTACTGTACTTATCCTACTCACGTTCAGAACACGTCTTTCGATTTCATCTTCATCTAAATTCTTTCGAAAGCGCGGGACGAAGGTTAATCGGTATAGATCATTCGCCACTATTTGGGATGATGAGACGACCAAACCATCAGCTGTCGACATCACGGCCGCGAGAATACCGACCCCAAGCAAGGCCGCGAACCAACTCGGAAACAACTCGATAAAGAGCAAGACAAGAGCTTGATTACTGCCAATACCCTCCCCAAGTATGACTCTCGCCATAATGCCGCCCAAGCCAAGCATCCCAAGAACTAATCCAAAAGCGAATGCCAAGCGAATAAAACTCATTCGCTGAGAAGGCTCCTTCAACGCCCAAAGTTTGTTCCCTATATGGGGCAAAAGCCCGAGAGGCACGTGAGCCATAAATATAGCCAGAACTGACCACCAGGAATGATAGAGAACATCTGTCTTATTCAACCAGCCGACTAAATTCTCATCTTGGGCACGAAGAGAATCGATCATACCGGCGAAACCACCCTCAACTCCATATCCTGTAAGGAACAGTCCTGTGACCAGCAACCCTACAGCAACCATTATAAAACCTTGTACCCCGTCAGTTAGTATGTCGGCGTGCGCCCCTCCCATGACAACGTAGACAAGTAACACTAGTGACGTGATCGCCAAAGCTGGTCCGGGTGCTAGGCCAAGCATCACTTCAAACATGACGATGCCCGAAACCAGTTGTCCCGCCAAATAAAAGAAGAGAGATAGCGAGAAAAGCGAGACCAGGATACGTATCGCATCAGACTGATAACGGATTCCTAAATATTCAGGGATTGATCGGCTTCCAAACTGGTTCCCGCTGTTACTGACAAGGCGAAGACAGATTAGAACCCCAACATATACGCCCATTGGATAGAGAAAAACTGACCAAATTACGGGTAATCCTGCGTTATAACCAATTCCAGGAAACCCAACAAAAGTGGCCCCGCTGGCCGTCGTAGCGGCGAAAGCAAAAGCGAGAAAAAGAGGACCATAGGCGCCACGAGCTGTCGCAAAATCATCGGCGCTATCTACTTTACGTTGACCAACAAAACCAAAGACAACCAT
>CACOYI010000002.1 GCA_902631405.1 K189A clade bacterium | reverse complement strand
GTCTTGGCTTGGGAGCATTTAGTGTCGGCCTGATCAGCGACCTCATGTCGCCCACAACCGGTGTGGATTCCCTTCGATACGGTCTGATGTTCACCCTCCTCCTTATGTTATGGGGAGGGATCCATCAAACTAGATTGGGTTTTTTACTGAATAGATCCTAGGTGTTAAGTGGGTAATTCGTTGAAACCCGCGATTATCTTACCAACTAAGCCGTACTTCACTGACTCTTGAGCACTCATCCAGCAATCCCTTTGCGTATCCTCGGTAACCTTCGCGAGGGTCTGACCAGTCCTCTCTGCGATAATTCCGTTGATCCTTTCACGAGTTTTCAAAATCTCTTGAGCGTGTATCTCGATATCCGATGCATCGCCACCGAAACCGCCGCTCGGTTGATGAATAAGGAATCGGGTATTGGGCAAGCAGAATCTTAGTTTCTTGTCTGTCGCGAGGTAAATGTGCGTTGCTATGCTACCTACCCAACCCGTACCTACTATCCTGACATCAGGTTCTATATATTGAATCAGATCAAAAATGGTATCACCGGATTCTACATGCCCGCCAGGCGAGCCTATGTAGAGCGTTATTGGATCGTCGTTCTCGAAAGCAAGTCCTAAAAGTCGCTCCGACATTTTCCTAGCCACATCTTGGTTTATTTCCCCAAAGAGTGTCAGGGTCCGATTTTGTAAGAGCGTATTCTCGAGCCTATTGAAGCTTTTTGCTGCCTCGCTCAACGCCTGCCCTTCATCTGTCTCGTTTTTTCCCGCCATCTGATGGTCCTTATTGCTGCTTGCATCGCTTTTCTAAGAAAAACACCACATTCTCTGCCACGGCTACCGCTAGAGATCGAAAAACGTATGGTGTACGGTCTATCGTAGAGTCAAAAAGGAAAATTTCAATGCCACTAGCTCCGGAATATAAAGCAATGCTCGATCAACTGGCCGCGGGAGATCCCGCGCCTAGCATCAGCGAACTGCCCATAGATGAGGGAAGAGCCCTTTACCGAGCAATGCGCCCTGTAAATGAAGATATAAAAGTTTCCAAAATAAGCAGTAAATCTGTACCCGGACCAAACGGACCAATCTCAGTAAGGATCTATCAACCTGGCATAACGACTGGGGTCTTGATTTTCTTTCATGGTGGCGGATGGGTTATTGGGGATCTAGACACCTCGGACGCTGTTTGCAGAGAGATCAGCGCGATAGGTGAACTAAATGTTATTTCTGTCGACTATAGATTAGCTCCGGAGCATCGCTTCCCTGGAGCGGTGGAAGATTGTTTCGCTGTTACCAAATGGGCTCACGGAAATATGGAAACGCTCGATGGGAACGGGAAAATAGGCGTCGCTGGCGAGAGTGCTGGCGGAAACCTTAGCGCTGTTGTCAGTAGGTTAGTACGTGATCAATGTGATTTTGACCTTACTTATCAATGCTTGCTCTATCCGGTAACAGATTCAGATCTGACGAGGAAATCGTACCAAGAGAACGGCGAGGGCTTCATGCTTGACACTAGCGTGATGAGATGGTTCTGGGATACGTATTGCCCGGATAACCAGCAGAGACAGGACGATCGAGCTACACCAATAAACTCAATCAACCTGACCGATCTCCCAGCAGCCCTGACCGTTGTCGCCGAATTCGATCCTCTCAAAGATGAGGGAATAGCTTACGCTCAGAAATTGCTGGAAGCGGGCAATGATTCAGAAATTCTGATGTGCGAGGGAATGCTCCACGACTTTTGCGGCATGGCGACATCTTTCGAAAGCGCTAGGGCCTATTTCCTCCAAATCATTTCAAAAATACAAGCGCGTCTTGGCAACTGAGGAGCCCTACATGCTCTATATGGTTTTATGTAAAGATTCCCCCAAATCCTCACAGTTACGGGCCTCGACTCGACCCGAGCATCTAAATTATCTGGATTCCTTTAAAATTAGATTTGCGGGGCCATTTATGTCGGACACGACCGAAGAAATGATTGGCTCCCTTATTATCCTAGAGGCGAACAGTTTGGCGGAAGCAAAACAGTTCGCAACAAATGACCCTTATAATCTGGCAGGTCTTTTTGAATCGGTAGAAATTAAGCCATTTAAACAAGTCATACCTGGAGAATCTTGATGGGGAAAGCAATTGTGGCAGGCGTTGGTCCATTAGAAGGTTTAGGCGCAAGCTTATGTGCCAGATTTGCGGAACAGGGGCTGCACGTTATCGCGAGTGGCAGAACACAGAGCAAATTAGAAAAAGTGGTGCAACGAATCGAATCTGAGGGTGGCTCAGCAGAGGCCTTCGTTGCCGATTCAACTGATGAGGCCGCCACGGAGGCTCTTTTCGATAAAGCTGGTAGCGAACTTGAACTGGCGATTTACAATACGGGAAATAACACTCCTGGCCGTATCTCGGAAATGACTAGTGAATATTTTGAGCAAAGCTGGCGAGTATGTTGCCTAGGAGGCTTCCTCTTTGGAAGAGAAGCTGTTCGGCGATGGAAGGCAGCAAATCATGGAGGCACGTTGCTTTTTACCGGTGCCAGTGCCTCTCTGAGAGGCCGCGCAAATTTCGGCGCATTTAACTCTTCGAAAGGAGCGCTCAGAAATCTAGCTCAAGCGATGGCTAAAGAGTACGCCTCTGATGGTATCCATATCGGGCATGTCGTAGTCGACGGTCCTATTGGTGGAGAAAAAATAATCAAGGGTATTCCAGAATACGCTGAAAAACTCGGCCAGGAGGGCATGATTGACCTAAAGGGGATAACTGATGCTTTTTCTTTTCTTTATCACCAGCCTAAAAATGCTTGGACCTTCGAACTCGACGTCAGAACGTCTAAAGAAAAATGGTAGTATCCTCCGTTTTACCTGGCGAGGGACCGGGAAGTCCCTCCCAGGCATTTCGTTAGTTCCTAATCGACTCGAGCCTCAGCGTACCCTGATAGAACAATGGCTCCTTCTTGGTTAGTTGTTTCTACCGAAAGATTCACGAGACCATCATTAATTTCTTCCACTTTAGCGGTAGAATTAAGAGTGTCTCCGGGCCAAACCTGACTGGTAAAACGAACTCCATATTTTGTTAACCGACCATCCCCAACATAATTCGTGAGCATTCTGCCCGTCATGCCCATAGTCAGCATACCGTGGGCGAAAACTGTAGGATAACCTGCTATTTCCTTCGTAAACTTTTCATCTGTATGCACAGGGTTGTAGTCTCCAGACGCCCCTGCATACATCACAATTTGGGTTCTTTTTAAATCCTCCACGAGACATTCTGTATAAGTGTCCCCAACGTTCAGATCTTTTCCTGCTAAAGCCATGCCGACCTCCTATTGATCTACTGGTCTTTCTGTTCGAACACCGACGCCACGAGCTGTGATGACAAGCTCCCCGTTCTGATCGCGATATTCAGTAATCGTTTCTGAAAATACAAGCTTTCCTGACCGCTTGCCTTCTTTTTCCCAGGTCTTTCCTGGCTTCGTCTCCGCTGTCAAAACATCACCGGGGCTAATATGTCTGTGATACTCAAAGTGTTGCTCAGCATGGAGGCCACCACCCCCGCCTCCCCCACCGCTACCGGAGGCTTCCTTTTTGATCCCGGTTGCTTCTTTACCAGAACCAAACCAATCTTCATCTAATTTTGGACGCAGAAAGTAATCCGGATCGAACTGTGCGCTAGACTGCGCGAACGTCGGTGGAGCTATTATTTTTCCTGGCTCGGTTTTCGCTGCGTAATCCGCGTCGTAGTAAATTTGATTCCCGTCGGCTACTGAACGCGCGAACATCATGATGTGACTCCCCTCTACTGGAAACTTATCAGTCGCCATTTCTTTCCCTCCTCTTTTTAATATTGTTTGATTTTTTATCGCGTCAAGATCCTGAAAGCAATAACAAAAAGCATAAACATTTAAGGAAGTCTATTCCCCCTTGAAGTTAGGCGCTCGTTTTTCTAGGAAAGCATTAATGCCCTCCTCTTTATCTTTCGTCTGTACTAACGCTCCCTGGGCATATTTTTCCAACATCAGAGCTCCCGATAGACTCGCTTCCATTCCGAAATTAACCATCGCCTTCATTGTTCTTGGAACAAAGGGAGCAAATGATGACAGGTGTTCGGCCATTTTCTTCGCTTCCTCTAGAAGATTTTTCGAATCATAAAGCCTAGTTACTAAACCTATCTCTAGCGCTTTTCGCCCATCGATTGTCTCACCCATGAGCAGCATCTCCATTCCCCATGCTCTACCAACAATTCGAGGAAGTCTTGCGGTAGCTCCACCTCCCGGAATAATGCCCAGCTTTCCCTCTGGTGTCGCGAACCTGCTTTCTGGAGTAGCAATTCGCAGATCGCAACCTAACGCGACCTCTAACCCTCCTCCCATACAAATTCCATCAATTGCTGCTATGGTCGGCTTTGGAATGCGCTCCAATTTATCCGCTAAGCCCTGCACGATTGGTTCCAACGCTTTTGCGAAATCTCTGTCGATCACCTCGCTCAAATCTGAACCAGCTGCGAAAGCCTTTCCACCAGCTCCGGTGATTGTAATAACTCGGATTCTCTCATCTGCCGCAGCGTCATCGATCGCTAAATGCAATTCCGATAACGTTTGTAGAGATATCGCATTGTGTTTATCGGGCCGATTTATAGTTACCAAGGCCATCGGACCATCTTTATCTGAGACTACATTCGCCATTCTAAGGTCTCGTTATCAGGAGGACACGCAAACTATATGATATAAAACCACCGCTCGGTAAAAAAGAGTTTGGAGGGGAGAGGGCCAATGACTCGGAGAGAAAGTCATTGGCCGCGCGCTTTTTAAAGCGTCCTATTCGGCTCAATAACAAAAAAGGCTCGCCGAACCTTTTTATGATCGAACAATCCAGTTACTAAAAAATTTCTGTGGAGGTTTGTTATGTTTCAATGTGTATCACAATTCGAGGCTGACTTAGTCGCCGAAAATGAAACAAAACACGCTCCCTTTGGGCATTCTATTCTCGACCGTAACTGACCATTCATGAGCAGAGCAGAGCTGAGAGACAATCGCCAAACCCAAGCCGCTTCCGGCTGTCAGGGCGCTCCTAGACTGATCTAATCTAAAGAAAGGTTCAAATATCTGAGTTTTATGATTTTCGGGAATACCAGGACCAGAATCTAGAATTTGCAGCTGATTCGAATCCAAGACAACTTCAGCCCTATCACCATACAGCACAGCGTTAGAGATCAAATTCATAACGACGCGCGTAAAGGCATTGATCGCCAGGGACAGCCTGAAGTCACCGGACACATTCGAGGAAATAGGGATCTCGGAATCAAAGCTGTCGACGATATCTGAGACTAGCTCACCTAAGCTTACTTCCTGGAGCTGCTCTTGCGTCCCTTTTGCAAAACTCAAAGCGTCCGTAACGAGCTCCTCCATCGACAAAATGTTACGGTTCATACTCTCCACAAAATTTTTGTCAGCCTCTTCCGGTAGAAGCTCCAAAGATAACCGCATCCGAGTCAGAGGTGTTCTGAGATCATGAGAAATACCCGCCATTAAGGTAGTGCGATTCGCTAGGAGACGAGAAATATCTGCTGCCATCGTATTGAAATTCCGCGCCAAGGAAATAAGCTCTCGCGGTCCCGTCTCTGGCAGAGGCTCTATATTCTCATCCCCGCGAAAACGCTCAGCCTGCTTAGATATTTTGACCAACGGCTTCGTCACTCTCTGAACAACAAGTAACGAGGTAAAAAATACGATTCCCGCGCCCAAACCTACTATAACTATGGCCACATAAAGCGGCTGTATTTGCTGACGATCAGGAGAGACACCTATCTGGAATTCGTAGCCACCCATTGAAAGCTCCACCCAAACTAGATCGTCGCCATCCAAAACTTTGACTTCCCCGAACAATCGGTCTTCCAATTTCATGACGAGAAGTCCAATTGCGGAGTCGGAACCCTGATACTCCGGCAACTCCTGAATTACTTGACTAATAATAAGATCGTGATTTTGAGCGAGCTCCAGTTCAAAGAAGGGTCTGGCTTCAGGGGGCAATTCGACCCAGGTTTGTGCCGAGAGTACAAGCAATGCAGCCTCATCATCAGCTGACTTCTCCGCTATTGGATCTATCACAAATGTATAAAGGGCAATCGTCGATACGATCGAAATAAGGGCGGCGCTTATGGTAAGCGTAAGATTCGTTCTACCCAGCAAAGAGGCTGGCATTTGGACTAAACGAGGGCTAGCCATCCTGGCTAGGGCAAAACATATAGCCTTTACCCCAAATAGTTTTAATCAACTCCGGCTTTGATGGATCAAATTCCAATTTACCTCTCAAGCGAGTGACTCTAACGTCTATTGACCTATCGAATGGGGATCGCTCGGCACCAGTGAGTCTGTCTAAAATAGTATCTCTGTGCAGAACCCGATTTGGATTCGCTGCAAGTAACGCCAATAGATCAAATTCACCCGAGGTTAAGCTTACTTTTTCCCCTCCTCGACTAAGGCTATGTGCGTTAAGATCGAGCTCATAGTCGTTGAATACGAGACGGCTTGATTCAGTTCCCTTTTCCTCTATCTTGCCGCTGCTTCTTCTTAAGACTGCTCTAATTCTCGCCAGCAACTCTCTTGGATTGAAAGGTTTGGGTAGATAGTCATCCGCCCCTATCTCTAATCCAACTATCCTGTCTATGTCTTCGCCTTGCGCGGATACAATGATTATTGGCAGATCTTTTTTCTTCTTAAGTCTTTTGGCAATCGCCAATCCATGCTCCCCAGGCAACATCAAGTCTAGGATCAAGAGGTCAACATCATTCGTCGCTAGGAATTCATCCATGCCCACGGATGATTCGACCGTATTCACGATAAAACCATTCTTCATGAGGTAAGCCCGAGTCAGTTCTCTCAACTCTGGATCATCATCTACAACCAGAAGTCTCGAAGAACTATTCATCCTTCACCTGCTTTTTGGGAATGCGATTTATCCCTTTGAGCACCGGACTTGACTCTCTTTCTCGACTCAAATCCAGACCCGAATCTTATCGCCGTTTCCGCGTAATCGACACCTCCTTCCTTAATTGCTCGCAAACGTTTGTCATCACTCATGGAGCTGAGGATAGAGTTGACCCCTTCAAGACGACTATACTTTTTCGAGTTAATTGGTCGAACAGTTTCCGTGTTTTTTATCCCCCTAACGCGAATTTCTATGGACTTCTTATTCAATATAACGGGGCTTTCTATCAAATTTTGCCGCCCATACTGCCTTCCCGAGATTGCTTGTTGCTCTAACTCCCTTTCATCAGGATTTTGAATAGAACTGCTTCTACGAAGGGCCATCCTGGAACGAATCTCGTACAGCAAAGCTCTCCTTTGTTCGGGTTTCAATGAGGCCCACTCAGTTATTAGGCCAGTAACTTCCTGATCCGAGAGTGCATTATATTCCTCCTCAGGAGAAGCAAGCGTGTGCGACGCAATGCTACCTATCAAGGCTAGTAGAAAGAGACTTGGGGCTTTTTCCACTTGGCGTTGAGACTCGTCACACGAATTGTTTAGTCTCACGCGCGGGTAAGAACGTCCAATAAGACTACACAGCACTCTAGTAAATGAGAGCTTCACCGGAGGAAATTCATTCATGAAAGGTACCTGTCTCACGAACGCGTGAGACAGGTATATTCTGCAGCCGTTGCTCTCTAGGCGACTTCAAAGAGACCAGCAGCTCCTTGTCCACCACCTATGCACATAGTGACGACACCATATTTCTGATTGCGGCGCTTGAGCTCACGAAGTATTAAACCTGTCTGGCGAGACCCCGTCATACCGAAGGGATGACCAATGGAAATACTCCCACCTAGAACGTTGTATTTCTCGTTATCGATACCCAGGGCATCACGGCAATAGAGACACTGAGAGGCGAAAGCTTCATTCAACTCCCAAAGGTCAATGTCATCCTGATTAAGGCCTGCATTCTTTAAAAGACGCGGAATGGCAAAAACGGGACCGATTCCCATCTCATCCGGTTCGCATCCGGCAATTGTGAAGCCACGATAGACGCCCATCGGCTCCAAGCCGAGTGCTGCGGCACGTTCCGCCGTCATCAGAAGAGTCATAGACGCGCCATCGGATAACTGCGACGCATTTCCTGCTGTTACGGATCCATCCTCCTCAAATGCAGGAGGGAGGCTGGCTAATCCGTCGAGTGTAGTCTGTGGTCTATTGCATTCATCTTTATCTACCAAAACCTCTACATGCGATTCTTCGCCAGTTTCTTTGTCCACCTGCAGCATTGTGGCCTTCATTGGCACAATTTCTTCGGCAATCTTTCCTGCATCGACCGCAGCGGCATATCTTTGTTGGCTTTGCAGAGAATACTCGTCCTGCATTTCTCTGGTTACCTGGTACCTACGTGCAACTACCTCTGCAGTATTGCCCATAGCCATGAAGATATCGGGTTTTTCATCCAGTAACCGCTGATTCTGTTTGGCTTTACCTGGCTCCTGGCGGGTGCGCATTGAAATAGAGTCAACACCACCGGCAATGGCCACTTCTGTCTGTCCGGAGGCAATCTGATTCGCCGCTATCGCGATCGCCTGCAAGCCAGATGAGCAGAATCGGTTGATTGATACTCCCGCAACTGTGATTGGAAGTTTGGATAGTACGACCGCTAGCCGCGCCAAATTACCATCTTGTTCACCAGCATGAGTTGCTGCGCCAACAACGACGTCCTCCACTTCATCCGGGCTCAAGTTGGGATTTCTATCTAAAAGCGAATCAATACAATGCGCCAGCATGTCATCCGAGCGAGTCAGGTTGAAACTTCCCCTAAAAGCTTTCGTAAGACCGGTCCGAACACTATCTACGATTACTACGTCTCTCATAGTCTTTCCTCTGCAATTTGAAGCACCTTTTTCATTAATGCTTCGTTTAATCCAAGACACTGTTGAACCGGATCTCAAGCTGTCTAGCTAGTAATTATTTCCGCTCGGCTCACTGTCCCCCAATTTCCAATACTAACCAGAACCTCTCCAAACTGCCAACCACCTCTTGATTTCAGAGAAGGCGGCAATACTTATAAGATCATTCACGTAAGCGCCTCCACAAGCTAGGATTAGCAATAACAACAAACAAGGAAATAAGTTGCTCAATCTATACTCTTTCAAAATGAATGATATTCAGGGAAAACAGGTTGATTTCAGAGATTATCGCGAGAAGGTGTGCTTAGTCGTCAACACCGCTAGTCGTTGAGGACTCACATCGCAGTACGCCGGGTTGCGTACCTTATATACCGAATATCGAGACCGGGGCCTCGTCGTTCTTGCCTTCCCCTGCAATCAGTTCGCCAATCAAGAGCCTGGCACCAACTCAGAGATCTATAACTTCGTTACTGAAAAATACCAAGTAGACTTTCCAGTATTCGAAAAAATAGAGGTTAACGGAGCCAACCGAGCGCAGCTCTATGAGTGGCTCACAAATAGCAAGCAAACAGAGGACGGGGCTCAGGACATTTCTTGGAACTTCACCAAGTTTCTCGTAAACAGATCAGGAAATGTTGAGAGCAGGTTCGAACCTCAGATCCAGCCCATGGAACTTGGCACCGCCATAGAGAAGCTTTTGTAGCTTAGCCATGACGCAGATACTCACAGAAAACCTCTGTTTCGCTGAAGGTCCTCGTTGGAGAGACCGCCACCTATGGTTTTCCGATATGCATGCGCAGGAAATACTAAAAATAGATCCGGATGGTAAAAAAGAGGTTGTATTAAAACTTGATGATGATCAGCCATCAGGGCTAGGTTGGCTTCCCAACGGCGATCTGCTCTTTGTTGCGATGACCTCTCGTCAGCTCAGACGCTTCGATGGACAAAAAGTCTACCTGCACTCAGATTTGAGCCAACTCGCCAGCGGAAAATTGAATGACATGGTCGTAAATGCAAAGGGCTATGCCTATGTCGGCAATTTTGGCTTTGATCTACATGGCGGTGAAAAACCTAGACAAGGAGAGCTAATTCTTTGTGATCCGAGTGGCGAGGCATCATTAGCCGATGAAGATATGTCCTTCCCAAACGGAGCCGTGATAACGCCAGATAATAAAACCCTGATTGTCGCGGAGACATTCGCTGGACAGATTACCGCCTTTGATATCGATGCAGATCAAGGTCTTACTAACAAGAGATTATGGTGCAAGCTTCCAGAAGGTTCTGTACCCGACGGTATTTGCCTAGATGCTCAACAAGGTATTTGGAGTGCTTCGCCGAGCTCAAACAAATGTATCCGCCAAATCGAAGGTGGTGAGGTTACACACCAAATTGACACCGATCGTGGAGCATTCGCGTGTATGTTGGACGATCATCGAAACCTCTACATCCTGACATCGAGTTCCTCTGATCCGGAAGAATGTAAGAGCCTTAAATCTAGTCGGATTGAAGTTCACGACGCTCCTTTCAAAAAAGCCGGAACACCATAAAACAACTTCGGAAAATAACACAATGAAAAAAAAAGCATTTTTGAGTTTAGTGCTCGCCGGAGTCTTCGGACAAATCTCTACACCGGCCCAAGCAGATTGGACTCTCGATCCATCCCAATCTGTGCTTACATTTTCTTCAATAAAAGCGAATCGAATCGCAGAAGTTCATACCTTCAACAGTATTCGCGGAAATATTACAGATTCTGGTGACGCGAGCTTCCAAATAGAAGTCAATTCGTTAGAGACCAAGATCCCCATTAGAAATGAGAGAATGCTTGAAATGTTATTCAAAGAAGCGCTCTTTCCAACAATCGAATTCTCATCCTCTTTGGATCTAGATCCTTTCAACGACCTGGCAGTAAACGAAGAAATAAAATACCAACTTGCTGGAGGCCTCAATATCGTCGGTCTGAGCGAAAACCTGACGGTAAGCGTTTCCGTGCGCAAACTTGACGAAAATAACTTTCACGTCTCAAACGACGGTCTCTTCTTCTTAGATCCCGGCCGCTTTGGGCTAATCGCTGGTATCGAAGCGTTGAGAGAAATAGCCGGGCTTCCCTCGATCACTCAAACAGTCCCCGTAGATTTCACGCTACTGTTTAGCCAGAAATAATGCTCACAGGAATCTAAAATCTGTCGATTCACTGAGACCGGTATTCCAAAAACACTAGGATCAAAAATGCTTGGACCAACATCACACAGTTACTTTTCGCAGAGGCTGCGACTGCATTATGTCGACTGGGGTAACGTAGACAAGCCGTCAATGCTTCTCATACACGGTGGTAGAGATCATTGCCGAAACTGGGACTGGTTGGCTGAATATTATAGAAACGACTATCACGTTATTGCACCTGACCTTAGAGGCCACGGAGACAGTCAGTGGATGATCGGAGGAGCCTACAATCAGATCGATTACGTGTATGACATTGCTCAGTTAATACACCAAAAGAAAATGGAAGACGTCGTGATCATGGGGCATTCGCTTGGAGGCGCAATCTCACTCCTCTACACAGCGCTACACCCTCAAAACGTAAGGAAATTGATTGCTATTGAGGGCATGGGGCCGCCCCCAAAAATGATTGAGGAGCGCATTAATATACCGATACAGAAAAGGCTAGAGGCTTGGTTTAGCGACTTAAGGCAGTCCTCTGCGCGGCGAGTCAAACGCTACCCTAGTATCGAGGAGGCGTTCGAGAGGATGAAAGAAGAAAACCCTCACCTCTCAACTGAACAAGCTCGGCATCTTACTATTCATGGAAGTAATCAGAATGAGGATGGAACCTACAGTTGGAAGTTCGACAACTATGTACGAAACTTCTCGCCGATAGGATTACCGTTTGACCAATCTGGAGAGCTTTACCAAAA
This sequence comes from K189A clade bacterium, assembly GCA_902631405.1. Classification (GTDB taxonomy): domain Bacteria; phylum Pseudomonadota; class Gammaproteobacteria; order Pseudomonadales; family Azotimanducaceae; genus UBA4421. Next base: position 69,635 of record CACOYI010000002.1, on the reverse strand, counting down.
TATTTCGTGCCCGACTCTTCTCGTCAGGGGAGAGGAATCATGGGCGTCTGATCCAGAAAAGGATGGGAGAGTAGCTCGATTTCGGTGCAAAGTTGAGAGCATCTCCTTTAAAGATGCAGGACATTGGGTCCATCATGATCAACTGGAACCATTTGTAGAGAGAGTTAATCAGTTTCTGATGGATTAATGCCGAATGAGTGAGTGGGCCGAAGAATTCCATGAATCACCTTGGCAGGGTGTCTTCCATCTGACGGGGGGAGGCAGCTTATTAGTTAGCGATCTCCTAACAACAGCTGGAGCTTCTTCAACCGCGTTAGAAATTCATATCCCTTACTCGAGTAAGTCGCTCTCTGAATTGATAAGCAAGAGCGAAGAGAAGGCAGTGTCGGAAAATGTATCACGACAACTCTCTGTATCCGCTTTTCTGAGAGCCAGAGAGCTTAGTGACCACAGTCAAAATAAGATTTTTGGACTTGGACTAACGGCCTCACTTTCTACTAAAGAAGCAAAACGGGGACAAACACAGGCGCACTGGTGTATCCAAACGATGGAGTCAACCTTCAGCTTTACAATCGTTTTGGAAAAGCAATCCTCTAGAAAGGAACAGGAAATAAAATTGTTGGAGGCTATACAAATAACCATCTCGTACGCCCTTCTGAAAGACGAATGGGAAAATTCAAACGATGCTATTGCCAGACAGGAATTCCATGCACCATCAGCTTGGCAAAAACTCTTCCTCGATGAGATATGTTCAAACGCAACAAAAGAACATGAAGGTAAATTGGTTTTTCCCGGCTCGTTTAATCCTCTGCACGATGGTCATGTCGAGATGCTTGAGCAGGCTGAAAAGATAACTGGACTGAGTGGAAGTTTCGAAATTACCGTCGTTAATTCTGACAAGCCACCCCTGGACTATCTAACGCTGTCGGAACGACTTGATGGCTTATCAAAATATCCAGTTTGGATAACAAACGCCGGGACTTTTGATCAGAAGATCGGTTTATTTCCAATGGCAACCTTTGTCGTCGGCGCAGATACCATTCTTCGTATAGCGGATCCAAAATTTTACGGGAGAGACCCGGTAAAGCGCGAAGAAGCTCTAAATCGAATATACAAAAGCAAAATAAAATTTCTCGTATTCGGTCGGCTCATTAACGAGAAATTCATGGAACTTCAGGATCTAGATATTCCAAAAACGCTTCTGGATTGTTGTGATTCAGTTCCGCAAAATCTATTTCGCAACGACGTATCATCCACAGAGATAAGAAAGAGTAACTCTCCGTTGTCGTCCCAATGAAGCCTACATATAGTTCGGTGAGGGAACCAATGTCTTCCAACGTCCTTTTCGGAATCGCCATATCAACAATAAACTTTTTAGCACGTAATCTCCGACCAAAGCGGCGTAAACCCAGAAGACGTCAAGCCCAAGATATACTGCGATCGAGGCAAAACCACACCTCATTACGATTAATCCCAAAATAGTGGCAATCAATGGAAAACGGGTGTCTCCGGCGCCTCGAAGCGCCCCCCCGATGGCAAATTCGACCGCCATCAAAGGCATCATCGCCCCTAACAAATAGATGAACTGGACGGTATAAGTAACTGTCAGCTCGTTATCACCAATGAAATAGCGGGATAACTCAGGGGCAAAATAGATTATGGTTAAACCCATAGAGCCCATCGTTATCGCGGCAAAGGTCATAGACCGCCATCCACTTCTCTCCGCACCAGCTGGGTCTTTGGCACCCAAGTACTGACCGACAAGAGTCGATCCGGCGATCGAAAAACCAAATCCTACAGTCATACATAAACTAAGAATGTTAACGCCAATGTTATAAGCCGCGAACGCCTCTGTTCCGAAAACTCTACCGATCAACATGAGAAATACAAAGAATCCCAGTTGGAATACGCCCTGCTCCACGGCGGCTGGGTAACCAATATCGAGCAGAGATTTAAGTCTAGCTCGGCGCCACCAACCGCCCCTGGAGTGGGTAATCCGGAATTTCTGTTTAACCCACATAACCAAAAGCACGACGCTAGACATACTAAAAGCAATGCCTGCTGCCACCGCAACACCGGCAACCTCCATTCTCGCGAAACCCCAAGCTCCAAAGACAAGGGCATAAGCCAAAGGTAAATTTAAAATATTAGTGCCAATTCCCGTCCAAAGTGGGGTCCAGGCATCCCCTGACGCTCGCAGACTCGCCGAGAAGATGAAAAAAATTGCGAACGCTAAATTAAAAAACGAAAGCCATTGGATATTTCGAGCGGCCAGATTAACGGACTCGGGAGAAAGACCAAAAATACCGGCCACAGGATGCGCAAGAAAAAATCCAAAAAAAGCGATCAAAACCCCCAAGATGCCTGCGAGCACTAATGAGGCCATCGTCACTCTACTTGCCTCTTCGTAATCCCCCGCTCCCCACGCTCTGGCGACAAGGGCCGTAGTGCCAGCGCTTACCGCCATCAAGACGGCTTGCATAGCGAAAAATATTCTCTGGCCGGCACCAAGAGCCGCCAAACCTTCTGCGCCGAACTCCCCTATAAATTTAGTTTGAACCATGCCTACCAGCGAATAGCTGAGGTTACTCAAAATCGAGGGTACTGCTAGCGACGCGATCGATGGTTTTTTCGAGGCAAATGACGCCTTCGAACCTGAATCTGAATCTGAATCACTAACGAGGGTTGCACCCCTTTTTTCCTCGTTAATCTTCTCTTGCATAGCCCATTCTACACCTTCGAGGAAAAACCATTGATATTCTTTTTTGCGAAAGCTTGTTTTGCTTCGAATTACTCGTAAGCTTCCGCATAAATCGGGAATTAACGGGGAGCTGGGATGGATTTAGGGAAGTTAGGTGTTTGGTATTTCCTCGATGGGCTTAGCACAGAAGATTCGATAAGAGCGGCTCAAAAAATCGAGTCACTTGGATATGGAGCACTTTGGCTCCCAGAGACGGTGGGTAAAGATCCTCTTACCACGTCGAGTCTGCTGCTAAATGTGACAACCAAACTGCACCTTGCAACTGGAATCGTGAATATCTACCACCGGGAGCCCGGAGTCATGCTGGCCGCGCAGAAGACACTGGCAGAACAATCACAGAATCGATTTGTTTTGGGTATGGGAGTCTCACACAAACCCTTAGTAGAGGGCGTCCGCGGATTAGAATATGGCCCGCCCGTCAAAACGATGAGAGATTACTTATCAAAAATGGAGGCATCTCCTTATACCGGAATTGCCAGTTCTGAAAAACCAAAGACACTCATAGCGGCACTGGGTCCAAAAATGCTCGAGCTTGCAGCAGAAAAAACTGACGGGGCACATCCATATTTCACGTCCCCGGAACACACCGAGTTCGCGAGAAAAATTCTGGGCAAAGATAAGAAGTTGTGTGTGGAGCAAAAGGTTATGTTGGAGCCAGATCTCCCAAAGGCTAGAGATCTCGCCAGACCAACAGCGAAAATTTACCAGGGACTCCCAAATTATAGAAATAACTGGTTGCGCATGGGGCTGAGCGAGGAAGACATCAATTCACTCAGCGACCGTTTTATGGACACGACCTTTGCTCTGGGGACACAAGCTCAAATCGAGAAGCGATTGCAAGAACACTTTGACGCGGGTGCGGACCACGTCTGTATCCAGCCGATCAATCCAAACGGAAAGATGGGAAATATCGATTGGTCGTGCCTAGAGGCCCTTTCGAAAGCATAGACCTCGTAATCTCTGGCTTGCTAGATAACTATCTTAACAAGTTGGTTGATCGCGAAAGCGCCTGCTCTGCTCCGTACACAAGCTCGTCAAAAATATCCTTGGCTGGCCGAACTGACTTTATCATCCCTATTCCTTGACCCGCGAAACCGGGATTAATATCGCCTCTGCCCTCACGATTCGCAGCCGCCATTACCGGGCCCGACACTATCCCTTGGTAAGGCATAGGAAGAGGCTCAACATCTTCTGTAACCCAGTGCTCGGTCCACTTTGACCGAATAATTCTAGCTGGCTTACCCGTTACCGTTCTAGAAACTGAGGTTCCTTCTTCTGTGGAATCGACAATCGCTTGCTTTTGAAAATCAAAAATATTGGCCTCTTCGGAGGCAAGGAAGGCGGACCCAACCCAAACTCCCTCAGCGCCCAACATCATTGCCGCAGCCACACCTCTTCCGTCAGTAATACCCCCAGCACCGAGAACAGGCGTATCCCCAACGGCGTCGACGACCTGAGGAATAAGCGCCATTGTCCCCACGGGAGAATTGTGTCCTCCACCATCATGGCCTTGTGCCACGATAATATCTAAACCAGAGGATTTCACTTGGATAGCATGTCTGACAGCTCCGACAACTGCCATTACTTTCGTACCATTGGCCCTAAGACCATCCATCCAGGGGCCAGGATTACCGAGCCCTGACGCATAAACAGGTACACCCTCTTGTATAATGACTTCCATTTGCGCGTCGAAGAACTCAGCCGTAAACATCGCAGGTTCATCTTTATCCCTATTCACAGCCGGAGGCTCTTCGCCAAGCTCCAAGCCTTCTCGCTCCATAAAATCCTTGGCAAAAGATTGACGATCGGGGAGGAGGTCGGCTGGTGTGGGGCCATCCATTTCTTCATAGTTCGCCCGCCGAACAGAGGCTGGCAATAGCGTATCTACGCCAAAGGGTTTGTCCGTTAGTTCTTTGGTTTCACGAATCCATTGCCTTAGCTGCTTTGGTCCACACGAGGCAGCTCCTAGCACGCCTAATCCCCCGGCATTGGACACTGCAGCAGCGAGAGCTGGACAACTTGCACCCCCCATACCTGCTAGCACTATAGGTTTCTCAATATCTAAAATATCGCAGACTCGAGAATGTAATTTCATATTTTTCCTCCAAATTGGCCATACTCGCCCCGAAAGTACAAAAGCGGGGATTTCAAATCACTACTGACACCAAAGTCTAAAACCTCTCCCACCACAATTGTATGGTCTCCGGTTTCAAACTCCCTAAATAGTCTGCAGTCGACATATGATAGGGCTCCCGCAAGAACAGGCGATCCCGTTTCTCCCGGTCTCCAATCCACGTCTTTGAATCTGAGATCTTCATCGCCAGCCATCGTATCTGAGAGCTCTCTTTGATCCTGGGAGAGGATGTTCACACAAAAGTGTCCGCTCCCTCTTATTTCGGGCCAGCTAACCGCAGTTTTCGCAGGACAGACTGATATCAGCGCTGGTTTCAAAGAAAGAGATACAAAAGTCTGAACAGTAAAACCGTAAGGCGCGTCATCTTTCGCTCCCGTCACTACAGCAACGCCCGTCGCAAATTCTCCCACAACAGTTTTAAATGCGTCTAAATCCATTTTACAGAGTCCTCTGACGGGGCCTAAAAATAAACGAAAACATTTCGATGACTATAGCTTATATTCGATACTACCTGGCAGGGGATTTAGGGACTGGATAATGAAAAGGGACGAACTGTACCGCTCACCTCTCTCGGAGGTTGGGGATTTCGTTTTCAATGAGAAGGTTGCCGATGTCTTCGAGAACATGGCGAGGCGGTCGATACCTGGATATCAGACAATTATTAATCTTATTGGCGTCATCGTGGCCTCCCATCTGAAAGAACAAGGGGTCGTAAACGATCTCGGTTGCTCCCTAGGCGCGCTTAGCAGGGAGATACTTAATTCCATTTCCAAAGAGGCTGGCGTAGAGATAATAGGTATAGACAACTCACCAGCGATGATTGATCGAGCTAGACAATCCATAGACGACACACGAGCAACATTTGTCTGTCAGGACATTCTGGACTATCCCATAACTGGGAGTGTAGTGGTCCTGAACTTCACCTTACAGTTCATTCCAAAAACACTACGCGATGGACTCATCGCTCGGATTTGGCGAGAAATGCCAGAAAATGGACTGATGATCCTCTCAGAGAAAATCACCGACGATCAGCGGAACCTCAATGAGTTTTTTAACGCTATTCACCTGAATTGGAAGAAAGAAAGAGGATACAGCGAATTAGAAATTAGCCAGAAGCGACAAGCACTGGAAAACGTGATGATTCTAGAGAGTGAAGCTGATCACAAAAATCGGCTCTCAAAAGCCGGCTTCACAAGGGTTAATTCATGGTTCCGATGCTTGAACTGGGTATCTTTTCTAGCACATAAGTAGTCGATTGACTTACGACGTTTTTGACCTTCCCGACAACTTGCTAACCTGGCCTAGCGGTCTCGTTCAAGATCGCTTACATATTAATTCGCACGGTGATATGAGCCGTTGGATAAAGGCCATTGAAAGCCTCCCTATCGCAGAAAAGACGAGCGCGGCTCTAGATTCATGCATAGCGATTACGGCTCACGGACTGCTTACTGAGGATCTGGTCAAAGTCGAGAGGCCATTGATGCAACTGAGGCCCTGGCGAAAGGGTCCTTTTAGCATTAATGAGCTTTACATTGACAGCGAATGGCGCTCGGACATGAAATGGGACCGGATAAAATCAGCAATTGGGAGTCTCCAAGGTCAAAGGGTTTTGGACATAGGCAGCGGTAACGGTTATTTCGGCTGGCGAATGATTGCGGCCAACGCAAAGCAAGTAATTGGAATAGATCCCACCCCTTTATATTGCATGCAGCACCTAGCTATTCAGCACTTTTTGCAGGACGACAGAAACTGGGTACTACCACTGCGCGTGGAGGAGATCCCAAAGAACCCAAAATTTGATACCGTTTTTAGTATGGGGGTTATATACCATCGAAATGATCCTCAAAATCACGTCCGACAAATTTTTGATTTGACTCAACCTGGAGGAAGGGCAGTAATCGAGTCCATTGTGACTATGCAAGGCGCTTCTATTTTTCCCGAAGATCGATATGCCAGAATGCGAAACATTAGTTGCATACCAGACCATAAAACTCTTATGGATTGGTGCTTTGAAGCAGGGTTCCAAGATGTCAATCTCATCGACATCTCCAAGACCACTACTGCGGAACAAAGGTCAACAAAATGGATGGGCTTTGAATCATTGGAAGAGGCACTCGATCCTGCGGATTCGACCAAAACCGTGGAGGGATATCCTGCGCCAATTCGAGCCGCGATTCTTGCTAACAAGTAATGTCTAGGCTAGTTTCCCCTGTCCATGGGTGGACTGGAAATAAGGTCTAGAGAATGTTCGGAACACAACTATTCAAATTTCGCTTTCGCGGAAAAATTTCACAAATCATGAATCTCTATGAATGTTTCCGGTTGTATTCAGAAGAAAATAAAAGCTCACCCGCCCTGCATCCGATAACGCTGGCCAAGCTTACCGGCATTCCCTTTGGTGATATCGCCGAACGATTACAAGAAATACCGGAAATCTTCATTAAATTGCCAAAACGCGACGGAATTACCCGATATCGATTAAGTTCTGTTGCGAGCAATATGACTAGCGATGAGATGGAGGAGCAAATACTAAAAGCAGAGAGAAATGAAACTCTACTTTTCTATTCCATGAGCGGGATCACGCTTGTTATGCTACTCCTCGTAATCTTCCTTGTCTCCACCAGCATATAGGTGCAACGATAATGCCTGAATTTTTAGATCCTGATCAACTTGCGCTTCGAGAAAAATGCCACCAATTTGCAGAGGATCATTTAGTTCAAAATATAACAGGACAAGCAACTGCAACTCGAGACGAAATCATCAGATTCGCGAAGGAGGCTGGAATATATCGTATGACCCAGCCCAAGGCGTTTGGCGGTCTCGAGTCATCTCAAATCGAACTTTGTATAGCACGAGAAGCTCTTGCATCTTATAACCCAAACAAATTAGGCGCATGCTTTGGTCCTAGCCCTGGCGTACTCGGCGCTGCCACTGGCCCGCTCATCGACTCGCATTTAAAGCCGCTCATGAACGGAAGGATTCGATGCAGTTTCGGTTTTACGGAGCCAGACAATGTCTCACCGACCAATGCTCAAGAGGACGGGGATCTGCTCCGTATTAACGGGCAAAAATCTTATGTTACGGGTGGCGAAGATGCTGACTTCATCAACACCTTAGTGCAGATAGAGGGTAAAGGACCATCCATGGTAGTCGTCGATACTGCCTGTCCTGGTGTAGTCATTGAGGAAAAGTTTACGTCGCTAGACGGTTCGCATCATGCAGCGTTTCAATTCAAAAACGTTGAAGTTCCTAAGTCCAACGTTATTGGTTCTGCGGGAAAGGGATTACCCAAAGCAATGAAACAAATTGGCGATACTCGTCTTCTCTTTGCCGCTGAGGCGAGCGGTTTTGCTTTGTGGGTGCTCGCCTTATTGAAAGACCATCTGCAAAGTAAAGATAAATCCGGAACAGCTAGAGGCAACAAGGAAGTCGTGCGTTGGCAATACGCCAACCTCAGGATCAAAGCCTACGCTCTCAGAAGCATGCTCTATAGGACCGCGAGACTCGCCGATTCTGGGGAGAATGTCGTGAACGAAGCCATGGCAACAAAAGTTTTTGCAACAGAGGCAATTGGCGAGATGGTCGATACAGCAATACAACTTGTCGGAGGGGTCGCACTAGTTGAAAATCACCCACTCGCAATTCTCTATAAAAAGGTTAGAGCATGGAGGCTTGCGGAGGGAGCAAGTGATGTTTTACGTTTAAATATCGGTAGAGGCATATTAGAACTCGGGAAAGGCAGGATATAGCTAACAGGAGAATATCCCCAGATGAGAAATCAGATTTTACTTTATGCTGCGACGCTTCTTTTTCCAGGTTGCGCTTTCGTTGAACTCTCCGATCAGGGAGCCTTAGTCAAACAGGGAACCGAAGAGGACATAGTTAATTGTGAGCTTGTCGCAGAAGTATCCAGCCAAACTAGGGACAAAATACTAATCGATCGTAGTGCTACGAGTGTAAGCGGTGAGTTGGCCATTCTAGCGCGAAACAAGGCGGCGGAGACGGGAGCTAACGTGATTGTTCCATCAACCTCTCCCGATGGAGGTGTACAGGGCTTTAAAGCATATCTTTGTTCGTAAGAAGTCCTTCATCGCTCTCGTATTCACTTTTCAAGCCGTGGCGTTCTCTATTCGTCTCTTTCTCAAGGTCAGACTTTCTAAGTAAAACATAAAGCGCGCCGACGCCTCCATGAAATCGTTGCGCGGAGGAGTAAGCTATGACCTCAGGGTGGTCAACGAGCCACCTCGCTAAAAAGCTTTTTAAACGAGCGGGCGTGGGACTTTTCTCCCCTTTTCCATGACTAATGAGGACGCAGCGCCAGCCAGACACAGACGCTTTCTTTAAAAACTCCCAAACCGCTTTACTTGCTTCTTCAACAAACTTTCTATGAAGGTCCAGTTCCCCTTCGATCGCGTAAGAGCCTCTTTTCAACTTATCGAAAACGGCATTTTGCACACCAACTTGTTTCCATTCTAAGAACTCCAAGGGCTCTACTTGAGGTACCTCGGATAAGACGAACATTGACTCAACCGCGACCTCGAAGCTCTCAGCGTTGCTTCTAGCGTTCTTTTTACTCTCATCTTTAGTCAAAGATCGCTTATTGTTCTTGTCGATTCTCACCTGGGATAGAGGCTTGACGCTCTTCATTTCTTCGAAAAAAAGCTCTAAATCATCATCGTTCATTTTGTTATCCCCAAAAATCAGCAGATGGAGTAGCTCGACAATTCAGCAGATCTAGTACCGCTCAGTGGTTCGTTGTCACTCGTGTGCACTGTGAAAACGGGAGAGAATTTGGGCGAATCAGTTTCGTTGCTCCCGGCAGCATGGAAAACTTTACAGTGAAAAAACAGAACATCACCACCTGACAGTTTCACGTTTTCCGCTTGGTCGATTAATCGCTGATTTTCGGGCAAATCTGTTCGAAGAAATTTTCTATCATCAAAACGAGTCTCCGATAAGCGCCGCTTGTGGGAACCTGGAATAATTCGTAAACCACCATTCTTTAAATTCTCCTCCCCTAGGGAGAACCAAACGGAGATCAATTCAGCTCTCTCAAAAGACCAATACCGTATATCCTGATGCCAATTCGTCTCACTACTAAATCCTGGGTATTTGGTCATGATGCAATTATGGTGATTCCTTGAGACTAGAAGACGGTCGGTGTGAAGTAGATCTCTCAATGCCCCTTTTACACTCGACAATCCTAAAATTTTCTCGAAGATCTCTGACCTAGAGAGCGCCTGAAGCAAGCGTCGCGGTGTTTTCCCGCCTTCAGACTCTCTACCCGCGGGAGCGCCGGGGTAACCAACATCGGCTTCAAATTCAACAGGCTCCCTTAGTGGCTCAAGGTTGCCACGTATTTCTTCCAACAGTCCTTCAACTAAAGTATCGTTGATCAGCGAACTTAGGACGAGGAAGCCACACCGTCCGAATTCATCAATTTGTTTTTTGCTGAGGAAGGAGGTCGACATTTTTGTAACACCTCAATTCTTAAAGGAGCCTTTGAGAAGCGGGGCGCCATTTACTGTTATTTGAAGATCGTCTACCGACGCCCAATACCGAGCCTCAATGTAGTGATGCTCCTCCCACTCTAACTCAACATTCGTCCACACGTATTGAGGTTCCTTCGTCCCGCGCTCTCTCTTTTTTCTGAGACAACCATCCAAGTAGAGTTCTAGAACTCCTTCGTCTGAAAGAGCAATTTCAAAATCTTTGTGTCTATGCGAAAAGGATATCGAGCTACTCAAAGCATTCTCCCAAAAAAACTTCTTATGCGGAGCGTCCATGCACCCAACTAAAAGCAAAATATAACTGAAGACATATTATGATTAGAATCCGGTGCATATTTAAGTGAAATCAGCGATCAAACAATGGGTGTAGTTCAAAACGAGACATCGTCAGGATTCCAAAAAATCCTAAAGGGGCGCGAGGTTCTTGCACTTGCTTTTGGAGCAATGATTGGTTGGAGCTGGGTTCTCGTCACCAACTATTGGCTAATTTCAGCAGGAACGTTAGGGACTGTCATCGCCTTTTCGATTGGGGGAATCGCCGTCACCCTGATTGGACTTACCTATGGTGAACTCGCCTCGGCGATGCCGAGAGCCGGCGGGGAACACATTTATACGTCTCGAGCATTGGGAGATCGATGGTCGTTCGTATGTACTTGGGCTCTGCTGTTCTCTTATATCAATGTCTGCGCGTTCGAGGCAGTAGCACTCCCAAAAGCAATCGCTTACTTGGTTCCAGATTTAAAACTAGGCACGCTTTGGTCTGTACGTAATGCGGACGTCGACATTAGTTATGCTCTAATTGGGGTGTTGGCCACATTAATTGTGTCAGCGGTAAACTATGTGGGCATTAAAACCGCTGCGATCCTTCAGACAATCGTCACCGGTATGATCCTCGCCTGCGGTCTGGTCCTGATCTTTGGTGCCTCTATTCAGGGTGAATTAGCGAAAGCAGCGCCTCTGTTCGCAACCCCTGCTAGTGGTATTCTCATGGTCCTAATCATGGTGCCGGCCATGCTCGTCGGATTTGATGTAATACCTCAATCTGCAGAAGAGATTGACGTGGATCCAAAAAAACTCGGGGTGCTACTTTCTCTGTCAATCGGTTTAGCAGTTCTCTGGTACATCTTAATTTCTATTTCGGTTGGCGTGGCACTAACTAACGATCAATTAGAATCTTCCGAGATGGCTTCAGCCGATGCCGCCAGTGAATTATGGGCGAACCTGTATGGTGGTTCATGGGCAGGAAGCTTGCTTGTGATCGGCGGCATTGGCGGTATTCTAACAAGTTGGAACGCTTTCATCATTGGCGGCTCTCGCGTGATCTTCGCACTCGCAGAGTCAGGCAAATTGCCAAAATATCTTGGGAAGATCCATCCAAAATATAAGACTCCTCATGTCGCCATTACGGCAATAGGGGTGATTTCTTCCCTGGCTCCGTTTTTTGGGGAAACAATACTAGTCTGGTTGATTAACAGCGGTAGCTTTGCCGTCACCGTGGCATTTCTTTTCGTAGCGATATCTTTTCTCGTCTTACGAAAAAAAGAGCCTGAGATGCCCAGACCATTTAAGGTAAAGCATGGGAATCTCGTCGGCTCTGGGGCTGTATTAATGTCCTTAATGCTCTTGTCTGGGTTTTTGCCATGGAGCCCAAGCGCTTTAGTCTGGCCTGCCGAGTGGGCAACTCTCTTTATATGGGCTTTGCTGGGCGTAATCTTCTTGGTCTACTACGAGAACAAGAAAGCAAACACGGCGGGAGACGAGGCGAACAAGTGATCACAATCTGGGGGGGTGCGACATCCCGTACTATGAGGGCTCACTGGGCTTGCCATGAGCTTGGGCTCGACTACGAACCCAAATTGATAGGATCGAGGGGAGGTTTCACGCAAACATCAGAATTCCGTAACCTCAACCCAAAAGAGAAAATCCCAGTTCTAACAGACGAGCAGTTCGTTTTGACTGAAAGCGCCGCTATTGTTACATACCTTTTCGATACCTATGGGCAAAAGCGATTTATTCCCGAGCCGTACACAAAAGACCGAGCTTTATACAACCAATGGATATCATTCATCCAAATGGAGTTGGATGCGCATACTCTTTACGTGATTAGAAAACATCGAGATTTAGAGTCGCTATATGGCGCAGCGCCTGCCGCCGTTGAAGCCGCTATAGATGGCTTCAACAAACAGATACGGGTAGCAGACAGCTTCCTTGAGAGTAATGAGTATCTTGTTGGAGCTAAATTCAGTGGAGCTGATTTACTGATGACGACCATCCTGACTTGGGCAGAAGCCTATGGTTTCGAGCTAAGTTCTAATTTATCTGATTATTCGGGCAGACTGACCTCTAGAGAGGCGTATAAAAGCGCTGCTAATCTGAACTTCAGCATTACCCCCAATGACTGACCATCTACAGAACTAGTCGCATAGTCAAATTACCTCTACGATAACGATTATCAAAGTTGTCTGTTTCTTCAGCAAAACCAGCTTTCTCGTAAACCCGTAGAGCAGGTTTGAGAATATCGTTTGTGGTTAAGACAATGTATTTGGCTCCCTTTGCTCTCGCCCAATCTATACAGTGCGATAGTAACTTGTGGCCTAGCCCTTGTCCTTGAAAAGCCGGATCAATAGCCATTTTGGCGAGCTCGAAGGTCATTAAGTTAGTCTCTTTGCTATTGACTGGGACCATAGCCACTGTTCCGATCACTTGATCGCCCCTCAGCAGAAAGAATATCTCGCCCCCTGGGCCGATAGCATAATCGTAGGGATGATCTAGGGAACGGTGATCCTCTTCTTCTATCGAGAAATAGGTCCTTATCCACGCATAATTTAATTCTGCGAAAGCGTCGGAGTATTTTGGATCGAAGGTGACAATTTCGATTTCAGTCACAAACGATTCTCCATCATCCAGTCTAATATCCTCGCGCTGAATTCTCTGGGATATACATGCGATAAATCCTCGACCTCGTGATATTCGATGCTGGAACCCGCCTTCAAAAAGGACTCCTTTGCTGACCTGGCCACTTCGGCTGAAAACATCCAGTCTAGGGCTCCATGGATCAAATAAATCGGCAAGCCATTCAAGCGCTCTGCCTCAGCCGCCTCTAACAACATAGGGTGGAAAGATGCTGAGCAAGGAGCGAGATGAGTGAAGACGCTTTTTTTCCCCAGTCCCGCGACATAGGTAAATGTTCCGCCATCAGACATGCCTGTAAGGAGTATTTTCTTCGAATCTATATTCCAATTTTTTCCTACGTAAGACACTAGTGATTCAAGATGCTGAATGTCCCTTTCAGGATCTGTTAACGCCCATGTTCCACCAAGCGAGGTGGGGGCGACTAGGATCGCATTTTTTGATCTCGCCGCGACCAACCAACTCCAAAGGAAGTTTCTTCCATGCCCACTTCCACCGTGAAGAGCAACCACCAACGGCGTTTCCTCTCCTTCATAATATTCTGGAACGTACATAGAAAAGCCGCCTCTTTCACGACCTGAGTTGTTAGCATGCATAACGCCCACATCTGGCTTCGACGTATCTGCGTCCTCAAGACGTTTGAGAAGTAAATCGTCACTCCGAGATGAATCCTCCAAATAAAATCGACTGACAGGAGCAAGCATTGAGGCGACGGGATACATGGACTCGACCGACTTTATTACTAACCCCATTGCTTTGTAAGCAGTCATTGCAGGCTCTGCTTGTTTCACGGCTTCATCAAAGGCAACGAAAGCCTCCAAGGCATTTTCCGCAGATTCCTTAACCGCGACGTAAAAACGCTCAAGATTTTCCGGCCATTCCGCTGATTGAAAAGCTTTCAGGCCATCGCGAACTGCAAGCTGTTTATCCGAAATTACCTCTACTACAGCCGCGATGTTGGGTGGGTGCATGAATCTGCTGGCCATCTGAAGAGCGTCAAGCGCTGAGAGTAATGGCGGCACGAGCGCGCTAGTAACTTCTAGAATCTCATCATTTTCTTTCATTGCTGACCAATCTGAACACCTGGTACTCGTATCCTATCATTTTTAGCGTATAGTCTTCCGCGAGAGTAAAAACCACTTATCGGATTTGGGACTAGCATGGCCAGCGTCGAAGCACCTTTTTACTTACCCTTGGCGGATGAAATCGAGGTATTCAAGGCCGCTTACCAAGCTAAATTGCCCGTACTACTAAAAGGTCCAACGGGATGTGGCAAAACCAGATTTGTTGAGCATATGAACTGGTTGTTGAATGACGAAGAGAAAAGATCGGGAGAGAAAGACCTAATCACAGTGTCTTGTCATGAGGATCTTACAGCGACGGACATGGTAGGAAGATACCTTTTAAAGGGGGATGAGACCGTTTGGTCGGATGGCCCCCTTACTCAAGCCGTTCGATCAGGCGCAATTTGCTATCTCGACGAGATTGTCGAGGCGAGGAAGGACACCACTGTCCTCATTCACTCGCTTACTGACCATCGAAGAATACTGCCAATAGATAAGACCGGTGAACTTTTGCATGCGCACTCAGAGTTCTTGCTGGTCATTTCATACAATCCCGGCTACCAGAGCGTGCTCAAGGATTTAAAACCGAGCACGCGACAGAGATTTGTCAGTCTAGAGTTTGACTACCCAAACATCGAGTCAGAATCAGAAATAATCGCGCATGAGTCGGGAGTAACGCCCGATATCGCGACGAGATTGGCAACAATCGGGTCAAAAGTGAGGAATCTCAGACAACATGGCTTCGAAGAAGGAGTAAGCACAAGACTCTTGATCTATACGGGCGATCTAATCACTGGCGGCATAGAACCTCGTAGAGCAGCTGAAGTCTCCATTGTCAGTGCGATATCAGATGACGAGACTGTCCAGCAGGCTGTTGCTGATATCGTTGATGTTCTGCTTCCCTGAATCAGTACCTCTTGAGCGTAGCCCTTTCAAAAATTGAGTCATCGTTAAGCCTGTTCGCAGAGGGTATCGCGGGCAGGTTTATCCACCTGAAAGAAATCACTGAATTTAATCCTCGCCTGCCCTTAAAAGCAGAGGCGCTTTCGATCCATCAAACGCGGGATAGCATCCTTTTGCCGGCCGAGTTAAAAGATGGATATGAAGGAGATTATCGTTTTTTGGTGATGGAACAACTTGGGTATAGGGAATGTGGGACCTTCCACTTTTCAATCGACACCGCAGAGTCTCTCCTGCCATCACTAGCTACAAGAGAGCTATCAAAAGAAGAATACGGACCTCGCACAGGCGAGTACCAGCTGCTATTCAGCCATTTCTCCTCCCCCTACTTAGCGGAACGATTATTCGATCTCTTAGAAAACCAGAGGATAAAAGGGCACCTAATCCAAAATTACCCTGGACTGACTAAACATCTGATCCGATATCAACATCGAAAGTCTGAAGATGAATTTGATCGAGACGACCTCTTTCAATATGCCGAAAATTGGTCCCTACAAAATATTACTCAACTACCTGACAGCCTCCCCCGAAGCTGGACATTGTTGCTGGAAAAAATGCTCGACATGCGGCTCTGCGGAGGCAATTCAGATCACTCCGTATATGACACCGTAACTGCACTAGAGGAAATCTACGATACGATTGAGCGGGAGCACGCTGTGGAAATGGACTCCAAAATTAGAGCCAAAGACGAATCGCTCCTGGATTGGTTGGGACGAGAGGAACGCCTTGAAGAGTGGCAAGAGGAGCTAGAGGAACTAAAGGACCAACTTAATAGCCAATCGAGCTCGTTCCAGGTTCCTATCGAGGAGGTGTCAGAAGCGATAGAGGGGGCTATTGAGAGCGGGACCACCAGAGAGATCGGGCTTTCTATCGGAGAGATAAAAGAGGAACACGATAACTTGAAACGCCGAATCGATATGGAGAAGTCCTCTGTTCAACACGCGCTGGGCGCGGACCAAAAAGATTCGCGCAGCAAAAGATACGACGAATGGGATTATCTAAACCGCAGATACCTTAAGGCTTGGTGTCGAGTTTACGAGGAGAAACTTCTTACAGAGGAGCACGTGCAGATCGATGAACTTAACCAAGTAATACGCCAATACCAACCGCTGGTGCAAAAGCAACTAGAGCAAATTCGACCAACGGGACTGGAGCGCGTAAAGCGTGTTCAAGATGGTGATGAACTCGACTTCAATGCAATCATCGAAGCGAGACAGGATATCAAGGCTGGGAAAACTCCCGATGAACGTTTCTACTCTCGAAAAGAAAGAACTAATCGAGACGTTTGCGCCATTTTTCTAGTCGACTTATCAGCCTCTACAGATGATCCAATTAAACCAGCAGAGCCTAAGGATTGGTCCGGATACGATCCAGAGAAGGAGATCGACATTAGAGCGGGTTGGTACTCGGCGCTCGAGGAAGAGGAAGAACCAGCAGGACCACCGGAACGAAAAATAATCGACCTGGAGAAAGAGGCCATGTTGGTTATGGCCGCAGCACTAGATTCTTTGGGGGACTCCTATGGCATATATGGATTCTCGGGTTATAGCAAAGACAATGTTGAGCTTTTCGTTGCGAAGGAACCTGAGGACAAATTTTCGAACCAGACCCTGCAAAATATTGCCTCTCTAAAACCGAAGGGTTCGACACGCATGGGGCCAGCGATCAGACACGCAAATCACAAATTATGCTCGTCCGGCAGCGCCATGAAAGTGATGATTATGATCAGCGACGGATTCCCCCAAGATTGTGACTATGGCCCTGAAAGGGGGAATCATGATTACGGCGTGGAGGATACAGCAAAAGCACTTATTGAGGCGCAACAAAAAGGAATAGAGACCTTTTGTGTCACGGTCGATAAATCCGGCCACGACTATTTGAAAAGAATGTGCCCCGACTCACGATATATGGTGATCGAAGAAATAGAGGATCTCCCTAAAGAGCTTTCCAAACTTTACTCGACACTCACTGGCCAGTAAGCGCAGGCGGATACATATCTGATTTTATTGCACGGATACTACTAGCAGTAGCACAAAGAGCATGACCAATCCGAGTATAAAAGTGGCAGTCGACCAATCCCCGGGCTGAGCCTCTATCTTATTTGCCTGCCAACGTTTCCAAGCAGGCCAAATGGATATGAGCATCAACCCCAAGGCTATCGCCCAGAGCCACTTCATCCATTCCATACTTAATCCCAAATAAAAAACCCGACTAAAGTCGGGTTTTCTACAAGACCTCTATAGTTCCTAGTCATCACCACTCGCCATACCGAGAATGCTCAGCAGGTGTATAAATATGTTGAAGAAACTCAGGTACAGAGAATAGGTCGCCATGATGTAATTTGTCTCACCGCCTCTGATGATCGCTCCTGTTTGCATAAGAATCAGCGCACTCATCAATAGAATGACCGCGCCAGACAGCGCCAGGCTAAGTAGAGGCATTCCCATGAATATGTTGACAATCATGAGGCCGAGAACTGCCATCATGCCCGCAAACACAAAACCAGTCATGAAACTAAAGTCTCTCTTGGTACTAACCGCGTACGCAGACAGCCCCAGAAAGATTCCCGCCGTCCCTCCGAGCGCCGTTGCCACGATCTGCGGACCATTAGCCAACGATAGGTAAAGACCTACAATCGGCCCGGTGCCAAATCCAAGCAAGCCAGTCACCAGGAAGATAACGCCCAGGCCGGACATCGAATTCGCTGTTCGCGGCAATACAAACATACCCAGAACCATCGAGGCGATTAGGCACATAAAGTATGCACCAGTCCCTACACGCATGGTCATAGCGATAGACGCCATAAGGGCACTAAAGGCTAATGTCGCGGACAGGAGTAAATAAGTATTTTTTAATACTTTGTTGGTTTCTAAAATCGAGGGAGATCCTTGGATCGCTCCTCTCATATCCCTTGCTGCCATTTGTTGACCTCTCTAAAAAATTAACGCCTCGTTTGAGGACCATTTACCCCACCAATAATGGCAACTCCCGCATGAAATTCAAGTGGAATCGAGCTCAAGAAACAAACTAGGAGGCTGTTTCACACAAATGTAATTGTTTAGTTGTAAAAAGGGTATACAGTTTGCTCAAAGGTGGCCAAATTTATAGACGAACCCTCGAAGATAGTTAATGTCGAAAGAGCCAGACAGCATTTTCTCGCAGTATCTACGTGAAAATCCTCGGATATCCTATGTCGAGCCAGATGATCCATGGCTGGTCCAAAAACTCACGTCCACAATCGAAGTGATCTTCGGAAGAAGGAGACTAGAAAGTATCTATCGAGAATTAAAAAAGGCCCCCTTTTCCGTGGAAACTTTTTTTGACGAGGCGTTTCTTAACACAGGAATCACACCCAACCTGAGCATCGAGCAAATAGATAAAATCCCCAGAGAGGGCCGCCTCGTTTTTGTAGCAAATCACCCATTCGGGCTTGTGGATGGTATGACACTTTGCAAAATCGCCTTGCTTGCTAGAGGCGATTTCAAAATTCTAATCAACTCACTGCTCTGCCAAGACAAGGACCTCGCTCCTTACTTTTTGCCCATTGACTTTACTAATTCGAAAACAGCTATAAAAAATAATATCGAGGTAAAAAAAGCCGCAAAGCGGTCAATAGAGGCTGGTGTGCCCGTTCTAATTTTTCCTTCTGGCATGGTCTCAACTGCCGACCGAGGCGGATTTGGTAAAGTGAGGGAACTACCTTGGACCACCTTCGCAGCGAAACTTATCAAAGAAACACATGCAGACGTTGTCCCTGTTTATTTCTCAGGAGGAAATAGTCGTCGATTTCACCTTGCTTCACATATCTCTGAACCGCTTCGGATGGCCTTACTTCTTAGCGAAGTGGTGAAAAGGTTTAATAAGCCTGTCGTCACTGAAGTGGGAGATCCGATTCCCTGGCGCGAGCTGGAAAAATGGGAGTCACGTCAAGACCTCACAGACTTTCTGTACGGACGCGTTCAGTCCCTTGCGGTATCACCAGCCCTTGGTAAAGAGAAACAAGCACGCTCTGTTAGTAGCTTCGCGTAATTCATCACTGAAGCTTTCTTTGACGGTAAAATTAATCTTAAGAGACCACACAATGCCGAAAATTTTGAGGACATATGAAATCGCACACTAACATTAGTCGAAAAAAAACTTTATTCTCCATAGTCCTTACACTTGGTTTAGCTTGCTTTTGGGCACAATCTAGCGCGGAAGTTATAGGGAAAAATCTTCCCACGACGAAAATACTCGCCACTACCGAGAATTCTCAGGATCGTACTCTTGCAAATGATTTAATCGACCTGGTCGGTCCCATAGCTCTCTATCCAGACGACCTTTTAGCAATCGTACTCCAAGCAGCTAGGCATCCGGTACAAATCGTGGCTGCCGGTAGACTTACCAGTCAAGGCTCAACATCCGATTCGGAGGGTCGACGAGATTGGGAACAAAGCATTGCAGCACTTCTCAACTATCCTATCGTGTTTAACATGCTAAACGAGAATATCGAATGGACGGAGATGCTGGGGCAGAAATTTGAATCGGACGAAGCATCTGTGCTGGAGGCGATTCAACAATTCAGACAGCTTGCTTCTCAAAAAATAGATCTAGAGGAAAATAAAAGGCAATCTATCGCTCGAGAAGCAGATCGAATAATTATAAGAACAACAAATCCAGCTAAGATCTACGTACCCCTATACGATTACAGAAACTTTATAGGCGGCTCGAATCTTGGAGCGCCGTTTCTGCGCTTTCACCACATTCCTTATCGCAGCTATTACTTCCCATACAGATTCTCCGGTCGGAATACTTTTTATGGTTTGACTGATTATTTCCAACTGTCCTGGATGGATCGAAGAATTGTGACCTTTTCCCACTCAGATCCAGATCACCCCTTCTTTAGTCGCAAATATAGAAAACGCCACGGAGAAAAAACAGACGAGCTTATCGTGGGATCAATAAGCGAAACTTTTAAAAACAACAATTTAGGAGAATCCTCTTTTCCAGAGCGTTACCGGATATCGAGTGATGGCTTATCAAGCAACCCTATACCGAAGTCAAAGGTGAGAAGACACGCCTCTCCCAGTCGCCATAATCTGCCAATGATTAGCAATCAGAAAAGGGTCGATAGAAGAGCGATTTCCTCATCAGCTAATAAAAATAGAAAACGCGAAGACTCCGAGCCATCTCGCCAGCGCCCGACACCCTAAAGAATGTCAATATTTTGCGATAAATTTAATCTGGTGATACGCGAACAACACGAGTGCCGATATTTCCACCGGCCAACAAATCAACAAATGCGTCTGGTGCCGCATCTAGTCCAGAGACTCCATCGACTAAACTGATCAGCTTTCCGCTATCCATCCATCCCGAAATTTCAGATCTAGCTTCTTCGTAGCGATCCTCAAAATCGAAGACGACAAACCCCTTCATTTCCAGTCGCTTATTAACTAATAGACCGGGAATTCCCTTTGGGCCTGGCTCGGGAGAATTTGTGTCATATTGAGATACCACCCCGCAGCAGGCGATTCTTCCGCCCACATTCATTCTGAAAAGCGCAGATCCGAGAATCATTCCGCCCGTATTGTCAAAATAAACATCCACACCGGGCTCGGTAGCTTCTTTCAGCGATTGACGGTAGTTGGGATCCTTGTAGTTCACCACAGTATCGAATCCCAACTGATTTTTTAGGATCTCTCCTTTCGAGTCACTTCCCATAACTCCTAAGACTTGACACTCCTTTATCCTAGCCATCTGACCTACTAGGTGACCTACCGAACCAGCGGCCGCAGATACCATGACTAGCTCCCCTGCTTTGGGGCGAGCTACAGATAGTAAGCCAAAGTAGGCGGTCAGCCCGTTAACACCTAACGGCCCCAAGTAATCCTCTGGATTACGTTTTGAATCAATCTTGTTCAACGCTTCTGCGCGATGCTCGGAGTAAGACTGCCACCCAAGAGGGCCCAAAACCCGATCGCCAACAGAAAGTCGTGTATCGTTACTCTCAACAACCTCTCCCACTCCAGTGGCGTTCATTACTCTTCCCGCCGTTGGAGCGCCAGCATAGCTGGCACTGCCTTGCAAACCAGCTCGCGTTCCCGCAGTGATCGCGAAGGCGATGGTTTTCACCCGGATTTCATTGTCGCCCAGCCTTTCCATCTCAGCTTCGTTTATTCGATAGTTTGTCGCCTCCAGTTTATTCGTTGGCAAACTATCAATAAGAACTTGTATATTTTTCACTCTACAAACCTCCCCTTTTGCTCTCTCGGCGTAATATTAGGTTAGACGCGCACTCAAAAAACTATAAAAAGCCTCAATGTCACTCCAACTCGTTGCACAATTTACCACGGAGCCGTCGTCGTCTATCAAAGTCTTGCCGTCCTCCGTGATGGTAATCGGCAGTTTTTCGTAAACTAATCCATCGCTAGAGAACGCCATGTAAATAGCCACGCAATCATAAAGTATGGATGACTGAATCTGAGGGTCCATCTTTTTGATAAATGGTCCTACGACCGGCGAGCGGGCAACAGCCTCATACCAAATCAAGTGGTTCTCGATGACAGCTCTCACCAAATCATCCGCTGAGTTACGAACACGCTGAAAATTATCTCCAGTCAGGATAATGTTCCCGCAAGTATCTAAAGGCGTTATTTCCTTTTTCCAACTGGCCTCAAAAACACTTTTGCAGGACAATGCATGCTGCTTGACGTTGTATTCTTTCGTGGGTTTTGGTGCACCGAGGTAGCCGATGCGCAGACTTCCATGCATCCCAATGAATTTTGAATTTTCTATAATGGAAGGCGCCCTTTGCAGCGCTGCCGCTATATTGGGGAGCGGACCGATAGCAATTAACGTCACAGGATTTTCTGATTGATTTACGGTATCGCAGATCGCACCGACTCCGTCCTTTAACACCGTGCCTGGATAAAGATTTAATTGATAATCTTCTATCCAAGCTTTTTGAGGTTCCGGCGCGGCATCCAAAGAAAGCCCTAAACCAATTGGTATATCAGTGCGCCCTGCCACCTCCAACAATTTCGCAACCAGTGCAGCTCTGTACTCAACGTTTCCGGTACAGGTAGTAATGAGTCGTATGTCCAACTCAGGACAACGCAACGCGAATGCCAAAGCCCACATATCATCGACATCCGTTCCAATGTCAGTATCGATTATGACCGGAATCCCCATTTTGCTGGCCCTAACTTGCTAGAGCAGAAATATATTCTGGACCCAGACCACAACAACCTCCGATAATTGAAGCGCCGTCCTGCCTCCATCGATCCGCATAACTCTTAAAATCTTCCGGAGTGAGTTCTCGAGGCTCCGTGTCTATTTCATTATCCAAGGTCCATCCCTGCGGAACATAAAATTTGTTGGGATAGGCTCCATACGCCTTGTCAGTCAAAGTCGAAAGCTCCTTAATCCCATGCGATATTGCTTGGGGGTCGGTACAGTTGAATAAGAAGGCCTCTATACCGTCCTCCGACAAAGAAGCAACCGCTTGCGATATACTCTCCCCGCTCCGTAATCCCGCCCCAGGCTGATCCTTTAGCGTCCAAGCAACCCAGATCGGTATGGTCAAATTGGCACTGCGAATCGCAGTAACTGCATTTTTCGACTCCTGTATCGACGACATCGTCTCACAAAGATAGACATCAGCAAACGGAGCTAAACATGCTGCCATCGCCTCATAAATTGGCAGCGCAACGTCGGCCTCAGGCACAAGATCAGGACGATAACTCTCACTAAGCGGAGGGATCGACGCGGCCACTTTTACATCAAATCCTGATTCGTCGGCAGCCTCTCTCGCTATTCGGCCGGCTCTTTCGGTAAATTCCAGATAGGAATCACCCATACCGGATTTATCCAAATAGCTTGGTATCGTAGAGTATGTATTTGTAATGATAACTCTCGCGCCAGCATTAATATAATCATCGTGAACACTCCTGATGATTTCAGGTTGTTCAACCAGCGCTTTTGCTGACCATAGACCTCCCCTGGGCCAGCCACGACGAATGAGCTCACCGCCTAAGCCTCCATCCAAAACAATAAAATCCTCGGTCATCATTCTCCCAAATCTCATAGATAACAAATCGGCCGACATCTTAACGGAATTTGCTCCGCGCGAAACGAGATTTTAGGTTATTCTTTAGGCCGCTCCAGAGGTCTCCATCAATGGCACTAAACAGGTATTTAACGGAAATGGGAATGGGTGTAGACGTTCACGGGCGGGACTACACCAAAGCGGCATGTCGAGCTGTGTCTGATGCGCTACGACACTCATCGCTGAACTTTTTCAAGGCACTCGGTAAATCTCACGAGGACATGAGAATTACCGTGAAGATAGCAGTGTCTGAACCAGAGGAGCTTGATGTACATCGAATAGCTGCTGAAATCCCTTACGGAGATGTAACAGTTGAGCCCTGCCAAGGCGGTTTAAACATCGACTCAGAGACTGGAACAGACCCCATCGTGGTTGCGAACGCCGGAATCATAGTCAGCTTTGAAGAGTAGCCACCTTAACGCAAAACGTCGAATATTCTCGAATACTTCAGCGCGAACTCTCTGCGCTTCTCCATTGGACCGATAATATTTAAATCATCCACTTCGTTATAAACGATGTAGAGCCCCGAATTCGCATCTTGCAACCACGAGAAACGCAAATTAGTGGCCAAAAGATCTTTTCGATCATCACTTTGTACTAACATCTGTATTTGCATTTTTGGGGTAATCGAATACGACATGCGCAGGCGAGCAACATTGACTTTGAAATCCCCCCTACTCGCCGCAAGCTCATCGCTCTTAGCGAAAGGTTTCATATCAATATTATTGTGACTCCAAGTTAACGCCGCCGTAAACGCGTCACCAAGTCGGTAGTTGGCTTTAGTTTCCAGAGACCTTCTATCTCCACCATAAAACCCCCCTATTCTAGAAGTCCATTCCAAGTAGAGCGGTTTCCTATTATCGGTCATCAAAACGAGCTGGGATTCTTTATGATCATAATCTCCCGGTGGAACATAAGTTCCAGGATTTATTTGAAAAGCTCTTTTGACGCCTTCGTGGGTGAAATTAATGCCGGTATGGATCTCCCAGCCATTATGCCACTCAATGTGATTATCTATGTGCCAAAATCCTGATTCGTAATACCCGGTCTCATCAAAAAAAGCGCGATAGTAGGTGTGAGGACGAATTTCGAAGACGCCGTAATAATCTTCAGGTCGACGACGATGAAACAGCAACGCGTCAATCTTTTCGTAATTGCGGCGAGCGAGGAAGCCCACTTCAGGATTAAAGTTTCCGCCCACCTTTGTATAACCATAAGACTGCGTGAGTGATTGAGTGCTTTTATTGAATCGAAGACGCCCCGCGTAATCGTCCGAATCAAGGTCAGGTGAATCGGTCTTCGCCAGAAACCCCGAGATCGTCGTGTCATTTCCTATTCCCCAGGTACCGTCGACGGCATAAGTTCGGTTGAAATTTTCTACACCGTCTCCATCCCGGGACACAATGATGCCGCCCAACGAGGACCTGTTCGCCAGTTCTTGATTGACCCGAGCTACTGAGTAGCGGTTCGACAGTAACTTGTTCACGGATTCAGTTTGCATATGAAGGAGACCGATGTTCGTCGAACCTGCGACTTTTCCTGATAGTCGGAGTCCCCCCGCTATAGGTTGCTGGACACCTCCAGCGCCGATACCTATTCGTCTACTGAAAAATAGTTCTACCTCTCTTGGCGCGCCAACGGAGAACTGACCAGCATTCTCAAGAAAAAAAGGTCTTTTTTCGGGCAAAAAGATACTGAATCTATCCAAATTTACTTGAACCTCATCAGCTTCTACCTGCGCAAAATCAGTGTTATACGTCGCATCCAAGGTAAGACTTGGGGTAATGAGGTATTTCGCATCTAGGCCAAAATCACCTTCACTCGATGTTTCATTGGAATCGGTTCCACCTCGGCCGGACTGTCCTAAAACATAGGGAGTTAGCTCAAAACTTTTTTGACTCGGCGGACGAAGCCCTTCTAGGGTTCCAGCTTCAGAAACTCTATACAGATTATATTGTCGCTCTAGGGGTACCCAGAACGACCTTTCATCATTTCTGGGAATATTCCGCTGAAAGTTGATTCCCCAGTCTTGTAAATCCCCTTTGCCATATCTCAACGACTGAAAAGGTATGGCAAATTCAGCCGACCATCCGTACTCCGTTACTTTGGATTTGACGACCCATTTGGCATCCCAATTCATATTGACAGCTCCGCCACCGGAGCCGAATCGACCAGAGCCTTCTTTGATGATCTGGCCATCATATTCTACCGACGTTGGTGTCGTGCCAAACATCAACCCGTTTTGCCGATCCAAGAAGGAGTCAAATATGACCATAAAACTATCAACATCGGACAAATCCGAATCGCGCCCACTATCGGATACGATCAATTTGTCAGGTTCTGAGTCAAAACACACAACACCTAGATACAAAGTGTCTTTACTGTAACCAACATAAACCTCTGTTTTCTGGGAGGCGGGTCTACCGTTGTATGGTCTCTGCTGAGTGAAGCCTGTTGCTTTGCCTGCGACATCCCAGGCGGGGTCCGAGATTATTTCGCCATCTAACTGGGGATTAACAAACAGTCGCTTTGCTTTTAATGATGGCTTTTCCTCTGCCCACGAAAAGGAAGATAAAACGCAAGACAAGCCGAATACGATGAACGACGCGAACAAAGGTTTCTTGGCCTTCAATAAACTACCCCTTACATCGACGCATCCACCTGATTTGGTAGACGGGACCGCCGAAAAGGGCACCTTGGAAAAGGCGCCCGACTTATAACCCGTATTTAGTAACTTTAGAGGTTAACTATACCTTTTTATGCAATCGAACCGGGAGTTCAGTGTAGCCTCGAACAAACGAAGAGAAGGTTCTCTCTTCCTTGCCTACGACCTCGATATGCTCAAAGCGCTTCATTATCTCTTCCCAAAGAATCTTGAGTTGTAATTCAGCAGTTCTATTACCCATGCATCTATGTATTCCGAATCCGAACGACAAGTGGTTTCGAGAGTTTGCTCGGTCTATTATGAGTTCCTCCCCTTTTTCGAAAACATCCTCGTCTCGGTTTCCAGACAAGTACCACATCAACAGTTGATCGCCCGCCCTGATCTTCTTGCCCCTTATCTCGCAGTCTGAATTCGCGGTTCGTCTCATGTAGGCGAGTGGGGTTTGCCAACGGATTATCTCGGAAACCATATTTGGAATGAGAGAGTGATCTGCCCTGAGTTTTTCGTACTCTCGGGGGAAAAGGTTCAATGCATGAACGCCGGCACTCATTGAATTTCTGGTCGTGTCATTTCCTCCCACGATCAGCAAGATCAGGTTCCCCATGAACTCCAAAGGCTGCATATCCTTGGTATCCTCGCCGTGAGCAAGCATAGAGATGAAATCTCCGGTCGGTTCCGCTTTTCTCTGTTCCCAAATGTTATTGAAGTAGGCGAGCATTTCAAAAAGTTCACTTCTTCTCTGTTCCTCGGAATCGATAATTCCAGAGCCGGGCGCTGCGGTAGCGACATCTGACCAACGGGTCAACTTACGTCGTTCCTCGAAGGGAAAATCAAACAAAGTTGCGAGCATCTGTGTAGTAAGTTCTATTGAAACTTTGTCCACCCAATTGAAGGTCTCACCGACTGGCAACGAGTCTAGAACATTACCAGTTCGCTCTCTGATTAACGGTTCTAGCGCTTGCATGTTCCTGGCCGATACAACGGGGGCAACAGTCTTTCGCTGAACATCATGTTTCGGCGGGTCCATAGCAATAAACAGAGATATGTCTAAAGCACCCTCTGGCAAGGGCCTGTCGATGGGAAACCCTAACGTTATCCCATGAGCGCTTGAGAAGTTATGATGGTCCATATCAACAGCTTTGATATCATCGTAGCGCGTCAGCGACCAAAATCTGCCTGCCGTCTCCGTCTCATTAAAATGTACTGGGTCCTCCGCACGCAATCTTCGAAAATATTCCAAGCTTTTGTTTTCTTGAAATAACCTATTCCAGACCGGATTAATTGAATCCAAATCCATGTCATAAGCGGATGGTATTTCCCCTTTGAAAGAATCCTGTTCCGAGCCTGCTCTTGCGAACTCGTTCGTTTTTTCTAAAGAATCATCCGCCTCTAAGTCGAGATCAACTGCTTCACTCATTCGTTACCCCTCTCGAACCTCTAAATTTGTGTACAAACTACGATGATAGGCGCAACAGGTCAACCAGTTAGAGGGCAACGGAATGGGGATTAGTCAGTCAGCCGCGATGATCGTTGCATTTTCTTTCTAGAGTGAAAACCACCGATGATCCCCGAAATTTAGAATGAATAAAGTTGCTAATAAGAATAATTCTCATTAAGATTAGCCCCCGCTTGATTTAGGCCACCCTGAACTGAACCGGATTGCTTGTGCCAGGAAGCAGAAATCAAGTCCGGGAATAGATTTCTTTAACGGAGAAGTGAGTAATGACCGAACTAAAAATGTTCTTAAACCCAAGTTTTTGGAGCAAAGCAATATTGGTGGCCGCCGTCACTTTTTTTGCTGCGTGTTCTGACGACGATCCTAGCTACGGGTCCCTCGACAGCGATGGCGATGGCGTTGCGAATGGACAAGATGCCTTTCCGACCAACCCCGCAGAAACAGCGGACTCTGACGGTGATGGAATCGGGGACAATGCCGATAACTGCGTAAATACGGGGAACGGCGCACAAACCGACACTGACGGCGACACGGTCGGCGACGCCTGCGACTCGTCAAATGCGCCAGATACTTATGGCGACTTTGCCAGTGCCTTCATAGAAGGTGAGTCATCTATAAGCTACACGGGGCAGGTTGCCCGGCAAATGCTTATTCTAGGCCTCGTGGATACGATGACGAGCGTCACAGAAGGAATGGACAGGGCAACCGCTCTCAGCGCCATGCATGACTGGGTTGATGGTCCAACAGAGGACTTGTCTTTGGCTTTCTACAGCCCTAAAGGCGGCGAACCCGTTCTGAATGCAGCGACCGTCACTGACATCAGCAGCGGCAAAAACCTCGACGGCAAGATCGCTGGCGGTGACGGAGATGGTGGTGGTGAGACATCCAAGCTAATCGACGATGAATTCTTCGGATGGGAAGAGGGCGTTACCTCCTCGGCAATTCCAATAGAAGTGGTTGACTACATGATCGGAAAGCTCGCAGACGAGGTCAGCGACAACGTTTCAGTTACTGTGTCGACGACCGATGGAGATGTAACAGTTGATGTGAGCAAATACCAGACTGATGCCCACGGCAGGAACTGGAGACAGTTGATTCAGAAATTTTTGTTAGGCGCGGTCACATTGTCTCAAGCTACTAATGACTACCTGCAGCAAGATTTCCAGAATATGCTGGATCAAGAAAAAGGTACTAAGGCCTACGGGTCTGGTGAGCATGACTGGGACGAGGCGTTCGGTTATTACGGGGCTGCTCGAAACGGCAACGAATTTACTGACGACGAGGCAGCAGGAAAGACTCCTGGCACCGGTTTCCCAGAAGCGCGAGATGCATACAAGAACGGTTACAACGATGCGAACGCGGATGGCAGTATCGATCCCAGATCTGAAGTCTTCTTGGGCATTTCACAAAACTGTGCTAAGCGGGACAGAAAGGATGTAGACGGGGATGGCGTTGGTGAAACTAACCTATCAAAGGAAGCATTTGACGCTTTCGTATTGGGCAGACACGTGATCTCGGAAGCTACAACGTCCGGATCAATGTCTGACGCTCAGTTTGCTATTGTTAAGGCGCAGGCGGAAATCGCTGGCCTCGCAATGGAAAAGTGTGTTGCGGCGACAGTGATTCACTACATTAATGACGTTACTACCGACGCGGGAAGCTTCGCTGACGGTAAGTTTGCTGATGTATCCAACTTTAACGACTACACTAAGCACTGGGGCGAGATGAAAGGATTCGCATTAGGCCTTCAATTCAGCCCTTATTCACCATTCGCTTCTGGACAAGGTCGAAGCGATCTGAAAACTATCCTGGCTGGAATGGGGGATGCTCCCGTCATGCCTGATGGAACGCAAGGTGGTGTTGCATACACTGGTGGAGTCGACGCTTATTTGGCAAACCTAGCCACGTACAGGACTATGCTAGAGACAGCTTATGGCTTTGACTCTGCGGTAGTCGCTGCTTGGTAAAGAATCGTCCAATTGAGAATCACTCTCGTTTGCATTAACGTAGGGCGGTTCTGAAAGTCGATATCAAAAAGAACCGACCATCAGGTCGGTTCTTTTTTTTTTGGAGAAAAAAATGGCTAATTCAAAAATCGCATTAATGCTCTTGGCGTCTTGCTCAATTGTCATCACGGCATGCGGAGGCGGAGGCGGAGGCGGTGGTAGCTCCACTCCACAGGCAACTAGCAGTGCCGGTTCTTCAAATACCAGCACCTCAAGCACTTCATCGTCATCCTCAACGAGCAGCTCTGGAAGTTCCTCAACGACCTCAAGTGACGATTCAAGCTCCAGCAGCGATGATTCAAGCTCCAGCTCTGGTGACTCAAATATTGCTGCTATGCTGCGGGGAATAACGGATAACGCGATCATCCCCAATTATGAAGCTCAAGCCACTGCGATAACAAACTTTGCCGCGAGCTCTGGCTCCTTAGCCGCATATTGCGATGCAATCGGAACCGATAACGAGGCTTCTACTCTTACAACCGTTCAAAATGAATGGAAGACCGTCATGGCAACTATTCAACAAGCCGAACCTCACGCGGTTGGGCCTGTCGCTGCAAATGATGATTCACTTAGAAACAGGATTCATTCCTTCGCAAATCACGATCTCCAAACATGCAGCCTTGATCAGGCTGTCATCAAGCAAAGCGATGCCGACTTCGATCTGAGTACTCGCTCTAGTAACCAACGAGGCTTTGGGGCGATCGAATATCTTCTGTTTGACACAGCACTGACTTCCCAATGTTCTTCTAACTACGAGAATGCAACGACCTGGAACGCACTCGCTGATACTGACAAGAAATCGCAAAGATGCACATACGCTAAAGCGCTCGCATCCGATGCAGATCTGGCAGCGACTTCTGTCCTTAACAAATGGCAGGAGAGCGGAGAAAACTACCGTGCTGATTTCATCGCTGAGGCGAATGCTGGCAACAATCTGCAAGCTTTGACTGACGAGCTGCTTATCCATATCGATAAAGAGGCAAAAGATAGGAAAATGCAGGTTGCATTAGGAATATCTGGCTGTACCACTGACGGCTGTCGCGCTCAAATCGAGTCGCCGTATTCAAAAACCTCTTTAGAAAATGTCAAAAACAACATGATAGGTTTTCTGGCCGTTTACAATGGTGGTGAGGGGACCGGATTTGACGATTATTTGAATGATATGGGCGAGAAAGCGATTTCTGACGGCGTCATCGCAAAAATCGATGCCGTGCAAACTAATCTGGCAAGCACGACAGTTCCACTTGTCGATCAAGTTGCATCACTTAGTGAAGCGGCGAATCAGACGGCATGCACAAACGCTTATGGCAATCCCAGCACGCCATCGGTTGAATTAAGCGCTTGTACGCTCACAGGATTGCTCAGCGAGACTAAAGCGTACATGTTTTACGACTTTGCCGTGACGATGAACGTTACGATTCCAGATGCCGCCGCGGGAGATAACGACTAAACCTAATGCAGTACTTAACCGGTGCGGTCCTAGCGGCTTTTGCTTTGGTAGGGCATATCAATGCCCTCGCTCAACCAGACAACGAGTCGCGAAATGAGCAGATAATTCAAATAGAGAACGTCCTTGTTATAGGAAAGCGGGACGACGTCCTCTTAGTGCCTGGTTCAGGTACACTTTTTGATCAAGAACAGCTCGACAGAGAGGACCACATCGATCTGCACCAAATCCTGAGCGCCGCGCCAGGCGTTTATGTCAGGGAGGAAGATGGTTTCGGCCTTCGGCCCAATATAGGTATAAGGGGCGCTACGACTGATAGAAGTCAAAAGCTCACAATAATGGAAGACGGAGTCCTAATTGGACCGGCACCCTACTCCGCCCCCGCCGCATACTACGTGCCTAACACGGCGAGAATAGATGCAATAGAAGTTCTTAAGGGGCCAGCCACGGTTAAATATGGACCTCAGACTGTGGGTGGAGCGATCAATTTCGTCACTAGAAAAGTTCCTGAAGCAACTCTGGGAGAAATTGATCTGGGACTGGGCTCCCATGGCTACAGGAAGGCACAGGGTGCAGTTGCCTTCCCGATAGGAGAAATCGATGTTCTTCTGGACGCCATGACCTACGGTAGCGATGGCTTCAAAGAACTAGAGAGCAGTGATAACACCGGTTTTATTCGTAATGACCTAAACGCAAAGGTGTCGTGGTTAAGCAATGACGAGCGACAAGCGATCACGATGAAGGTTGGGTATGCCGATGAAGATGCTAACGAGACTTACTTGGGTTTGACTAATGCCGATTTCGTAGTCGATCCGGATACAAGGTATCCAGCGTCCGCGCTAGATAACTTTATATCCAAACATCATCAATTCCATCTGAACTACGGAGTGCAATTCGACCCCTCTTTCCAGTTAAACGTGAAAGCCTATCGGAACTTGTTTCAGAGAGCGTGGACTAAATTCGATGGCTTCCCATCTGGAACGCCTCCTCAAAGGGTTCTCACCCTGCCTAACTTTTACCTAAATCAGTATCAAGTTATGAGCGGCGCAGCAAATTCCTCAGGTACGCCCTTTGATCTGATAGATGTAACAAACAATGATCGAAAATTTGTGTCGGAGGGACTCCAGATCTCTGGCAACTATGACCATGGCTTACTCGGTGTATCCCAGCAATTCTCCTTTGGTGTGCGCGCGCATAGGGATACCGCAAAACGTCGACATAAACCACGCTCCTACTTGATGACAAATGGCATCCTCAAATTCGACGGTGTTCTATTACCACCTAAAACATTTAATCGTGGGCATAGCGAGGCATTGTCCGTTTACCTTGCTAACGAATTTTATTTTGATCGCCTCACTTTAAATGCCGGCGTACGACTGGAAGACATCGATGGAGAGGTGCTCAACCGCAATACAGGCGTCACAACTTATAACGATCAAAAAGAAGTCATGCCGAGTATCAGCCTACTTTTCCCTGTCTCGAACAACCTTAATTTGATTGCAGGTGTACATCAGGGATTTTCACCATCAGGTCCAGGCGCGACCGGTATCGATCCGGAAAGCAGCACCAATTACGAATTCGGTGGCCGATACAATAATCAAAACACGTATGCCGAGTTATTCGGGTTCTATAGCGACTACAGCAACCTACTCGGTAGATGCCGGGTCAGCGACTTTGGTTGCGATCCTGGTCAGGTGTTCAGCGGAGGAGAGGTTACAATTAATGGTCTGGAGGTCTTTGGCGAACAAACCTTTGAAATATCTCAGTCTTCAACTCTGAAAATCGGATTGACTTATACGTACACTCAGTCGGAGTTTCAAAGCAGCTTCCTATCTACCTTTTCTCAATTTGGTGCGGTCAAACAGGGCGATGAATTACCTTACTTACCTGAGCATATAGCTAAAATCTCAGCGGGCTTGTCCCTTCCAAATTGGGATTTCTCAGTCTCCGTCAAATATCAGAGCGAAATGCGGGAAGAGCCAGGACAGGGCCCAATAGACGGGGGGATTTTTGCGGAGGACTATATCGTCACAGACTTGAATATTAGTTGGTTTGCGACCGAATCACTTACCGTGTATGCGAGTGTAAAAAATGCTTTGGATGAGCGTGCAATCATCTCTCACCGTCCGTTCGGGGCCCGCCCCAATGCACCCTTGAGCACCTTTATCAGGGCTAAATACTCCTTCCTATAAAAAAATGATTGAGTTCGTCGAACAACACCTGGCAGTTTTTATTGATCCTAGCGAGAGAGTTTTCTTCGTTCATTTGCTACTGGCACTCGTGGCTGCATCCGCGGTTTCCAGCTACCACGAGTCAAAATTTGACTTAAAGGAACAGCTCGGTTCGCTATTTAACCGGAGGTATTGGTTTAACCGCTCTACATTCGTCGACTATCTACTTTTAGTTATCAACGCACTAATAAAGGGCCTTTTAATCATACCAATCGTTGGGACGAAATTCGCCGGTGCATTCGCTTTTGGCAAATTCTTACAACTAAACGTGGGCGATTTCATGATAACTGGAGTGCCATGGATAATTATCGCCGTCGGCTTCAGCTTCGTATTGTTCACCTTCGACGACGTAAGCCGATTCCTCCTACACCGAGTTATGCATAAAAATGAATTCTTGTGGAGGTTCCATCGTGTTCATCACAGCGCTACCACACTGACTCCATTCACCGTTTTCCGAACTCACCCCGTTGAAAGTCTTCTTTATTTCTTCCGAGGATTCCTCGTATTCACCTTTGTAACCGGAATAGCACTCTGGCTCTTTCGAGGCCAATTGACGGCGCTAGAAATACTCGGTGTAGAAGCTTTCGGATTTACATTCAACATGCTGTTCGCCAACTTGAGGCATTCTCATATTTACCTCTCATTCGGACGATTGGAGCGATGGATAATCAGTCCCGCCCAACACCAGTTGCATCATAGTCGACATCACGGCCACCCGAACTATGGAGCCTGTTTCGCTCTTTGGGACCGGATTTCAAATTCATGCCTACAATCTGCTCCGAAAAATCTACAAGGGCCTTTACAGTTCGGGCTTCCTCTGACGGAGTTAGAGGTTGCTAAACAGAGTGAACCCTCAGCCCAGTCCTACGCATAGCGTCCTTCGAGACTCATCATCCAAAACAGATTTCATCCGCTCGAGTATGCGTCGAAGAATGATCGGTTCGTCAATTTTTTGATCAGTTTGGGGAACCAATCCAACCCAAAGCGTTTTCGCTCGCTCAATACCCTTGGCGACAGGCCCTAGATCACTAGCTATATCTCCGGCCATTTCGGCGAACCCTCTAGCATCCTGATATTCTTGTAGATCCGTAACAGAACCTTCTCGAACGCCGACTTCAAACTCAGTTAGAGCCTGAGACAGTAACTTGTAGACAATGACTCGTTTTCCATCATCTGAGAGAGGCAATTCAACAAAGTGACGATCAATCCGCTGCTTTGTTGCTGAGTAGGCTGCTGGAAAGTTAACAGTATTGTTGGCGTCAAATAAATTTGACAGTCTGGAGAGCTCCTCAGAGAAGCCACGCGACTCAATCGCCTTAAAATACGGAAGTAGTTCGGTGTATATCTCCTCGGATGGATGCTTAGAGTGGCGTTTGGCAAGCTCGAACTGATTTTGCGATACCAGTTCTGACGCAGCCCAAAGATGACCATTAACCAAAGAGAGCTTATAGCCGAAATCTACCACGGCCTGGCAGGATAATGGTTCACTACTCAATTTTTCTTCCTGCTCAGAAGAAAGGTGATCATCAGCTAGGACAATCGAAAAGGGGGCAAGTAAAAAGGAACAAAAAATAATAACGCCGTATCTTTTTTTCATTTGATCAACCATCAGTTAGTTGTTGTTGTATTGACATAAAATCCTTCGACCTGGCGCTTCGCCCCCACCACACAGACACCCTCGTCGACGCCAAAACTCAAGTATAATCAAGCTTCTATATAATAAAACGGCCTTGTTATTAACACCATAAATCAAAATAAGGTCAGTAAAAAATCCGCGTTTAGATTCCACGCATGGATTGGCTACAAGCTATGCATCTTTATGATCATCATCTGCGCAACCGGCACTCTGGCGACGGTTAGTCGGGAACTAGATTGGTTAGTCAATCCAATGCTCCGCGTGGACCCATCGGATAGACCGATCGCCTGGGGCGAGATGATTAAAAACTATCAAGAGAGCTATCCAGAGGGAGACTTAAGCTACATTGAAGCACCTCTTTACCGCAACTTCGCCTCCGTGGGACTAATGATTAATGAAGACCAGTTAATGCGACGAGTTTTCTTTAACCCCTATACAGGAGAGGTTCTAGGCGATCTCCCTTGGTATGCAAGCATCCAAAGATTTCTGAGAGATCTTCACAGATTCTTGTTAATTCCATTCGGAATCGGGCTCTATATCGTCAGCAGTTTTGGATTTGTTTTGATCGCTTCTTTAATAACTGGACTGGTGGTCTACAAGAAATGGTGGTTGGGATGGTTTCGCTTAAGAGTCAACAGAACCAGAAGGATTTTTTTCGGCGATCTCCACAGATTAGCGGGTATTTGGTCTATCTGGTTTTTGATGATAATCGGCGCAACAGGAGCTTGGTATTTTGTTGAGAGAGCTGGGAACGATCTGAATGACGCTTTCATTTACCCTGGACCCAAAATAGATGTTGATCCTCAAACTACCGAGAAATCCCCAATAATCTCCGTGGATAATGCGATAGCAACTGCGAAATCAAAAATATCCGACCTGGATATAAAAATGATTATGTTGCCCCGCATCACAAAGGAAACAGTGAGCCCCTATAGGATAGAGGGCCAAGTCAATACATTGCTTGTGAGAAACAGGGCAAACCAGGTGCTTGTACATCCTTTCAAAGCTGAGGCGATAGACGTCTCCGATTCCCGGACAAGTTCTTTATCAAAAAGATTGTTTGAGAGCGTAGACCCATTGCATTTCGGTGATTTCGGTGGGCTTCTATCAAAGTTAATTTATTTTTCTTTTGGAACTCTCACAGTTGTGATGTCTTTATCAGGACTGTGGATGTGGCAGCGCCGTAATAAGGCTCTTGAAGAGAAAGGGCTTGCCTATCAATCCATGGGACCTATCAAATATATTTCTCTTGGTATCGTGACCGGGTCGATAATTGTTGGGTCTATTGCAATCTATGTAGTCACATTTCAGGGTATCTAAGCTTTGATCTTTACAAAACTGCTTCAAACAGCTCCAAGTTCGGATGACCTAAATAAGTCCCCTTTGGCGCTTTAGCTTGCGCGTGGGCCTTCTTAAAAGACTCGGATTGCGTCCAATCCTCAAAAGCCTCACGGGATTCCCAAACGGTATGAGAAGCATAAAGCGTGTAATCGTCTGTCTGCGTGCCTTTCAATAACGAGAACGTTTTGAACCCTGGAACGGTATGTAGGTAGGAATCCCGCTCCCGCCAAAGTTTCTCGAATCCCTCTTCAAAGCCTCTCGCGATCTCAAAGCGATTCATTGCTAAATACATAACTTCTCCTAAGAATGAATAACCAAACGCCCCACGGTTTTGTTATTTTCCACCACAATATCTGTGCCATAAAGGGAGCTCAACACATTCCCATCTAAAACCTCTTCCGGCCTCCCAACCGCTCTGAGCTTGCCTTCCTGCAAAAGTAGAATGCTGTCAGCAAAACGACTAGCCAAGTTCAAATCATGGAGGACAATAACAACACCAAACCCTTCCCTAGCTCTTTCCCGGCAGACACTCAAGAGCGTCAACTCGTGAGCAATATCTAGGTTGGACGTTGGCTCATCAAGAAAAAGATACTGACTGCTGCCATCAGAGGGACGCTGGGAAGAAACCTGAAGAAGAGCTCTGACAAATAAAACACGCTGTTTTTCTCCACCTGAAAGACTTCTGAACTTTCTGTGAACCAGATGCATAACCTCACATCGATTACAAAAGTCTTCCAACTGATCCATGAACTTATTCTTTGGCCCTGACAGCCAGGACATTTCAAGGATTTCCAGAGCGGTAAAATCAAAAACTACCATCGTAGACTGGGTCATTACGCATCGCTTTTTGGCAAGCTCTTCAAGTGAAAAACTATCTAACGTCGATCCATCAATCAGCACACGGCCTTTGTTTGGTCTCAATTCTCCGCAAAGCACCCGAAGAAGCGATGTTTTTCCGGCACCATTCGGCCCTGCCAGAACATTGATTGATCCTGAGTCTAGCTGTGCCTTCACTCCACTAAGAATATCGACACCACCCAATTGGAGGCTCAGGTTTTCAATTTCGATGCTCAAAGGTTGCGCTCCCTTAAAATCAACCAAAGAAAGAAGGGGGCGCCAATTGCACTGGTGATGATACTAACTGGGACCTCAGCTGGCGGAATAGTCACTCGTGCTACGAGGTCTGCCATAACAAGCAGTGCTGCACCAAGAATCGCAGAACCAATGATGACAACCTTGTGGGGCACTCCAACACCTAGCCTAACCAAATGTGGAACAACAAGGCCGATGAATCCAATCATACCAGATAGCGAGACCGCCGCCCCTACTCCAATCGCTGAACCCAAAATAATCCTCCGCTTTAGCGCCTGCACGTCCACACCGAGAAATTCAGCCTCTGGCTCTCCCAATTGAATTAAATCGAGCTCTCTGGAACTTTTGAATATAAGAAGGCTTGAAACTCCGATCAAAAGCGCTGCGGGAACCAGCATGTCCCACGTACCTCTTCCAAGACTCCCCATCATCCAGAAAGTCAGGGTCCTTAACTGACTATCATCGCTAATGTATTGAAAGATGCCAATCCCGACACCTGCCAGTGCATTTATAGCAATACCGACTAGAAGAATGGTAACTACCGCAAACTGCCTCCTACTTTGGGCGAAAACGAAGAGCAACGACGTTACTGAGATTGCACCAATTATTGCCGATACAGGCAAGGCATAGGGGCGCAACTCATCTGGTAATTCGAGCATCTCTCCTAGAACGATCATTGAAATCGCACCCAGGGCAGCACCACTAGAAACGCCGATCAATCCAGGGTCGGCCAGAGGATTTCTTAAAAGCCCCTGCAGGGCGGCTCCAGAGATCGCTAAGGAGCAACCCACCAACGCGGCCAAAATCACGCGTGGAAGCCTGATGTTGTAAAATACTTGCGTTTTGACAAAGCTAGCCGTCCCCGCAAACAAATCCCCTAAATCAATAGGGACGGCTCCGATTTTTATTGCGGTAAGGAAAGCGACGCCGAAACCTGAAAGCAAAATCAAGATTTTGATTTTTCTTGAAGACCGTCCGGTTGCAATCTCTGCGGAATCAGTCCGCGGTGGGCTGTCAGTTTTACTAATCAAATGGTCTGGAGTTATTCTTCGCTTCCACCAACCTGCTGCGCAAGCTCTCTGGCCACAGATAACGTCCTCGGGCCGAATCCGAGAAGGGCCATGCCATCTACCTCAAAGATATTCCCGTTTCTCCCGGCATCAGTAAGTGCGATTATCGGATTGGCAATAATCTGTTCTAAGCCGCCATTCATCGCGACACTCCTCGATGGCATGAATATATATTCTGGATTCATTTCTACCATGGATTCTGATGCCACCGGTTTCCAACCATCAAAGGAGCCAAAAACGTTATTTAGGCCCGCCATTTTCATTACCCCGTCCGCTGAAGTTCCTGTTCCTCCAGCCGTAGGAACCCCATCTTGCAGAGATAAAAGGATAGCGACTCTCGAGTCCGAGTCGAATTTATTGGCTTTTAAAAACTCATAATCTTCCTGCATATCTGCTAACGCGTTTTTTAGAGAGTCCTCAGGGGCGTCAATCAATCCTGCGATGCAAACGATTTTTTCTATTATTCCGTCTGCATCAGTACGCTCAGGTACAATCGCAACATCTACGCCAACTTTTTCCAGCTGCTCAATCACCACAGGGGGCCCTGTGTCATCCTCTCCGAGTATCAGAGTCGGCTCGAGAGAGAGAACGCCTTCTGTCGAGAGTGCTCGAACATATCCGATGGAGGGTAGCTCAAGCGCCTCTGGCGGATAATTCGATGTCCGGTCTGCAGCTATAATTTTGTGTTCTTGACCCAGCAAATAGATGATTTCAGCGACCGAACCGCCAGCTACAGCTATCCGACTGGGATCCTGCGGCTTTGGGGGACAAGCTAAGCTTGTCCCCGCAACCAACGTGGCTAAAAGTGCAAAAAATCTCAAAGCGTGATTCTCGCGTTTATGCCGAAGTGGATGCCTGGCTGAGTAAATCTCTCAGGAGCGTCCCGCCCGACTGAGACGGTATCAACCCACCTCATATAGGTCTTATCCATAAGATTAAACGCACCTGCGTTTATCGAAATTCGCTGACCTATGTTGTAAAAGCCCGTCAGATCCACGACCCCATAGCCACTTGAAATATGCCTATTTGCGGAAGCAATATCATCAGGATCCTTCCCGTCGTAGAACACGGTCGACAATTCAGCACCCCAATTTCCATCAGCTGATTCGTAGGAAATTCCAAGCGCGCCGTTCAACGGCTCTATGCTATCGATAGGTTGATTGGAGACGGTGTCTTTGCCTTCCGCCCCCGTAATCGCAAACCTCACATTGAAATTATCCATCCATCCGCTATCGGAGGTATCCCAGCTGTTGAAAATATGTGACAGCGTCATACGAGCTGAAAGCTCCCAACCGTCAATGGTTGCCTCTCCACGGTTAATTGTCGTAAAGGCCAGCAAGCCATCTGAAGGATCGACGCCTCCAAACATCAGGAACTGGGGAGCAATGACATTTTCCTCAATGAAATCTTCATAGTCTGTCTGATACCAAGCAAGGTTTACGTACATACGCTCTGCAGAATATCTGATTCCGCCTTCATAGCCCGAACTGGTCTCGGAGGTTAGCGTTGGATTACTGACTACCTTATAGCCGCCAATTAGATTCCTAAAACCAGAGTTAACTGAGTCGGCGGGCGGTGCTCTGAACCCTTCGCTATATCTCAAATAGAGACTCCATTTGTCATTTAAGCCATAAAGGCCGCTCAGTTGGAAGGTTCCTGCGCTGTCAGCATAGTCCTTTGGCAGATCATCGCCGATATGCCCGTTAACCCAGATTAGGTCGGGAAGCGTTTCCGCATCGTAATCGTCGTATCTGTAGGAGGGTGTAAGTAGCAACTTGCCATCCATAAAACTCATCTCGTTCTGTATGAAAACTCCAAGCTGATCAACCCTCGTTATAGGGTAGTCCCTCGTCGGATAAGCATAGAATTCAGGCATTTGAATGCCCTGAGCGTTAAATGTTTCGGCTGTTCTGTAACCCATGCTTTCTTTTTCGTAGTAATCCACGCCATATGTTAAAGAGTGGCTGACGGAGCCTGTCATAAAGTTACTAGTTGCTTGGCCGTAGTAACCCTCGATGTCCTGATCAAACTCAGAAAAGCTGTTTCTCGTACCCGGCCCCATGAATGAGACACGCGAGTCTCGTGTGAGCTGATCATTTTCTGATTCCTGCTGATAATAAGTAAAGACCAAGCTATCAACAAAAAGAAGCTCGTCAGTCAAACGATAGGTTAGAGCGGTTTTCGTCCTCGCTCGTTCGTCTAAAGCAGTTCGGCCTGTGGTAGTCGTACCTCTATAACTCATCCCTGCATCCGAAAGGATATTGGCATCAGTCTCTCCAGTGAACTCTTCATAGTCCACGGATAAAACATGTCGGTCACCGACATCCATGCTCAATCCGATTCTTAGATTGGTATTTTCCATATCCATAGGATCAGCTTCTTGTCGACGACTGCCGGGCCAACCCGCGGCCACATTGAAACCAGACACACCCATGGTTTCTGTCTCATTTGCAGATCGAGCCGAGTACTCAACCAACCCGGATATAGTGGCGACCTTCGCCGCGGCAGTTATGGTATTCGTAATACCGGTGTCTTCACTGCTGTATCCAACCTTGTAAGAAACGTACGTTGGATCATTCGAATCGACATAATCCTCTGGACCTCTGGTCAAGATAGATACCACTCCACCCAAGGCGTCGCTACCATATAACGAGGATCCAGATCCTTTCGAGATCTCGAGCATTCTGATGCTCTCTACAGAGACAAAATCTCTTCGCGCGTTCAAGAAGGGCCCAAACGAGAATTCCTCTGGTACCCGGACACCATCAACGAGGGTCAAAACACGATTCCCCTCGATGCCTCGTATTGCAAAGCCAGATAAACCGAATCTACTTCCGGTGCCTGAAACAGAAACTCCAGGTTCATATTTTACTAGGTCCGCTATGTCCTGAATTAACTGTCGCTCTATGTACTCTTCGTCCAAGACGGAAATCGAGCCGGCAACATCACTGATCTTTCGTTCAGTCTTCGTGCCAATGACCGTAACGGTCTCCATGTACTCGTCACTGTCCACCGAGCCCGCTGATTCGGCAAAGGCTGAAGGTGATATGGCTGCGACCATAACACCGAACAGGACTTTCGCTCCTTTATCAAGCATCTTCATACTTAAATCTCTCCATTAGTGAATGACTATCATTCTCATTAAATATGCAAACGCTACCACCTGGCATCCGCTACCTATTCATCTATCCACCCACGCCAATCGATCTAGCCGAGAGGCCG
The DNA here is from genome assembly GCA_902631405.1 of K189A clade bacterium. Taxonomy (GTDB): domain Bacteria; phylum Pseudomonadota; class Gammaproteobacteria; order Pseudomonadales; family Azotimanducaceae; genus UBA4421. Next base: position 28,044 of record CACOYI010000002.1, on the reverse strand, counting down.
AACCGAAGGGCCACTGTTCAGCTTTTTTTAAGTGAATAAATTGAATTCAATAACTCCGCTTTGTCCCCTTCAATTTGAAAAAAACTTAATGGACCTGAGTGAGATTCAGGCGAAAAAGGTTCTCCTTTCTCATCCGCTAGGTGTTGTAACCATGATCTGGCCTGTTTCTCGTCCAACACGTGCTCTCTAAAGAAACCTTCAATACGTACCTCGGCATCCCGCATTTCCGCTGTAAATATCAGCTGTCCATCGGGAACCTTGAATCTCACGGTCTGCTCACCGCCAGACTCGGAAAGATCAGCCCAACAACCCATCATAGGACAGACGTCCCCCACGACCCCAACCAACTCGACGTACTGATCTAAGTAGAATCTAGGTTGATTCATTAGCTCTCCAATGGAGAGCCGGACCGTCGTTTCATCATTAACTGTTTTGGCCTCTTCGCTAGCTAAGCTGGTTCCTGCGGCCAATGTCAGACATAACATTACAAAGCGAAGGGTGGCGCCACCAAGCGGTACAACTTTATCCAAAATCATCTTAATACGAATCATTCTCATTTAGCCTCCGGGATTCTAGCAGCGAAACTGACAGATACAAGGTGCCTTTTACTGGACTTCGGTACCAACGACTACGTAGTTGTCAAAAAGGTCGTTTACCATCTTCATCTGATCTTTTTCGCTCGCTTCTCCGACCCTCGAAATGGTGTCTGCCGCAATCATTGCTCCCATCAAAAACGAATTTCGACCTTCATTTATCAAAGAGTGTGTGGTTTGGTTTTCCATAATGGACTCCCAGCGTTTTCGCACCTTCGACCAGAAATAAGACGTTCTATCCCAGTATCTTTTGGCTGGTTGGAAATCAAAATCTATGATTCTTTCATAACGATTAAATCCCACTTCTCTTCCTCTAACCTCGTAGTCTGGAAGTAACCTCCCGTCTTTGGCACGATCTCTTGCCCCGCCAGTAAGCACCTTGAGATTGTCTTCCTCCTGACTCCAACCGTTTAGTGTAATGGTGTGTCGATTGGTGCCAATCAACACGTCGTAATCGTCTCTTACGCTGAACTCTCTTCTGGGCAGCGGACGCCAAGTCTCTTGACTCATCCAGCTGGAGAAGCCTTTTGCGTGCACCCATCGACCCATCGATTCATATCTTGGAGAATCATCTACCTGAAAGACTGCCTGAGACCAATTTCCTTGTCGTTGCTCGTCAGGGACCTCTTCTGAACGCCAGGTTCTGTCGCCGACATAGCGATTAATAGAGGAATCTTCATACGTCCAGTCCTGTCTCCAGTGCTTTACAACATAGGGTTCAGTAACCCCTCCATCCGATGTCTTCATCATCATTACCAATATATGCTGGAGGCTTATGAAGTCACTTCGATCCTCGACGACGAATATATACTCAGTGCCCCATGACTGATAGGGTCGTGTAGGTTTGTGATCTTCGTAAAAACCCAGAGTTTCAATGAAATCAAACGAAGCCCTGTATTCTCCGGCCATAGCAAGTATGGCTGCTCGATCCTTTTCAAACTTACTTTGGTAAGGCTTCTGGAGGGCTTTCCAACTCTCGCTAGGGGTCTTGGCTAGGGTTACATCCGCTCCCCTCGTTGTGCCCCCTCGAGGACTCAAATCTGATTCAGTATCGAAATTCCAAGAGAAGGTGTACCTCAACTCTTGAGGCTTTCCTTCAGAGCTCGCCTTCCCTACCTCGTCTGCCAAGACCGCCCGCGGGAGGCTGCAAGAAAGCATAAAAAAACATATCGAAAGTATCCTTCCAAAACCGATGGTAAACTTTCCCTGCATCTATCAGCCCCTAAATCTTATACGTTGATGAGAATGATTATCGTTCTTATCATACGCCTCATAAAATGGAAACGACGTGAACGGTGCGACCTTGTGCTTTAGTACAAACGTATAACATCATCTTCAAACAACATTAAGGACAAAAAAATGGAAGATAAATTCACCTTCATGGGAGCAGAAATGCCAAATTTTACTGCTGCCTATGGGATATTCCTCATCATGTGGGCAACTTTTTTCTCTATTGTCTTTGAATCTCAATCCATTACTTCGTGGATCCCAGCGATGATCGGAGCCCCTATACTTATTTCGGGCCTCCTTGCCAAAATCGACTCCGCTCGGAGTAAGCTTTGGATGCATATCGCTGTCATATTCGGTCTTTTCGCTTTCCTCGGTGGGTTGGACTTTTTCCGTGGATTCGCCTCCGACGGAGGCCCCTTTGCCAACCTAGTGGCGGGCGCGTCCAAACTGATGCTCGCGGTTACCGGGGCCGTCTTCGTGTTGGGCTGCGTCAAATCATTCATCTGGGCTCGGAAGGCTAGAGCAGAATAGCCAAGAAAAAGCCGAGAGCAGGTGCTCTCGGCATTCTTTAAGTCGGGTTTCGAGACTCTACTTAGTCAATAGAAAACTTACCCTTCATGACATAGGAGTGCCCTGGGAAGGTGCAAAAGAAGGTCATCGCGCTTCCAACCATGCCGGCCGTTGAAAAGGTGACACTCGATGTTTCGCCACCACCAATCAATCCTGTCGCCGCCAGGATCCTCGAGTCATCGGCTTTCAAATAGCCGGCCCCTGCCCCCGCGGTCAACCCGTCCATGGCAACCCCGTTTACGTCTGCGTCCTTCGCTAGTACCCAGTTATGTCCCATGACATTGGCAGCCATCTTTCCAGTGTGCGTCAGAGTGACCGTGACCGATTCGCAAGACGCTGGGGCCGACATTGAGGTCAAGTTATAAGCCAGTGTATCGCCGGCCTCTACCGACAAGCTGCAATCATCAGCCCACACCGAACGCCCCACCATGGCAAACAGCACGGAAACCAGCCCTAGTATTAATGCTAATTTCTTCATTACTTTTCGATCCTTTTGTTAAAAGTTCGCTGAGTGTAAAGCAAACGGGGATAACGTCGAAGTGCTTTTGGTCCTACGCTGCTTTTATCAACTTAAGTCCACGTCGCTGCTCCTTTCCAAGGATCACTTTCCCTTTTAGACGGTCTCTAGGCAAAGGAATACGATTGATGGATGAGTCGCTGGAAAGATTATCCCCAGCAACTTGCAAACTGTCCTCATCTAAAGCGATTAGCCGTTTTATGACCAAACCGACCTGTTCAGTATTGACCACTACCACATCTCCCACTTTGGGTTTTAACCAACCACATACCAGAACCAAGTCGCCTGATAGCAGCGTGGGGGACATGCTGTGCCCTTTAACTTTATATAGTTTAAGCATCCTCGAGTATTGGTTGCGCTACCGGCAACGCGGGGGGATATGGTGCTGTCACCATCTTCGTCTTGATCCCCTTCGTCTCCCAAAATATCTCTGCAAATCGGTTCACCATACTTACTAATTCGACGCCATTCGCTGGATCAACGTTTTGCTTACATTTTGAAGCGGTCATCATGATCGAGTGAACCAATGAATGAATGTCTGGGAAGGCCTCTATTTGAGGATCTTTAAAATAGTCTCCCCAGATAATCCTAATCTCGTCTTTCACAATAGTTGCTTGCTCTTCCTTCTGACTAACTAACCTAGAAAGCTGTGCCGCTTGCGCAACATCCGATCCCCCTGCTAGATCAATTTCCTGAATGAGATCCAGCAATCTCGCAACGCTGAGGGCCGCTACCTGGGGAAGACTTGGATCGTAGATCTTGCATGGAATATCGCAGTGAGCTTGAACAGTTTCTATCCTTAGCATGTTAGTTCTCCTGTTTATCTAAATGGATCTGAAATATGTCCTCTATGTTTGAAATGTAGCACACATGGCTATATTTTTAATGTGAATTACGTTTTTACGGGGAACCACATGGCTAAAAACATGTCTAAAGAAGAGGCCTATGATTTCATAGACAGCAAACCTGGCTGGGCCAATCTTTGCACTATAGGCAAAGACGGATTCCCTCACTCAATTACCATTGGCTATTTCCGGGATGAGGACACCATCTACATGGGTTGTCGGGACGCAACTCAAAAAGTTAGGAATATCGAGAGGAACGATAAGGTATCTGTTTGTCTGGAATCTGGATCAACCATGACAGATATTCGCGGGGTTTTATTGAGAGGACACGCAATGATAGTTAGAGAGACAGAGGATAGGCTGTCTATCAGTCGCCTGGCGGCTACCAAAAGAGGTGTTCCGCAAGACGACCTACCGACTTCAGTTTCTGAAGGGGCTTGTTACATAAAAATTGAAAATTTCTCTATAACTTCCTGGGATTACTCCGCTTAGTGCTCCAGAGTTCCTCTTGCTGTAAAGACCATTTCGACCATGACTCGTTCTGCTTCCTTGATATTTCCGACTCGACGGCTAAGGTTAATCGCTATAGCTTCGTTGGTTTGGCCACCCTCGCCATCGTCACAAATCATATTGATATGCATCTTTTCCTCGGTGACCGACGTAAGACTTGCCGACAGAGCATCCTCTCGGTTACCAAAAAAGTGCACGTAAGTTAAGACAGCGTCAGCGTGGTCGCTATTCATATGATCAATGATTTCTGCTTTTTCCTCATCACTTAACATTTCAAGCTTGTCAGAAGGTGTCATTTCTTTCTCGTCAGTTATAGGGTGAAGAGCATAAAAGCTAGGGCATTCAATTGCGAATGATTTTCATTTGTATTAGAACACTAAAGTAACTTTGGGAAAGAATTCATGCAGATAACAACAATAGAGAGTCTGAGAGCAAAGATCGGCAGCCCGCACCCTTCAACAGAGACGAAGAAGTATAAATCTCTGAACGAAGAGGCCCTCGAATTCATCAATGCTTCTCCATTTTTAGTTATGACCACCTCATCATCAGAAAATAACCTGGATGCATCCCCAAAAGGAGATCAACCAGGTTTTGTTATCGCCGAGGACAACAAAACCTTGCTTATTCCCGACAGGCCGGGCAATAAACTCGCTGATGGGCACCTAAACATTCTGGATAACCCCACTATCGGACTGATATTTTTTGTACCAAATACCCGGGAGACCTTGAGGATAAATGGCAGAGCAGAGTTGATAGATGATGCCGATGTTCTAGACAGGCTGGCGGCCCGAGGTCGACCGGCCCTTCTCGCGACTCGTGTCGAGATCGAGGAGTGTTTCTTTCACTGCGGTAAAGCATTAATCCGGTCAAAACTGTGGCAGCCAGACAGTTGGCCTGAGAGGGGAAACGTTTCTTTCGGCAAGATGTTTGTAAAACGCAGCGACGCCGATCCCAAAATCGCTGCCTTAGTTGATGCAGAAATTGAGAAGGACTATCAAAAGAATCTCTAGGCTAACTTAAAAAAATTTCTAAATGGCGACTTTTCGTCTTGAAATAGGAATGATTCTCATTTACATTTAGCTCAATCAAACGTTTTTCGGTTTAACGCTGATATGAAACAAACCAAGCCTTCGTTAATCAGTGCAGCATTTGTGACCAAGTACGGGATAGTGGCTATCTTGGCTGTCTCACTCTTCGCGGCAAGCTGGATACCCTTCCTTTAAGAAAAAGACTGCTTCTTTATTTTCCTCTCAGTTCTTTGATTAATTCCTGCGGCGCATCCGGTGGCAAGGACACAACGTCAATAGGTCCCTGAAAACGCTTCGCTATTTCTGACGCTATCTGGTCATATCGCCCAACCGCACAAAACTCGTTTACCACCTCATCTGATATTTCTTTCGTCATCTGCTCCCACTGACCCTTCTTCGACATGTCGTTCAATTTCAATCCCAAGTCTTCCCAACCATGCACCTCAAAGACCGGCCAATATGAGGGTGTCGAGCCATAGAAGCCAACTCGCATTCTTACCCACTCGAACATCTTGGAGACTGCTTCGTCATCTTTGCCACTAACTATGAATCCGCCACCTGATATTTCGAATTTATCGCGATCTTTACCCTTCGCCGCTAAAGCTTCCTCCAGTTTGGGAATGACAACCTGATCCAAATAGGGCCGCGTACAAAAAGCATGCAACATGACACCATCGCACTCCTCGGCTGCTACTCTCATCATCACCGGGCCAACAGCAGCGATTTGAAGTTTTGGAAGGTCACCTTCGAGCGGCTCGGGGGTGAAATTGGGTGTCATTAAACTAAACTGGTAATGCTCACCCTGGTAATCGAGTTTTGTTCCGTTCTGCCAACAATCCCAGATGGCTCTAATAGACTGAACGTACTCTCTCATTCGTGGTGCCGGCGCGCTCCATGGCACGCTAAAACGGCGGACATTGTGTCCCTTGACTTGACTACCTAATCCTAGGGTGAATCTACCACCGCTGGCACGATGCAAATCCCAGGAAAGATTCGCCGCCACCATCGGGCTTCTTGCGAATGCGATCGCGATACTCGTTCTTATCTCTAATAACTCAGTCTGGGATGCAGCTACTGCGAGAGGCAAAAATGGATCTTGTCGATTCTCCTGGGTCGAGATTCCTGAGAACCCAGATTCTTGAGCATTTCTCGCAGCCAAACCGACTGCGTTGAGGTCATCGGCAGGAATCGAGGTGTTTACCTTCAATCTCTTGTCTCTACGACTGTTCTTGCTTTATCCGCGCCGATTTAAAAGCTGGCCTTTCCATCAGCATCTCTAAGTAACGCTTACAGTTGGGTTTATATCGCTCATCAAGCCCTAAAGAGACGCCGAGGAATAGAGCGTACCCTACCGCGATATCGGCAATCGTGAATTTATTAGCCACCAGATAATCTTTCCCCTCAAGCGCCTGTTCAACCGATCTCAAGCGCGAGAAGTACCAGATAGAATAATCTTCCACAACCTGAGGAATTCGACGCTCTTCCGGCTCGAGACGGGTGTATCGGAGCACCAAAGTTTGGGGAAAGGTAAGAGTTGCATCACTCCGGTAAAGCCAGTTCAGATAATCTCCATAATGGGGCTCCTCCAAAGACGCTCCGATCGGCGTAGGTCCATACTTTTCTACGAGGTAATGACAAATCCCGGAAGATTCGGTCATCACCAGATCACCATCGACAAAGGTTGGGACAGTTCCCACAGGATTCAGATCGAGATACCCAGGGTAGGTAAACCTTGGAGGAAACTCCATATTGATCAACTCATATTCCAAGCCCATCTCTTCCAGGGTCCATAGTGGACGTAGCGAGCGAGCATCTTTGCAATGATAAAGTTTCATTTCCTTACCTCAGTTCAATTGTTCTAAACGACTTCGTTCAGCAGAAGCGGGGCCAACAACTCGTTGTGATAAGCGGAGTCGCCGAATTGGTATTGACACCATAAAGCCCGCCTCAGAAAGAGTTGTGCATCACATTCATACGTAAAACCAAACCCACCATGAAATTGAACAGCTCTGTCGCCGGCAAAGGCAAACGCCTCAGCCCCTTGAGCTTTTGCCATGCGAATCGCTGCTACTGCATCTGCTGAGTTTTCAGTAATCTGTGTTGCAGCGTGATACAAATGCGACCTGCAAGCCTCCTGGGAAAGCAGAATTTGCACCGTAGGATGCTTTAGCGATTGATAACTGCCAATGTATTTATCGAACTGCTTTCTCGTAGTCAGATAATCGATGATAACGTGCAATACACCGGATAAACCGCCTGACATTTCCGCGACTAACATCAGCATTGCGGCCACCTCGATTCTTGAGAAGTCAGCACCTTGGAGCAATTGAGACTCGGGAATGACTAAGCCATCTAATTCAAGGCGATAACTCCTTCTCGTCTCATCTATCACATTCTCTCGAGTCAACCGTCCTGCTGTTACTTGATCACCAGTCGCGAATACGAGACGGGGTTTTCCCTCATATATAACCGAAACGACGTAGAGACTGGCCATTGGTCCATCCATGACGAAACACTTGCTTCCAGTAAGAACCAGATTTTTTCCATCTTTTTCGGCTCTTGAAGAGATTTCTTCGAGACGCCAGTTACCGTCTTCTTCGGTTAACGCTGTCGTTGCAACAGAGCCCTCTATTATTTTGGGCAGCCACTGGTTTTTTTGCTCCTCCGAGGCACATGAAAGTATTACCTCTGCGGTTAGGATGCAGGACGTATAGGGTGATCCCATCAAGTACTTGCCCATACTTTCTACAATGGGAACAGCTCCAGCCAGACCCATTCCAAGACCGCCATAAGTTTCAGGGATGGAGACGCCTAGCCAACCTAACTCCACAATCCTGGACCATAGTTCCGCGTCTACACTCTCTTCTTTATCTATCTGAGTTCTGACTACACTGATTGTCGAGTTTTCTCGACAGAACTGGTTTGCGGTCTCAAGCAGCATCGACTGCTCTTCACTAAAATCAATTATCGACATCTCCTCCCCCGAACGTCTTTTTGCTTGCTACTTCGGCAGACCCAATACCCTCTCTCCGATGATATTGTGCTGTATCTGACTTGTTCCACCACCTATGGTTCCGGAAAAAGCATTCAGATACGACCTCTGCCACATACCTCCATCAATGGCATCACTACCAATAAATCGCGAGCCATTGGCCCCCTGCAAAGATAACGCGAACTGACACATCCTCCTCTTTAACTCACTGCTGCGCAATTTGCCAGACATATCTACCGCCGCCGGCCAATCGGTCGCGAGGGCTGATATCTTTGATCTCGCACTCATTAAGGAATTGTTCTTTGACTCCGTTATCAGTTCGACGAGTTGAGAGCGCACATGATTATCTTCTATCGCCGGACGACCGTTCCTCTTTGTTCTCCTAGCAAGCTCGACGATATCGTTGATGCTCAAATCCATCATCGCTAATCCGCCTGCCTGGCCGCCAGTCGCTCCTCTTTCGAACATGAGGGTAGCCATTGCTACTTTCCAACCCTCTCCTTCTTTACCCATCAGTGATGTGGCAGGAATTCTCGCATCGTTAAAAAAGGTCTGACAAAATCCATATTCTCCCGTTAGCTTTTTGATTGGTCTTGGCTCGACGCCCTCCGCATCCATTGGCGCCAAGAAAAAACTTAGGCCCGCATACTTACTTGTGTCCTCGTTAGAAGTTCTCGCAATTAGAATCATGTACTTCGCGTAACTGCCAAGACTTGTCCAGATTTTTGAGCCATTGATCACGTACTCATCACCATCTTTCACCGCGCGGCATTGAGCGCTGCCGAGGTCTGATCCATGATCAGGTTCCGAAAACCCTTGGCACCATATGTCTTCGGCGCTCAAGATCCCCTTGATATATTTCTGTTTTTCCTCTTCGGTGCCCATGCTAAGGATTAAAGGGCCCGCCCAGTTCAGCCCAATTGTATTCGGCAGAAACGGCACCCTGTGTTTCGCCATGACTTTTGTCGCGATATCTTGCAAGCTCTGCTCTTTTCCGCCCCCTCCATATTCTTTCGGCCAGGCCATTCCTACATAGCCGGCTTCATAGACTTTCGCTTGCCAGTCTCGTAAATAATGGAACTGTTGATCTGATCCAACCTCCATGAAGGTTTCAGGCAGAATAAAATCAGGTCTCTTTGGTTTGTTCTCAGCGAACCAAATGTCGGCCTGTTGTTCAAAATCCTTCAGTTCTGCTTGAGTAAGTGACATCGAATTCCCCAGTTATGTCTTGGAACCTGCGGACATACTTAAGTTGCCCGCTTCTGCGTCGTAAATTAACACAAAAAGTCTTATAGACCGCTTTTGTTTCTGATACTTTAACTAGCCCTTTGGGTTCAAACGCCAAAGGAATTAGTGTTTACGCTATTTGGGGAGCAAACATGCCAGTACTAGAGTCCAAGCTGGACACGCGAAGCGAGGTGTTTCAGCAAAACCTATCAGATATGCACGAAAGGTTGAGCCAACTACAAGAACTTTATGATGAAGCCGCTCAAGGCGGTGGTGAAGAAGCGATGGCAAGACTGAAGTCTCGCAACAAGATGCCCATAAGAGAGAGAATTGCACACGTGCTTGATAGAGATGCGCCCTTCCTTGAAATCAGTCCTTTGGCGGCATGGCGTTCGCCTTATGCAATCGGTTCAGGATTCGTTGTAGGCATAGGAACCATAGAGGATGTTGAATGTGTCATTCTTGGACATGACCCGTCGGTGAGAGCAGGCGCTTTCAATAATTTTAATAGCAAAAAGTTAATGAGGGGTCTCGAGATCGCTCGAGAAAATCGCCTTCCCTACGTTCAGTTTGTGGAGTCGGCCGGCGCAGACCTCAGGGGACAAGGAGGAAGCGGAGAAGATCCTGAAAAGGCACTGCAAAGAAACATTGGTCACTTTGCCGAGTCGGGACGACTATTCTACGAGATAACCGAACTATCAAAAATGAGAATTCCCACTATCTCAGTAGTTTTCGGTGCCTCTACTGCAGGTGGCGCCTATCAGCCGGGGATGAGTGACTACAATATTTTCATCAAAAACCAATCCAAGGTCTTCTTAGGTGGAGTGGCTCTCACTAAGATGGCTACCGGAGAGGATGCAAATGAGGAAGACCTGGGGGGAGCCGATATGCACACCCAGGTGTCAGGTCTTGGCGACTATCTGGCCAAAGACGAGATGGATGGTATTCGTCTTTGCAGGGAAGTGATAGCCCACCTGAATTGGCAAAAGCTAGGCCCTGAGCCCAATCCAGACTACGAAGATCCTATCTATGATTCTGAAGACTTGCTGGGCATGGTTTCAAAAGATCTCAAAGCCCCTTTTGATATCAGAGAAGTTATCGCCCGAATATCTGACGGTTCCTATTTTGAAGAGTTTAAACCACTCTATGGGCCTACACTGGTGACTGGCTGGACTACGATCCACGGATATCGTATCGGGATAGTAGGCAATAATGGACCTCTTTTTTCCGAATCGTCAGAGAAGGCTGCTCAGTTCATTCAGTTATGTAATCAGATTAATGTGCCACTCCTATTCCTCCACAACATAACTGGTTACATGGTCGGCACCGCCTTTGAACAAGGAGGTATCACCAAAAATGGATCGAAAATGATCAACGCGGTGTCCAATTCAACTGTCCCGCATATCACCGTCATTCTTGCCGCGTCCTATGGGGCTGGAAACTATGGGATGAGTGGACGTGCGTTTGGCACTCGCTTTACCTATGTATGGCCGTTTTCAAAAATCGCTGTCATGGGCGGCAAGCAAATGGCTGGGGTTATGTCTATCGTTGGCCGCGCTTCAGCAGAGCGCAGAGGAGAGAAGTTCGATGAAGAGGCGGACCGTGCACGAGCCGAAGCTTCTGAATACTGGCAAGACGAGGGCTCGGATGGCTTGTTCGCCACTTCAAGAGTAGCGGACGATGGCATGATTGATCCACGGGATACCAGAGACGTTATCGCCATGTCTCTATCGGCTTGTTACAACAACAAAGTAGAAGGGACTAAGGAGTACGGCACATGGCGGATGTAACACCAATAAAAAAACTGCTAGTTGCCAATCGCGGGGAGATAGCGAGGCGGATTATGAGGACTGCCCATGACATGGGTATAAGCACGGTGGCAATTTTTGCTGAAGGTGATGCTAGAGCGCCTTTTGTAAATGAAGCGGACACGGCTATTTTCCTCGAAGGTAGGACCTCGACAGAAACCTATCTCGACGTTGAGAAAGTCATCAATGCTTGCAAGCGCAGCGGCGCAGATGCTGTTCATCCAGGATACGGCTTTCTTTCAGAAAATGAGGGATTCGCTCAGGCGATAATCGACGCTGGCATCAAGTGGATTGGTCCCTCACCAGAGGTCATCGGGCTTATGGGCGACAAATTGTCCGCAAAAAATCTTATGACGGAAGCTGGTGTCCCTACTCTTCCTGCGATCGAGATTAACGATAAATTAGATGTGCTTAAAGCGGCCGATGAAATCGGTTACCCCGTTTTAGTCAAAGCTTCCGCGGGCGGCGGTGGTCGAGGCATGCGGATTGTCGAGACGAAGGAGGATCTGGAGGCAGCAGTAGAGGGCGCGAAACGCGAAGCACTTAATTCTTTTGGTGATGATACGGTCTTCCTAGAAAAGTGGTTGGATGTTTCTAGGCATGTAGAAATTCAAATACTTGGAGATACTCATGGCAATTTGGTGCATTGCTTCGAGAGAGAGTGCTCCATTCAAAGGCGGCACCAAAAGATAATCGAAGAGGCCCCTTCTCCAGCGGTCACAGAAAATATCCGCGAGAGGATGGGCGCTGCAGCCATCGCTGCAGCGAAAAAACTTGGCTACTCCTCAGCAGGAACCGTAGAATTTTTGTTGAGTGGGGATGAGTTTTGGTTCTTGGAGGTTAATGCGCGACTTCAAGTGGAGCACCCTGTCACTGAGGAGATCATTGGGAAAGACCTAGTGAGAGAACAAATCCGAGTGGCTGAGGGAGAAGCTTTGTCTTTTAACCAAGAAGAGCTTTCTATTGAAGGGCATGCGATCGAAGCTAGACTCTACGCGGAGAATCCAGAGAAAAACTTTTTGCCTTCCCCAGGACCTGTTATCGCCTGGGAGCCATCGACAATAGGAAGAGCTAGGTTCGATTCAGGAGTGGAAACAGGAAGTATCATCACCACTGAATTTGATCCAATGATCGCAAAGGTCACGGTTCATGCGCCGACTCGTCGAGAAGCAGCAGCCAGACTTGCTAGGGTTCTTGAGACTACGCGTATTCAGGGTCTGACTACCAACCGCGACTTCCTTGTAAACACCTTAAGAACTGATGAATACATCTCGGGAGACACAACGACAGATTTTATTGAGCGTGTTAATCCAGACCGGGTAATTCCTAAGGATCAGGAGGCTTTGCAGTCGGCGGCGATCGCGATAGCGATTGAATCGCAGGCTAAAAGAAGAGCCAATTCGAAGATCAATAAAAGAATTCGTGGTGGTTGGCGAAACTCTACGATGCCCGATGAGGAATTGACACTTGAAGCGTATGGAGAGGAAATCAAACTTCGCTACAAGTCGAACCGGGATAATTCCTTCAACTTCTCTTTCGAGGAGACGAGTCATGTCGTAACAGTGATCGACTCTGGTTGCGGAAGCGTTGAGATTGATATAGACGGGCAGAGATCTCAGTATACTTTGGATAAAATCGGCCAAGAATGGTTAGTTCATAGCACGTTCTGCGATTTCGAGTTTAAGGAACTTCCACGCTATCCAATATCGAGTTCAGATGATTTCGGAGGAGGCCTGGTCGCCCCTATGCCGGGAGCCATTTTATCAATAGACATCAAACCTGGAGATACGGTCAAAAAGGGCGATGTTCTTGTAATTCTAGAAGCTATGAAGATGGAGCACAGGATCACCGCGCCAAGGGACGGCATAGTTGGATCAGTCCAGACAAAGGTTGGGGAGCAAGTTGAGAATGAACAGCTGCTCGTGACCCTCGAGGAAGAGGAAGGAGAATAATTTGAGTAATACCGAAGCAACCCTCTATGAGATTAAAAATGGCGCGGCCTGGATTACTCTAAATCGTCCTGAAAATAGGAATGCTTTATCAGCCGTCCTGGTTACCGAACTTTTTGACCACCTAAAAGCGTCAAATGAAGATGATGCTGTACGGTCCATTGTCATTACTGGGTCAGGACCTGCTTTTTGCGCTGGAGCTGACCTAAAAAGCCCACCAGGACAGTTGTCTGAAGGAAGCAGTCGTGCGGTGCCGTATCCTGATGTATTAAATGCAATTATGGATAGTCCAAAGCCGGTTATAGCAGCAATTAACGGTGCAGCCTTCGCTGGAGGTTTGGGGTTGGTTGGTGCCGCGGATATCGTCATCACTAAAGAAGATGTCCAATTCAGTTTTAGCGAGGTTCGCATCGGAGTTATTCCGGCAGTCATATCAGTAGTCTGCTTACCTAAACTCGGCACCCACCACGGGATGAAGCTATTCCTAACGGGCGAGAGATTTTCTGGCAAACAGGCAGTAGAAATGGGCTTTGCTCACAGAGCTGTTCATGAGGACGAACTTGAAAAAGCAGTCAACGAAGAGATAGACATGATCAATCTTGGCGGACCGATAGCCGTACAAGAATGCAAAAAACTGGTTCGACGGGTGCCTCAATTATCAACTGCTGAGGGCTTTGAGGAGACAGCGATATGGAGCGCCAGAATGTTTAGATCTGAAGAGGGGGCTGAGGGAATGGCTGCGTTCAGAGAAAAACGAAAGGCAAAATGGATTAATCTAGATTAGGCTCGCAACGCGCGGCTAGGGGGAACTCATGAGCGATGTAATCAGAATAGGAAATTGTAGCGGGTTTTACGGGGATCGCTTGGCGGCAGCCAGAGAGATGATTGATGGAGGACCTATAGACGTCCTCACTGGAGACTATCTTGCCGAACTGACCATGTCGATCCTCTACAACCAAAAGCAAACTCGCGGCGAAAACATGGGTTATGTAGGTACATTCCTGAAGCAGGTAAAAGAAGTCGCGGCAGATTGCCTAGAAAGAAATATCAAGATCGTAAGCAATGCGGGAGGTTTGAACCCCAAGAGTATGGCCGAAGAGGTTGAGAAAATACTCGCTGAGCTTAATCTCGAGGCCAAAGTCGCTTACATTGATGGCGACGATCTACTTGAAAGATTGGGAGATCTTCAGAACCAAGGCGAAAAATTCACCAATCTCGATACGGGCATGGATCTGAAAGACACAGATCAAGAATCTCTCACTGCTAACGTGTATTTCGGTGGTTGGGCGATCAAGGAAGCGCTCGATCAGGGTGCAGATATAGTCATCTGCCCAAGAGTGACTGATGCCGCTGTCGTAATCGGGCCGGCCGCATGGAAATTCAACTGGCAACGGGACGACTATGATGCCCTCGCAGGTGCTCTGGCGGCTGGACATATCATAGAGTGCGGCGCGCAATGTTGCGGCGGCAACTATGCATTCTTTGAGGAAGTGCCCAGCTACAGAGATGTTGGTTACCCAATAGCTGAAATAGAGAGCGATGGGAGCTTTACGATAACAAAGCATCCGGGGACGGGCGGGCTAGTATCCGTTGGTACGGTAAAAGCTCAGTTGCTCTATGAAATTTCCACACCGGCCTACTACAACCCCGACGTAATAGCGCATTTTGATACGATGCAAATAGAGCAAACCGGTCCGGACAGAGTGTACGTGAGCGGAACGCGAGGAAGCAGCCCGCCAAGTACTCACAAAGTCTGCTTTAATACCCGCGGTCCATACAAACAATCAATGGAAACGTTGCTTACGGGGCTCGATATAGAGAAAAAAGCTGAGGTTTACCTTGATGCTGTATTCCATAACCTCGGTGGCAGGGAGCAGTTCGACGATGTCGATGTGCAATTAATCCGAAGCGATCATGATGATCCAGATTCTAATGAAGTCGCGCATGCTGCATTAAGAGTAACAATCACTCACAAAGATCCAAACAAATTCGGCCGAATGTTTTCAGCAAAGGTAACAGAACTAGGATTAGCAGGAATTCCCGGTAATACCGGACGAGGCGCCGCAGGATTTAATGGTGGCCCCGCAATTATTCATTGGCCCTCCCTAATAGATAGTAAGAAAGTCACTGAGAAACTCCATATCGGTGGAGAGATAATCGAGGTTAAATCCACACAACAACTCGATCTGGAGGAGATCTACTATCAAGAAGTCCCAACGAATATACCTCCGGCACCGAGCGGCCCTACAAAGAAAATCCATTTTGGCCGTCTGTTCGGCACTAGATCTGGAGACAAAGGCGGCAACGCAAATGTTGGCGTCTGGGCGACGTCAGAAGAGGCTTACAGCTTCCTTAACGAATATCTGACTGTTGAAGAATTCAAAAGGTTAGCTCCCGACTTTGGTGTTTATGACGTGGAACGCTATGACATGCCAAACCTTTTGGCTATGAACTTTTATATAAAAGGCGTACTTGGTACGGGAGCGGCCTCCAATCACCGAATAGACAAACAAGCCAAATCTCTTGGTGAATATTTGCGCGCGAAATATATTGAAGTGCCCGAGTCGTTGGCTAACGGAATTTAAGGATCAGACATTGAAAGATTATGACGTTTTAATAGTTGGAGCTGGCATATCGGGGATCGGCTCGGCATGTCATCTTAAAATGCACTGCCCTCAAAAAAGCTTCAAAATACTTGAAAGTCGAAGCGATATTGGCGGGACGTGGGACCTATTTCAGTATCCAGGTATCCGATCCGATAGCGACATGCACACTTTGGGATTTAGCTTCAAACCTTGGACTGATGCCAAGGCTATAGCGGATGGCCCGTCCATAAAATCCTATCTAAAAGAAACCGCTGATGAATACGATTTATATCCACATATATTTTTTAATCACAAGGTATTGGACTATTCGTGGTCGAGCGTTTCCAAAACGTGGACTGTTTCACTTCTAGAGGAAGGACGAGAGAAGAGTTTAAACTGCAATTTCTTGATGATTTGTAGTGGCTATTATAACTACGAGAAAGGATACACACCCCAGATAGCAGGTATCGAAAACTTTCAGGGCACTCTTGTTCACCCTCAACATTGGCCAAAAGACCTCGAAATTGATAACAAGAAAATAGTTGTCATAGGAAGCGGCGCGACCGCTATGACCATCGTCCCTAACGTAGCCCAGAAGGCTTCCAAGGTGACCATGCTGCAAAGGTCTCCGACCTATGTGGTTGCAAGACCTGACCAGGATGCTATCGCGAATTTCTTAAGAAAATGGCTCCCAAGCAAGCTCGCTTACTCATTAACGAGACTAAAAAATACGTGGCTCCAAAGTTTTATGTACAAACGAATGCGTGCTAAACCGGAAGAGGCAAAAAGAAACCTCATCGGTATGACAAAGGCCGCATTAAACAAAGAATTTGATGTGAAAAAACATTTCACACCATCCTATTATCCGTGGGATCAAAGGCTTTGCTTACTTCCAAATGGAGACCTTTACGAAAGCATTAATCAGGGGCGAGTCGACGTCATTACAGACACAATAGATCGGGTTCAAGAAACAGGAATTTTAGTCTCCTCAGGCGATTTCATTGAAGCTGATATTATCGTTACAGCCACTGGTCTCAATATGGAATTTCTGGGGGGAGCCAGTGTCTCAGTGGACGGACAGAAGCTCTCTATGCCGAAACTGGTTTCATACAAAGGAATGATGTACGCGGAAGTGCCTAATTTCATCCAAACTTTCGGCTACATCAACGCTTCTTGGACGCTACGAGCGGACCTCACCTCCGAATATGCATGTCGGCTCCTTAATGAGATGGACAAAAAAGGCGTAAAACAATGTATGCCTCGAATTCAAAAGGAGGACTTGGACATGAGTTTAGAAGACTGGGTTCAGGACTTCTCCGCAGGTTACATGCAAAGGACCATGCACCTAATGCCAAAGCAGGGCAGTCGGGACCCATGGAGAAATACACAAAACTATATGTTCGACAAGAAACTTATTCGGGAAGCACCCCTCGAGGATGGCTCTCTTCTATTTGAAGAGATAAAGCCGAACTTGACAGTCTTTGCGGCACCAGGAGATAACGATCTAGAGAGCGCGGCTTAGCTATTCCCCACCAAAAGTTAAGCGGCGAGTATCATGGTACAGTTTCGACCACTCTGCAAAGAGCCGAAGAGTTTTTTCTGTTGGGCTGATTAAAACGCGACGTTTATCTTCCTTAGAAATATCTTTCTCAAGGAAGCCCCTGCTTATACTCTCGTCAATGAATTGCTGTCTGTGTGTTCGAGACCTTAAATGCGCGCCAATATCTAAACACTGCTCTCTAGACAGTGCGCCTTCTTCCCTATATCTCAAGAGAAAGGTGTTCAAAAAGAAAACGGAATAACGAGTATTAAAAAAGAAGGCAAGCAGCTCGTTATCATTATCCACCATCCAAATTAGGATATTCGCCAACCGAACATCAAGACCCTCTAGATTTCTGTTATCTCTTCCCAACTTTAGTAACGACAACAACTTAGACAAAAATGCTACATAAGAAAAACCAACCAATCAAATCAAAGATTCATTATTTAGCACATATTTTTGAATCCAATAAATAGACTCATAACTTCCTCTTTCTTTTGGCTCTTTTAATCTTATATTTTGGATTAGTGCATCTGGGAAGCTTGAGCCTGTAAGGAGAGGCCTAGCGCCCCACCATTTTGGAATGTTTCCAAAGGAAGGGAGAGTAGTTATGACTTATTTTTTAGAAAACATTCCTGCCGCCTCATTCGGACTTTTGGTGGCAGCGATTCTTGTAGGCTGCGCGAGCGAAGAAAAAGTAGATGTTGCTTGCAACGAATACTTCTCTAAGATCGCTAGCTCGGACTTTACTGACCTAGGCAACGGACTGATTAAAGACAGCGTGACCCAACTTTACTGGTATAGGTGTCCTCTCGGGCAATCTTTCGAGAATGGAAGGTGCGCAGGAGAGGTTCTCGACTCCGATTTTGAAACTGTCCGAGGTACTGTCAAGAACTTCAGACTAGCGGCCGTCAGCTCAACTAAGACAACTGGCAACTGGCGATTACCAACACAGCGAGAGTATGAGAAGCTCACGAGCGTTCCCTGCCATTCTCCTGGCATTGACGTGACGGCTTTTCCGAACATAGATACTGAGACTTTTTACTGGTCGTCGGAAGACTCGGAGCGCGATTCCTTCGCATGCGGCACTCATATCGGCGAAAATAGAGCAATCTGTAAGATCAGCAAGAAGGCGAGCAACCCCAGCTTGATAGTATCAGAGGATCCAGGGATATCTCAGCCCTTGGCAAAGAATGGGTAGCTTTTAAAAAAGGGCGCCATTTGGTAGCTAGGGGGAGACTTGAACTCCCGACCTCAGGATTATGAATCCTGCGCTCTAACCAGCTGAGCTACCTAGCCAAACAGAATAGGAAAGGGTTACTTTCGCCGCCGGATTTTGTAATTGACCCTCAAAATTGTCAATTCAATCACGAAAATAAAGTTCCTAGAAAAATATTCCATACGTCTGTGTTAGTCTTTCCCCACGCACCCCTCGCCTCCATAACTATTCGAAAATTTAGGTCAGAGTCGGAATACAGGACGCTTTGAAGGATTAAGACCGTAACTTAAAGCTGAGATGTCAAAGCATATAGTCAATTTACTGGTTCTGTTTTCCAGCATTATTGCCCTCGCGGCAAGCACATATGCAGGTCCAAAAAGGATCGCTTCACTAAATCTATGCACCGACGAATTGCTACTATCTCTGGCTGACCCAGACCAAATCATTTCCTTAACTTGGCTAGCTCGAGAAGAGTCATTGTCGCCATTTTTCGAGCCGGCTCGCCGATATCACAAAAACAACGGTCGAGCGAGCGACGTCATCCCTCTCAATCCAGACCTGGTTTTTCTGAGCGAATTTTCCCCTGCGAGCACGCTAGGTCTCCTTGAAACCGTCGGAGTAAAATCGGTCGTTATTCCAGAACCACGCACGATCATACAGTTATTGGAAAATATAAGAGCCATGTCTTCCGCAATTGATCAGGTCAAAAAGGGAGAAAAGTTGATGTCACTTTTTTCTTCAAGACTTAAATCCATTACCGAGGATAAAAATGAGCAACAAATCTCCGCTCTTCTTTTATCTCCAGGAATCGCATCATTTGGTTCCAGCGCGGTAAAAATTGAGATCTTGAAAATGCTTAATATACGTGTCTTAAATCAGGAAAGACCATCGCTGGCAAACAGGTACCTCTCGGTTGAGGAATTAACTCGCTCTTCTCCAGACTTTGTAATCATCGATAAACACTCCAGTGACTATCCTTCGGTGTCTGAAGAAATACTCAAGCATCCCTTGATTCAGAGCTCACTTAAGACAATTGAGGTAGAAGCTAAAGATTGGCTTTGCTCTACACATAACCTCCTCGATACTATCGAACATATAAACGCTAAAATTGGACACACTAAAAATCGCTCATAATTTAATCGCGGGTTTAAAACCATGGTTAACACGCCACAGATTCCTCAAAAGCGCTTGATCGCAATCCTAGCTTTGCCGTGCTTTTTCTTATTTAGTTTGGCTTCTATTTTTCCGACATCTCCGTCATTCTCTGTTCAGGAGAGCATCCAGCTGGCGACAGGCTTTCTAACCCAGAACTCGACTACCCATGTAGGATTACAGAAAGAGATTTTTCTCGAACTCAAAGTACCCAGAGCGATTCTCGGACTCGCCGTTGGGATCAGTCTTGGCTTGGCGGGCGCAGGTCTTCAAGGGCTTCTGCACAACCCTCTAGCGGAACCGGGGGTAATGGGCATCTCTTCCTTTGGTGCCCTGGGCGCGTCAATTGCTTTTTATTCTGGGGCTTACTCTCTTATTCCCTTAGCGCTCCCTCTCGGGGGTATCCTCGGAGCTGTCATTTGCTCAATTCTGCTTATAGTGGGAGTTCGAGCAATACCAAAAACCTCGACAATTATCCTGCTTGGCCTAGCATTATCCGCTTTGGGAGGAGCACTAAACGCGCTTGTCTTAAGCCTCTCACCAAACCCCTTCGCAGCACTCGAGATCGTATTTTGGCAAATGGGCTCCCTAGCTGATCGCACCATGTCTCAGGTTTATCTTTCCGTTCCAATTATGTTTGTTGGCTGGCTATTACTTTTCCAATCGGCAGGGCAACTAAGAGTTTTAGGTCTCGGGGAAGAAACCGCAGTGAGCCTAGGCGTCGAAATCAATCGATTACGTCTTATGGTGATAATTGGTAGCTCTCTAGCCGTTGGAGCTGCTGTCTCGGTCGTGGGTGTCATCGGCTTTATTGGGCTAATAGTTCCCCACCTTCTTCGGCCCTTCGTAGGGCACGACCCCTCTAGGTTAATGCCTGTGAGCGCTCTGGGTGGCGGCATCCTGCTCTTGCTCGCGGACCTTTTTGTTCGCACGCTACCAGTGTTTAGTGCGGAGCTGAAAATCGGCGTACTGACCGCATTAATTGGCACACCTTTTTTTATATATTTGATCTTCCGATCAGAAATTAGTCGCGGTTTCTCCGGAGAAGACATGTGAGCGACCAGCTATCAGAAGAAACTCACCAAATCCATTGCGAAGAAATTTCTTTTTTTGGGACTGGGCAATCCATAATTCTTAACGAGGTGTCTTTTCAGGCTGAATCAAGACAAGTGCTGGGAATAATCGGGCCAAACGGATCGGGAAAATCGTCTCTGTTACGTTGCTTAGCCGGTCTTATAAGGCCTGATTTAGGCAAGATAGTAGTAGACGGAATTGATATTTCTTCTATGGCCCTGCATGAGAGAGCCAGAAGAATCAGCTATTTACCTGCTAACCCCTTCATGGCCTGGCCTATATCCGTTATGGAGGCTGTTTCCCTCGGCAGATATCCTCACTCTAGAGGCACCAAACCTAATAACGACGAGGCTCGTGCGCTCATCATGTCACAATTAACGGCACTTGGCCTGGACCATCTAAGGGAAAGGTCAGTCAACACACTTTCAAGCGGAGAGCAAATGCGAGTACATCTTTCGAGGCTGCTCGTAACTAACGCAAGCATAATTTTAGCCGATGAGCCAAATAGCAACCTAGACCCAAAATATCAGTTGCAGACGATGAGCGCGCTGAGAGAGTCCTCCTCTCGCGGCGCGATTGTTTTCATCGTTCTGCACGATCTGGCCCTGGCAGCGAATTTCTGCGATGAACTTTATCTCCTAAACAAAGGCGAGCTAGTTCAAGCCGAAAAAAAAGAGCTTTTAGGAAACCCAAAATATTTTGAAGAGGTATTTGAACTGGAGCGGGAGAGAGACTCACAATGGAACATACCTTGGAAAATTCAAGGCTATTGTCGCGCCAAATAGTAACCGGAGATAATTCATCATGAGGATCGCAACTTGGAACATTAATGGACTGCGCGCAAGAATAGATTATGTGGATGAATGGATAACTGCTCGTGATCCTGATTTGTTAGCGTTTCAAGAATTAAAAACTCCTACCGATCTATTTCCTTACGAGCATTTTGACAAGCTCGGCTACAAGAGCTTCGTAAGTGGACAAAAGAGCTGGAACGGGGTAGCTATCTTAAGCAAGCAAAACATAGATATCGAAGAAGAAAGCAATTCTCTTCCTGGGCAAGAGGAAGCCGGCGCACGTTATATATCCGCACAAGTGAGGACAAGCTCTGAAAAGACGCTGCAGTTCATCAACCTGTATTGCCCCAACGGCAAGACCTTGGATCATGCTGACTTTGAGGGCAAGTTGCGCTGGTTCGACAGTCTTACAAACCAATTGTCGAATGAAAACCACGCCCACCGAATCCTCTGCGGAGATTTCAATATTGTGCCGGCAAGCATAGATACTTGGAAAGGCGAAAGGGGGGATGGGACTATGTTCCACTCGATCAGAGAAAGAGAAAAAATGGAAGCCCTCTACCAATGCGGCTTAGTTGACATCTTTCGTCAATCAAAGCCAGATGCCCAAGAGTTTTCTTGGTGGGATTACAGGTCCGGAGCATTCCACAAAAATCAGGGCCTTAGGATAGATTTCATACTTGCAAGCCAAGACTCATCAAGAAAGGTTGAGCAAGTTTTCATAGACAGAGAATATCGAAAAAAAATCGGCGATTTGACGGCGTCCGACCATGCTCCGGTGGTTGCAGATCTCGTATTGTAAGGACCGAGAGTTTCTGCGGCACGAGAATTTTCACGTGTGATTTACCTGATTCGGTAGTAACATACCGGCCGTTTTGCAAGCGGTAGATTTATTCAGGCCGCCTATGCTTACCATTTAGGGTTAAAGAGAGACAATCAATGAAAGATCTTACTACCTATCGAAATATCGGAATCTTCGCTCACGTCGATGCGGGGAAGACTACGACTACCGAGCGCATTCTCAAGTTAACTGGAAAGATCCACAAGATTGGAGAGGTACACGACGGTGCTGCTACTACTGACTTTATGGAGCAGGAGCAGGAAAGAGGTATAACTATCCAATCAGCTGCTACCAGTTGCACGTGGAATGACCACAGGCTCAATATCATTGATACGCCCGGACACGTCGACTTCACAATTGAGGTTTACCGCTCTCTCAAAGTGTTGGACGGAGGCGTTGGCGTTTTTTGCGGTTCCGGCGGCGTTGAGCCGCAATCCGAAACAAACTGGCGCTATGCCAACGATTCAGAAGTAGCAAGACTAATCTTTGTAAACAAGCTTGACCGACTAGGCGCGAATTTCTATCGAGTGGTCGACCAAGTGAGGGATGTCCTCGGAGCGAATCCACTAGTGATGACGCTGCCCATTGGTGAAGAAGATAACTTCACTGGTATTGTTGATGTGCTGGAAGAAAAAGCATGGATCTGGGATGACTCCGGCGACCCGGAGGCATACCAGATCACAGACGTTCCCGAGGATCTTAAAGACAAAACCAGCGAGTACCGCGATGCCCTGATCGAGACCGTCGTCGAACAGGACGACGACATTATGGAGGCGTACCTCGAGGGCAATGAACCATCAATTGAAGACATCAAGAGATGTATCCGTAAAGGAACTAAGGAGCTAGCTTTCTTCCCGACATTCTGCGGCTCCGCCTTTAAAAACAAGGGTATCCAAAACGTATTAAATGCAGTGGTCGATTACCTCCCCAATCCAACGGAAGTAAAACCACAACCGGAAATCGATTTGGAAGGAAATGAAACAGGGAACAGCGCTATCGTTGACCCATCGGGTCCCTTGAGGGCACTGGCATTTAAAATCATGGACGACAGGTACGGCGCGCTAACCTTTACACGCATCTATTCTGGCCAACTTAGCAAGGGTGACAATGTCCTTAACACTTTCACCGGTAAGACAGAGAGAATCGGGAGAATCGTAGAGATGCACGCTGACTCGAGGGAGGAATTGGAAAGCGCGCAGGCTGGCGATATTGTTGCTCTGCTTGGCATGAAGAATACTCAAACTGGTCATACATTATGTGACGCAAATAATCCCGCCACCCTAGAACCAATGGTTTTTCCTGACCCAGTTATATCCATAGCCGTAGCTCCTCGCGATAAAACGGCTGCTGAAAAATTGGGTGTCGCGTTATCTAAGATGATACAGGAGGATCCGTCCTTTTATGTTGAAACTGATGAGGAATCAGGAGAAACCATAATGAAGGGCATGGGCGAACTCCACCTCGACATCAAAGTAGATATTCTAAAACGGACTCATGGCGTCGAAGTTGACGTCGGTCGTCCGCAGGTGGCTTATCGCGAAACAATCACACAATCTGTTGAAGACACCTACACCCATAAAAAACAAACGGGCGGTTCAGGTCAATTTGCGAAAATAGACTACCTAATTGAACCAGGTGAAGCCGGCAGTGGTTATGAGTTCGAGTCAAAGGTTTCGGGTGGAAATGTTCCCCGAGAGTTCTGGCCTGCAATCGAAAAAGCCTTTGGTGTGTCCATGGAGGAAGGAACCATGGCAGGGTACCCACTACTGGACGTTAAAATTACGTTACTCGACGGTGGCTTCCACGCTGTTGACTCATCAGCCATCGCCTATGAACTGGCAGCGAAAGCTGCCTACAGACAGTCTATCCCGAAAGCATCGCCCCAATTATTGGAGCCGATCATGAAGGTGGATGTATTTACGCCCGAAGATCATGTTGGCGACATAATCGGCGACTTAAACAGACGCAGGGGGATGATCAAGTCCCAGGAGGCTGGAGTGACCGGCGTACGCGTAAAAGCAGACGCACCCTTAGGGGAGATGTTCGGCTACATCGGCGATCTTAGAACCATGACATCAGGGCGTGGACAATTCTCAATGGAATTCTCACACTATGCCCCATGCCCGAACAATGTTGCTGAGCAGGTTGTGCAACAAGCAAAAGAACGGAAAGAAAGCGCCTAGAAGGTTACTAAACGTTGAATCTGAAATGGATTACATCGCCATCACTGACGATGTAATCCCTGCCCTCTAAGCGCCATTTTCCTGCCTCTTTTGCCTTTTGCTCGCCGCCGGCGGAGACAAAGTCGTCGAAACTCACGACCTCGGCTCTGATAAACCCCTTTTCGAAGTCGCTGTGTATTTTACCGGCGGCTTGAGGGGCATTGAGACCTTTAGTAATTGTCCATGCCCTCACCTCTTTAGGACCCGCAGTGAAATATTGTTGGAGACCCAACAGCTTATACCCACTCCTTATCAGACGATTTAAACCGGGCTCACTTAGATTCATATCTTCCAAGAACTCCACCTTCTCCTCATCAGCCAAACTGGCAAGCTCTGACTCTATCTTGTTACTTATCACGACAACTTCGGAGCCCTCCTCTCTTGCAATAGCTTCAACCTCCTGGAGCAGAGAATTATCTTCGAATCCATCTTCGGCGACATTTGCCACATAAAGAGTAGGCTTCCCAGAAACCAAGTGAAGATCTTTTATTGCTGCCAAATCATCATCAGAAAGCTTCATGCTTCGAATAGGGATGCCTTTATCTAATTCTGTGCTTATACGAGACATTGAGGTCAACAGCTCTCTTGAAGTAACGTCTCCCGAATTAGCCAACCTGGTATGTTTGTCTGAGATTTTCTCTATTGTTTCTAAATCCGCAAGCGCGAGTTCAGTGTTTATGGTCTCTATATCTTCTTTCGGAGAGACTTTTCCAGCCACATGAACTACTTCCTCGTCTTCGAAGCATCGGACGACATGAGCTACAGCTTCAGTTTCTCTTATATTCGCCAGAAACTTGTTACCCAAACCTTCTCCCTTTGATGCACCAGCGACGAGTCCCGCTATATCTACAAACTCCATTGTTGCCGCAATCACTTTTTCAGGCCTAACTATATTGGCTAGATCCTCTAATCGAGTATCCGGGACGGGCACCACACCCGTATTAGGTTCAATGGTACAAAATGGAAAATTCTCGGCATCAATGCCGGCACAGGTCAAAGCATTAAATAGAGTAGATTTGCCGACATTAGGTAAACCTATGATGCCGCACTTAAAGCCCATCTTGGCGCCTCAAAAAATTGCTCGACATATGTCAATTTCCCGCATGAAGTATGTTCATGCATTTATCTAAATCACCGCCCAGTAGGTTTATAACGACTTCATCAGAGAATAAATCCATTCTCATTGCGTCATCCAAAAAAGCCTCTGAAATGCGAGAGGAGGTCAAATACGAGTTAACAAGCGATTTCTCTACAGGCTTCCCTACTCCAATCCTGAGCCTCGCAAAACTCTTAGCTCCGTCAAGCTTATTACTGACGCTCTTAATTCCGTTATGACCGTTGGAACCCCCACCGCGTTTCAGCCTCACTATTCCCACGTCAAAAGCTAGCTCGTCATGCACAACTAGAATCTCCTCTGCGGCATACTGAAAATATCTCGCTACTAAGGCAACACTATCGCCACTTGAATTCATGTATGTTGAAGGCAACAAAAGCCTGATCCTAGAATCAAGCACCGACCCATGTCCTAACCGTCCTTGAAACTTTGCTTCAGTTGTAAACCGAATATCAAATCTAGCGGCGAGTGCAGCAACCCATTTTGCCCCAATATTATGGCGAGTGAATTCGTATTGTTGACCAGGGTTACCAAGCCCAACAATCAGCTTGATGCTGGGCATTATGAATTAGGTTCGTTATTCAGCTTCGCTCTCGCTTTCTTCTGATTCCGTTCCCGCATCTTCAGATTCAGTAGACACCTGTTCTTCTTCGGCATCAGAGCCACCCCTGCGCGCAACAACACTGGCCACCGGAATATCCCGATCTTCCCCGTAACTTAACGCTACTATAGAAACACCTTCTGGCAGAGGAAGATCACTCAGGTGTACCGATGACCCCGTGTGCACTTCGGCCATATCAACTTCGATCGATTGAGGCAAATTCTGCGGGAGGCAACTGATTTC
Source organism: K189A clade bacterium (assembly GCA_902631405.1). Lineage (GTDB taxonomy): Bacteria > Pseudomonadota > Gammaproteobacteria > Pseudomonadales > Azotimanducaceae > UBA4421. The sequence goes on along the minus strand of CACOYI010000002.1, from coordinate 1,390 downwards.
CACTTCTACTAAATTTCTTGTGAAAGTCCCTCCCTCCATTTTAACACCAACGCAACTTCCCTCATTTAAAAAATGAAGCGGCACGCTAACAGTTATCGCCTGGTCGGCGACGATTCGCAAGAAATCTAGGTGTTGGAATCGACCACTCGCTGGATCCCGTTGAATATCTCTTACAACCGCTTTCTCTGCCTTACCATCAATATTTAAATCTAATATTTGAGAGTAAAACGTCTCTTCTTTTGATGCTTTGACTAACTCGTTACCGGAGAGACTCAACATGAGTGGTTCTCCACGTCCTCCATAGACCACAGCAGGAATAATATTTTCAAGCCGACGCATCCGGCGACTTGCTCCCTTTCCTTTTTGCGTTCGTACTGTCGCTTTGAGCGATATGCCTTCTGCCATCAGTTCCTCCGATAAACAAAATAATTAAAATTCGGCGCGAGATTATACCCGATTATCTGAACAAAGCGCTTATAGATTCTTCATTACTGACGCGGCGGATGGACTCGGCCAACACCCTATCTAGACTTAACTGAATAATTTTACCGGACGCTTTTGCCTCTACTGATAGGGCAATCGTATCTGTCACTAGCATCGCATCCAGATGAGAATCCGATATCCGAGAAATAGCTGGGCCAGATAAAACGGCATGAGTAATGTAGCAAACCACTTTAGAGGCTCCCGCCCCTTTTAATGCTTCTGCGGCCGTGCACAACGTTCCAGCCGTATCAACTATGTCATCGACTATGATACAGGTCTTATCGGTTACATCACCTATAACATTCATGACTTCTGTTTCGTTGGCGCTTGGCCTTCGCTTGTCTATTATCGCTAAATCGAGTTCATTTGCTTGCTTCGCGATAGCCCGGGCTCTCACAACACCACCGACATCCGGAGATACCACCACTGGTTGGTCGTATTTCGCTGCGATTATATGGTCCAACAAGACTGGAGAGCCATATATGTTATCTACTGGAATGTTAAAAAATCCCTGAATCTGATCAGCATGCAAATCAACGGTAAGGATCCGATCAATGCCAACACTGCTTATCATATCCGCGACGACCTTCGCACTTATTGCTACTCTAGCCGAACGAGGTCTCCTGTCTTGGCGAGCGTAACCAAAGTAGGGAATCACAGCCGTAACCCGTTGTGCAGAGGCCCTGTGCAGAGCATCTGCCATAAGCAACAGTTCCATTAGGCTATCATTGGTGGGCGCAGACGTAGACTGCAAGATAAAGGCATCCTTTCCGCGAACGTTTTCATGTATTTCAACGGTTACTTCCCCGTCACTGAAGCGCCCAACATCCGCGTTCCCCAAGGGAACATTTAGTTCTAGAGCAACTTTTTCTGCTAGGTCTTCACTGGCACTGCCGCTGAACAAGGT
>CACOYI010000001.1 GCA_902631405.1 K189A clade bacterium | reverse complement strand
TCTACGACGCATATGTGAATGACTCCGATCTGATAGGCACTCACTCGAGATATGGCTACGTTATCGCGTTGAGCGATTTTATGCAGGGAGAAGGAAAGGAGGTGACACTTCCGTCTCTAGATCTCGACGACTTTATCGGACTGAGTTTCACTACGGGACCAGATCAAAAAATTTATCAATTGCCGGACCAACAATTCGCAAATCTTTACTGGTTTCGTTACGACTGGTTCATCAACCCAACTTACCAGGCAGCCTTTAAGGAGCGGTTTGGTTACGAACTTGGGGTCCCATTGAATTGGTCTGCTTACGAAGATATAGCTGATTTTTTTTCCAATGATGTTAAGGAAATTGACGGCAGTCAAATTTACGGCCATATGGACTATGGGAAAAAGGATCCGTCCTTGGGATGGCGCTTTACAGACGCCTGGCTCTCAATGGCAGGTGCCGGAGACGCTGGTATTCCGAATGGGTTGCCTGTAGACGAATGGGGAATACGAGTGGAAGGCTGCAGGCCTGCCGGCTCATCGGTAGCTCGGGGAGGAGCCACAAATAGTCCAGCTGCTGTCTATGCACTTCAAAAATACATAAATTGGCTTAAACAATACGCCCCACCTCAGGCTGCGGGGATGACATTTTCCGAAGCTGGACCAGTGCCTGCTCAAGGAAAAATAGCTCAACAAATTTTTTGGTACACAACTTTCACTGCCGACATGATCAAAGACGATCTGGAGGTGGTGAATGCCGACGGGACTCCAAAATGGAGGATGGCCCCATCCCCTCATGGACCATACTGGTCAGAGGGAATGAAACTTGGATACCAAGACACCGGGGCATGGACCTTATTAAAAAGCACACCACTCGAGCGGAGAAAAGCTGCTTGGTTGTACGCTCAATTCGTGGTCTCGAAAACAGTCTCGTTAAAAAAGACCATCATCGGTCTAACACCTATTAGAGATTCAGACATAAGATCTGAGGCCATGACCGAATTAGCGCCAAAACTAGGCGGACTCGTAGAATTTTATAGAAGCCCAGCTCGTAAAACATGGACTCCAACTGGAACGAATGTTCCAGATTACCCGAAACTAGCGCAGTTGTGGTGGGCTAATATTGCTGATGCAGTGAGTGGCGAAAAATCGGCACAAGCAGCCATGGATCAATTAGCTGAACAACAGGATGCGATTTTGGGCCGACTTCAAAGCCATGGGGTGCAGGGCGAGTGCGGCCCACTACTCAATGAGAAGAAGGATCCGGAGTTTTGGTTATCTCAACAAGGCGCTCCTAAAGCAAAGCTTGCGCTTGAGAAACCTCAAGGCAAGACCATTCGATACGATGAATTAATCAAATCCTGGACTGACAACCCGTAAAAGCAACCCCAGCAATCTCAACAAAAAGGTGTAATTCAGTGGCAAAAATAATTGGAAATCTGACCCCTGCGGATGATTACACTCATCCGCTCGGTCCTGAAAAAAACTTCAACGAATCCGTCTATTTCAACTTTTTTGACCCAACTCAAAAAAGAGGTGGCTTCCTGCGAATTGGCAACAGAGCTAACGAGGGTTATGCGGAAATGACCGTAATAGTCTGGAATCCGGACGGATCAGCCTATTTTACCTATGCAAAGCCGGAAATTGATAACAATGATCGCTGGGCAGCCGGTGGCATAGACATTGAAATTGCCGAACCAACGGAGCGAATCCTGACGCGATACGAGGGCAAGGCACTATTTCTGGAAGATCCAAAGGTAATGGAGAATCCGAGCGAAGCTTTCAAAAACAATCCACGCAGGATTATCAGAATCGACCTGGAGCATGTAGCGGTTGGCCCGTTATACGGACACGTGGGCGAGCCAGGTGATGGTAACGAGTTTGCGAGATCACATACTGAACAACATATGAAAGTATCAGGAAGGCTAATGCTCGCAGGGGAGGAACTGGATTTCTCAGGCTGGGGATTGAGAGATCACAGTTGGGGACCTAGATTCTGGCAATCGACACCGTCATACCGATGGATAACTTGCAACTTTAATAATAATTTAGGGCTCATTCTTACCACGAACGGTGATGGGATAGGAAAAGGCTTATTCCAAAAGGGACAGTTACTGGAAAAGATTGAGGCAGTCTCATTAAAGACCGAATTCGACGAGACCTTTGGGTTTCATAAAAGCTTGGAGGCAGAATTGAAGCTCGCTAGTGGCACAATTCAGCACCTTTCAGGGAAAGTCATATCTTACATCCCGCTCAGGAACCGACGATCAGGGGCGAACACCCGTATTGGTGAAGGTATGACCGAGTATCGATTGGACGATGGATTAATTGGATACGGACTTAGTGAATACCTCGATCAAGCAGAATCAAATTAAGAGTAGCTGATCCCTAAAACATGAAGAAACCAAGGAGTGAGAAGCCTGGCGTTTCTAGTTCTTATCGACTTTGTGAGGATAAGTAGGACTGAGTCTTAGGTTTCTTGGGAACGAAAACGATTGGCTTTCTTTATCCCCGGGAATATTAGGAAACGGCATTTTGGGGATCCCGTTTCCCGCGGCAAATTCTTTTCGATCTCCACTCGGTTCGGGCGTGCAAGCATCGAGAATAGCCTGCTCAGAAGGCATGATCGGATCATAAATATCGCCGTTGGCCATCTTAGGCTCTGGCAGGCCAAGTCGAAGATATTGCTCCGTAGGACTGTCGTTTCGAGCCATTTCTCGCAACATCAATCTGATCATCCTTGATTCCAGAACAGGATCGTAAATCGGCGTCAGCTGACCAGGGTCTGCCTGCGTATCAAATAACATGGTTGACATCCTGCCCGCCCCAGCCGGATTGTCTTTGTTGGTAAACATCTCGGGCACTCTCGAAGGAATTTTCATTAATTTGCATTCTTTCGTGAAACCAAAACCAGCTGACTCTTCCCAATCTGCTAACTCTTTTGGAGAAAACATACCTCTCATTCGCGAGGGCATCAGCGTGTACTCAAAAAGAGGACTATTGTCCTTGGTAACATTCCCTCTCATGTATACGTAACGCCCGTCGGTTACATTAACATGTCCGCCCATCACACCAAAAAGGGCAGCCTCTCGGCAAACAGTGTGATCATCACCAGTGCCAAAAACAGGACGTCCCTGCATGTTGTCAGGCAGGGGAAGATCAAAATAATCTAAAATAGTAGCCGGAAGGTCGATCGTCTGGGTCAGCACACTCGATCTCTTCCCCTTTTCGTTGGGAAGCCGAGGATCATAAGCCCAGAACGGAATATGGGCTATCTCTTGAAAAAACGGGTTGATAACCTTTGCCCACCAATCATGCTCTCCCATTAAAAAGCCATGGTCAGTGTTGACCAAAAGCATGGTGTCATCCCAAAGTTCATATCGATCAAACGCGTCCAGCACTCTGCCCAATTGCTGATCACAAAATGCGAGGAGTGATGCGTAAAGGTATCTTATATGTTCCACACTTTGCTGGTCTTCTCTCAATTCCCTATAGGGCGGCCAGTCAAAATCTGGTCCGACGTATTCGTGCGGATACATTTTCTTAAATTCATCCTGCGAAAAAAATGGCTCATGAGGGTCGAAAGTCTCTATTTGGAGAAACCAATTATCCGCCTCAAAGTTCCTCTCGATGAATTCTAATCCTAGATCGAAAGTGATGTGCTGAGGTTGCTCCTTGGAAGTTGACATGACCTGCCTGTTTATAAGGTCTTGTCGCGCCATCCTGGTCCACTGATTTTCCGGCCATCGACCATGGGCAAGTTTTTCATCTCGGAGTTTTTCGACGTCGCCGATCCACTTATCACCCTCCTGCCCTCTTACAAAATCAAAAGTCGTAAATCGTTGATGATAGGTTGCTCCACCATCCTCCCAGTAGTGCTGATGGTCAGTGACTTTATGAGCGTGGATCCCGTTTGCATCCAATATGGCAGGCATCGAGTCATCGAACGGCTCCAAGGGTCCCCACGACCTATGGAGAAAATTATAACGGCCGGTGTGCATTTCTCGACGCGCTGGCATGCAGGGCATTGAGCCAACATAAAAATTATCAAACTGGGTGGTGACTTTCGCTAGGCGGTCAAAATTTGGCGCGCTCACCCAATCATTTCCGTACGACGGGAGGAAGTGCCGACATAAGGTGTCGAACATCACCACCACACAACGTTTCCTCGCTTTATCTGCTCTCATAACCTAATCTTAACGGATATCGCATGGAGGGGTCATGCAGCAGACAGAAGTCCGAGCCCAACGGGCCAGCAAATCTACATCCTTAGCCTGGAGCTTCGGCAGCATCAGTGTAGGAATCAAAAACAACCTGCTGGGCGTTTGGATTTTGTACTACTACAACCAGGTGTTAGGAGTAGACGCCTATCTCGTCTCGATTGCACTGTTTATCGCTCTAGTTGTCGACGCTCTCTCAGACCCACTAGTGGGCGTTTGGTCGGACCGTACTCGATCGAGATGGGGCAGAAGACATCCATTCCTCTATGCCGCCATCGTACCTTTCACACTTTCCTACTATCTTATATTGCAAGATCCTGGAGATGCGAATAGCAACGAAATCTTTTTCAGGTTGCTAATTCTCATGATCGTCATGCGAATCTCAATGACATTTTATGAAGTCCCGAGAAACGCGCTGGCGCCCGAATTGTCCAAGGATTACGATCAACGCAACGCACTTGCCGGTTACAGTTCCGCCTTCGGCTGGTTCGGTGGGGCAGTAATCTCTCACTATGTCATGTCTGCCTATTTATTGGGCGATAGCTTTAGCGATGCCAACGGATATCAATTGCTCGGATTTTGGGGCGGCTTATGGTTATTTATCGGCACAATAGCGACAAGTCTCGGAACTCATCATAAGATTCCTGATCTACACGAACCGGAGCCTGCGACCGTGAATCTTCGGAGACTGTTTCACGAAATAAGAGAAACACTCTCCAATAAAAACTGGGCCATTTTATTCATAGCCGGTTGCATTTACGCGATTCAGGTTGGAGCGGATACCGGCGCCGGTACCTACTACAACGAATATCTGTGGGAGTGGCAACCGAACGAAATCGCAAGCTTCGCTGCATTTCAGGCGCTTGCTGTGATCGCCATTTCTCTTGCGGCACCTGCTCTGACTGTCGGTAGAAACAAAAAGCACATTGCGGTTAGCGTTTTCCTATTAGCAGTCATCACAGGACCCCTACCCCTCTTCCTGCGCCTAATCGACCCCTATTTTGCATTTGATACCTTTCCCGCAAACGGGACAGAGATGTTGTGGTGGACACTTCTAATCCATGCTTGTGCGTCGGCTTCTCTTGCCGCTCTTGGCTTTATTTATGTTGCATCAATGCAAATGGAGCTGGTCGAAGCAGTTCAGGTGAAAACTGGGAGGCGTGACGAAGCTCTATTGGGAACAGCAAGCAGCATGATGCAGAAATTAATTGGGGCTGGCGGCACTTTGCTAGCGGGACTTATTATCTCAATCTCGGGCTTTGATAACCCTAGTCTCACCTATGAGGCAAAAACAACTGAGGCTATCGTTACATTTTCCTGGATACACATCGCATTCAGCTTTTTTCTACCTCTCTGCTCAACTTTCGTGATCATGTTTTATAGTATCGATCGGCAAAGTCACTTGGAACGTGTAGAGAGTCTCGGTTATACGGAAAGCGAAGCCTCCTGACTAGTGAGTGGGCTTGGTGGTGGGTTATGACGACCCCAACCTGTTACTGAGCTCGATAGAGAAAAAGATAGAACAGCGCCATGCTTGATCTCTTCGTGTCTGATCCACGCTCGATCCAACCTAGCCCCATTTAAACTTGCGCTTTCGATATAAACATTTTTATCGGATGGGTTTTGCGCCTCAATTATCAACTCTGCGCCAGATTGCCCTAGCGTGATCACAGACCGCTCGAATGCGGGAGCGACTAGAAAATACCAGTCCTGTCCCATCATCGGATAGAGACCCAGTAGCCCACAGATATAAAAAGCGCTGTGGCAGCCCATATCTTCATTATCGGGAATACCGAACCGTTCGGGCTTGTAAGCTTTACTCAAGATCCTTCGTACTATTTTTGATGATTTATCTGGCCGGTTAGCGTAGTGGTATAAATAAGGAATATGCATGAACGTCTCTTTGGCAATAATTTTTTTATCCTCAAAGTAACGATCCAAGTGTTGCTCGAAGCCAACCTCGCCACCGCATCGAGCGACTAAACCTGCGAAATCGGCTTGAACATTATAAGTCCAGGAACGACTCACGCCCTCGTAAAAGTAAGGGTCATTCCAGGAGTCTTTTCTACATACATTAATATCAAAAGGACTCGCCCATTTGCCTGCATTATCCTTTGGAGCAAAATGCTGTAACTCCTCGCTCCAAAGATTCCAAACTTTTTTGGCACTCAGATAGAAAGTCTGGCTCGTCTCTGTATCTGAGAGTCTCTCCGCGAGGGATCCAATACACCAGTCTTGGTAGGCATATTCTAAGTGGCGGCTAACACAATTCATCGTGTCTGTTGATACAAACCCGAGATCTCTGTAGTGCTCTAGATAACGACCAAAAAGATAAGGATCAGGAGAGATGACCTCATTGTTCTTACGCATAAAGCCCAAAGCCTTTTGATAGTCTATACCGTCCAAACCCTTAAGATGAGCTTCGTTGAACAATATGTCCGCAGAGCTACCGCCTTGTATTTTCGCGCTATGTCCCGTGATCCATGCATCCGGAAACCAACCACGTTTATCCGCTATATCCAAAAGACAATTCAGAAAATCTCTTTGTAGTTCCGGCGCAAAAAGAGTTATGAGAGAGTTCGCATTCCTCACGCTATCCCATAAAGCGTAAAATTCGGAAAAATGTCGTACTCCCGATTTCCAGTAAGCATATTCGTCGTCAACACCCAAATCCGATGGCATACAAAGAAGACGAGTAATAAAAGTTGCGAATATACGCCTCTGTTCCTCGCTGCCGCCTGATACTTGAATTCGATCAAACCATTTTCCCCACGCAAGGCGATTTCGCTTCTCTATTGTTTCAAAACTCTCGTTAGCAACCTCGTTTTCAAAGTTCGCTCTCGCATTACTAATACTCACAAAGGAGATGCCAATACGGGCCTCGACTTCGATCTCGCCTCTACTCCTAGCCTCCCACGATGCCACGCATTTCGAGTCGCTCCCCGAAACAAAGTTAGAATGTGAGGATCGGATCTCGTTTTGAGAAAAGAGTAAGTAATCTGGCGAAGCGTCGATCTTTCCGTAGAAAAAAACATGGTAGGGATACTCATGCCCCCATCCACCGCGAAAACTACCATATCCCATGAAACTTAAATCATCGGTCCACTCGATTGAGCCACCGATACACTGGGCACCGGCCTTCGGATGCACTTTATGAACAGCGGAAGCGTCAATCATCAGGTTAGCTTGCTCTCCAGCGGGAAACACAAAACGACTTACACCACAGCGAGGAGAAGCGGTCAGCGAGACTTTCGTCTTACCAGGCTGGAGTGTGACCTCGTAGCGACCAAGTTTTGCCGCCTCATCAACGCGCTCAAAACTCCCAGGAGATAAAGTTGCAGGGCCGACAAATGGAGTCAGGCTGACATTTCCGAAACGTCCTTCTCCACCAGTCCCGCTTACATGCGTATGAGAAAATCCTTGTAAAGGGAAGTCACTTCGATATCCATTCGTCCTGTGCGGCGCGACTGTGTCCGGTCCGAGACGCACTAGGCCTAAAGGATGATAAGGACCACATAAGGTTACTCCGGGTCCATCAATTCCAATAAATGGGTCAACATCATCAATGGTGACGGGAGTTTTTTCTACTTCGGACGACATTTGTTATTAACACAAGTTAGTTATTCCGCCCTTTTAGCTTATCACGCCAAAAATCTTCTCGGGGTAGCACTAAAAATGCGGCGAATCCTTTTTACCGGTAGGATGGCCGCTTGCAAGATGCCCACCAATTGAGGGATTAAAAAAGAGTAAATTATGAGTAGCAAAGAGACTCAAGCACCACTGCCATCGGGCCGACTTCAGAGAGCCAGCCTAACGGGAGAGGGTTATATCTCACGATTTCGGCAAGTGCTTAAAAGACATGGGCTTACTATGGCGACTATCGCGGCGATCTGTCTCTTGATTCCCTTAATACCACCAGCACTGAGCAACTCTCTCAACTTCTTGTTCATCAATCCGAGCAAGTATCTTTTGTGGACTGCGGGACTGGGAATACTAATCATTCTGTTTCTGCGATTGACAGGCCGGGAACTCAATGCTCGCCAAGCCGCGTGGATAGCCTATTTGCTCATGATCTCGATAGTAGAAGAGGTCGGATTTAGGCTCTCGCTTCCTATTATCCTGTCGTCAGGCTTCTCGGCCTCGGAGACGCTTTGGATTGGTGTCTTCTTGAGTAATCTGATCTTCGCGACGATCCACTATTTAACACTTAGATGGAAGTTGACCGCTTGCGTTTTTACATTTCTCGGCGGCATGGGGTTTAGCCGACTACTCGAGACTACAGGGGATCTAGCTTTAGTCATACTGATACATTGGGCAGTTACCTTCCTAAATACGCCGTCTGCCCCCAGAGAAAAATCACTAATCGTTCCCGGTTCATAGTCCGGAATCGAGCCAATTTGCGGTCAGGACTGGCTCGAGAAGCGCCCTCTGTTTCGAATAGGGGTCTGTGAGAAGAGAGAAATTGTCGTTTATTGATGCAGTGAATCGGTGGGTTTGCTCATATTCTGGCCAACGAAAGCTATCAAAGGACGGATCGCCATATTTGGCGAAGTTTATCCACGATTTTCTCATCTGTTGACTCACTTTATCGGGAGAGTTGAACCCCGCTAAAAAGCCGAATGGGACACCATTACCGAAGACCACACCATCCATCGCATGAGTAGCCCCTAAAAATTGAGACTCCCAAGTGAATAAGTACATAAATGTCCTGGCTTTACTTCGCGCGGTGTGACCCTCTGCAATCCGGATCGTCGGAGCACGGAACCACATATCAGCACTCATCGTGGTCGCCGCTTCTTCGAAATTGAGTTCGGGTCTAGCGGACAAATAACTCTGCAAAAGATCTTCTTTTTTGATCGAAAACTTGGTCAATAGCTGTTCCGAGCGACTCTCAAAAGGTGACACACCAAGCGCATTGAAGAGGCTGCCCTCATCCAAACAAGTTCCTGTCAAATAATCGATATCCGAACCGATCCCGGCATAAGTGGCGTCAACCGGATGGATCGGCATACTCTCGCTAATCATAGGCAGATATGCTTGCGGACTACCTAAACCCTGCGCTTCAATATCCCCATATATTTCCGGAAAGATTCGCCAGGGTATCTTTTGAAGCGAATCAATATCGCCTGGCTTTATACCTATCTTCCTCAAGGCAAACTCAGAAATCTGACCAGCCGACTCCCTTCTTTGTGCTGAATGTCCGCCACTTTGAGGAATGACTTTATGAACCAGATCTTTGGAGCCTTCGGTAGAAACAAGCGCCTGAATTGCCGCTCCACCACCAGAAATCCCGAACAGCGTTACATTGTTTGGGTCTCCTCCGAACTTTGACGCGTTCCGTTGAACCCATCTAAGTACCTCGATTTGATCAAGAATACCTAAATTTCCCGGTCCAATGCCGTCTCCGAAAAGTTCTTCCAAATATAAATATCCTTCGGCGCCTAACCTGCGATTATTCGATATAAATACCACTCCTTCTTTCGCGAAATGGGTGCCATCCGAGAGCGCCTCAGAACCCGAACCGGAGATCTGGCCTCCGCCATGAACCCATACCATTATCGGCAAACCTTTGGCAGTCGGGTCAGGAGTCCATACATTTAAATTTAAACAATCCTCGCCTTCTCGCAATCCACCATCTAAACCGCCACCCCCTGTCTGGGGACAAATTTCTCCGTACTGATTCGCTTCAAAAACTCCTTCCCAGGCAACTCGTGTTATGGCGGGCCGGAATCGATTCTCACCGAAAGGCGGTTCCGCGTAGGGAATACCGAGATAGCGGTAAACACCATCTATGAAGGATCCTCGTATGTTTCCTGAATCCAGCTGAACAATCGGCGTGGGGATTGTTTTTTCAGTTGAACAAGCGGCAAAAGGCAGACTAAACAGCGACCCTGATGCGACTTTAACGAAATCTCTGCGCTTCATAGCAAAAAACAACTCCCAAACCCAAATTAGCTTACACTTGCTCACGTGTGAGAAAAACCACAGCGTGGCAATAACGAGGCGAAATAAACTATGGTGATTGCGAATACCTTTCGACAAAAACTAATTGCTGGCAAACCAACAATCGGGACTCATTTCATGTTCAACGACCCGGACATTCCCGAAATGATTGGTGACTCAGGTTTTTTTGATTACGGCGAATTCGCGGCAGAATATGCAAGCTTTGATATGGATCGGCTCTATCACGTCGCTAGATCAGCTCAATGCGGGGGACTGCCTCTAATGATCAAACCTGATCAAGAGAGCCAAGGTTTCTGGTCGCAGGCTGCATTGGGAGCGGGTTTCAAGGCGGTCTTATTTACGGATATTCGGTCTGCCGCTGATGTCGAGGAGTGTCATCGACTCATACGTCCCGATTTCCCAGATATTCACGGATCTATGGGCGTTAAACTGAGGCGCCCCGCGTTACAAAACTACGATATCGATCAGTATGCTGAGGAGCTAAAAAATATAGTGTTCGCCATAATGATTGAAAAAAATGCGGCCTATGAAAACCTCGATGAAATTTTGGAAAAAGCCAAGGACAAGGATGTTGATATGACACAGTGGGGGCCAGCAGATTTTGGATTTTCTCGGGGTAATCCAAAAATGGGATCGACTGACTCAATAAGGCCCTTTGAACAGACTGTTATTAAGAAGAGCCTGGAGTACGGGATCTCGCCGCGAATCGAAATAGGATCAACTGAACAAGCAGCCCGTTATATTGACCTCGGCGTGAGACACTTTTGTGTTGGGTGGGATAGGTTTATTTATGCCAGTGCTCTTAAGCAACTTGGGGAGGGTATGGCTAAAATAATGGAATCAATCTCGTGAGTCCTAACGCTTGAGATAAAACAAGACTCCTTGATTTGATTGACCCAAAATAAAAAAGAGGGCCACGCCCCCTTTTTCAATACTATTCTTTCAGTTGAATAAACTGTCGCTCCTTATATTTGCCTGAAATACGAGAGGCCCACTCGAAAATATGAAATTGCAGTCCATATTTGGAACGAAAAAGCTTTAAAAAATCGTCGGATTGCTCAATCAAAATAGCGGTTAACGCTACCCAAGGACCATATACAGCTCCTCGCCAATTGCATAAAGCAGCCTGTGTTTCAGGAAAGTTCCTTATTCGCTTCACCTTTCCCGAGTTGATATTCGCTAAGACAATATAGGTTCCATCCGATCTTAGAACAAACCAAACAGGCGTTGGTACTTGCCGGCCATCTCGCTTTTTTGTTTTTAAATTAAAATAGGGTTCGTTTGAAAAAGACCGGGAAATCAAATCAGAAGGGCCTAAATGTTTTCTAATGCTTTCTCTACATCAGAGATCAAGTCATCAATGGACTCTATCCCGACTGAGAGTCTCACCAGACCATCGTCTATTCCCAATTTTTCGCGCATCTCCTTAGGTACGGAAGCATGCGTCATTATTGCTGGGTGCTCGATCAAACTCTCCACTCCACCCAAACTCTCGGCCAAAGTAAATATTTCTGTGTTTTCAAGAAACTTACGAGCAGCCGGTAATCCGCGCTTCAAAACGGCCGTCACCATACCTCCAAAAGAGTTCATTTGCTCACAAGCAACACCATGGTTCGGATGATCCGATAGGCCGGGATAATAAACCTTCTGGACAGCATCGTGCGTTTTAAGGAAGTTAGCGATCACCATCGCATTCTCACTGTGTCGCTCCATTCGGACTGCTAAAGTTTTCAGGCTCCTCAGGACTAGAAAACTATCAAAGGGACTCATTATAGAGCCGACTGCATTAGCCAAGTAAGCCATTTGGTCGGCTAGATCGTCTCTCCCCTCAGCACAAACAGTAACCCCTCCCACAACATCAGAGTGGCCGTTGAGATATTTAGTCGCAGAATGTGTGACAATGTCAAAACCTAGATCCAAGGGCTTTTGGATATAAGGCGAGCAAAACGTGTTATCACAAACCGTTACCAGTCCATTCTCTCGCCCAAAACGGCTCACGAGATTCAAATCAACTATTTTCAACAACGGGTTTGATGGACTTTCCACCCATATCATTTTGGTATTTTCTCGAAGAGCGTGGGTTAACTGCTGGGGATCACTCAGATCTACGAATGAAAATTCTAACCCCGCAGATCTCTTGCGAACATTTTCGAACAAACGATACGTGCCTCCATAGAGGTCATCCATACAGATAACATGACTTCCCGAGTCCAAAAGTTCCAAGATCGTCCCGGTTGCAGCCATGCCGGAAGCAAAGGCAAACCCTCGTGAGCCAGATTCCAAAGCCGCCATGCACTCTTCCAGGGACTCTCGGGTTGGATTTGCTGAACGTGAATAGTCATAGCCTTTGAAAACGCCTGGACTCTCTTGAGCATATGTTGAGGTAGCATAAATTGGACCGATAACCGCTCCAGTCGATGGATCTGGCTCCTGACCGGCATGGATGGCCTTTGTCTCGAACCCGAGTGATTTATTGATCTCAGACGCCAAGGAACTAAACCGATGCAAAGATGCTTTTGTATCTATTAATAAGATCTACCTTAGTAACAAATCCGAGGAAAGTTTCTCCCCGATAAAGGATCGCAACTCTACCTCGTGATAATATCTCACACAAGCTATCCTCTGTGTCTTGGACATCCAATGTCTCGAGCTCTGTAACCATCACCTTTTCGATCTGGTCCGCAAACAACTGCTCGTTTTTATAAACGTGAGACAAGACGTCCTCCTCATCAATAAGTCCCAGCAAATGACATCCATCCATGACCGGCAGCTGCGAGACGTCTGCACTACGCATTCTCTTGAAAGCCGTCAGAAGCGAGTCTTGTGCGCTAACGGATACCATCTCCCCCAAATCTGCTCGCCTACTAATAAGATCACTGAGGTCTTTTTCTTCTCCTCTGGAGACCAAATCGTTGTCCTTCAACCACGGTGGGTTAAACGCCTTCGAGAGATACTTATTGCCGGTGTCGCAGACGAAACTAACCACCGTTTTTGGCTCGGTTTGCCTCTGACACCATCTGACCGCAGCGCCAATTAATGTACCGCTTGACGAGCCGGCGAGGATACCCTCTTCTCTTAACAGAGTTTTTACGATAGCAAACGCCTCCTTATCCGGAACCGTTTCCGCGTCGTCCAACTGCTTGAGATCAATGTTGTTCGGAACAAAGTCTTCCCCAATTCCCTCTACCAACCAGGAGCCGCCGTTATATTCGTACTCTCCAGTCTTTACCGCATCAGCCATAATAGAACCTACAGGATCTGCCACGACTATATCGATGTGCGGGCTCTTTTCCTTGAAAAATTTCGCCAGTCCAGCAACAGTTCCTCCAGATCCCACGCCTGCTACAACGGCATCAACTTTTCCATTCGTTTGCTCCCAAATTTCTGGCCCAGTGGTCGTATAGTGCGCCAACGCATTTGCTGGATTATCAAATTGATTAGCTAGAAAAGAGTTCGGAGTTCTTTCCGCCAAGCTTTGAGCCATATCTTGGTAATGGTCAGGGTGGCCTTTCGCGACGTCAGAACGCGCAATAATAACTTCCACCCCAAGGCCTTCCAGATGCAGGATCTTTTCCCGGCTCATCTTATCTGGTATCACTAATATCAGCTTATACCCTTTGATCGCAGCAACTAACGCAAGGCCGATTCCGGTATTGCCAGCGGTAGCTTCGATTATAGTGCCTCCCGGAGCAAGCCGACCCGATTTTTCGGCTTCCTCGATAATTGACAAACCAATGCGATCTTTTATCGATCCGCCAGGATTTTGATTCTCGAGCTTGACAAATAATTCGCAAGGACCTGTGTCGAAAGCGGTTAACTTCAACATAGGAGTATTTCCTATCAATTCCAGCAACGACTTATTTATCGATTTCATTTTTTTCTCAAGAGGTGATTTATCACCAGCTGCATTCTCCCCACAACACCTGGCGCAGCCATGTTAACAACACAAGTCGGAACAAAAACTACATCTTAATATTCCATTTTGATATAAACATAGAACGCCAATTTAAGGTCTCCACAAATTTCAGAATCGTTTAATCTTGCCTAAAGTTGGGAAGAATTTTAGGGGCCGGGAATAATGATAGAAACCATAATGGAAGGTCCTCTTTGGGAGGCTCGCAATTGGGCCGCTAGCGAGGGGGCAGGAAGCATCCATGACGACACAACTGCCGAAAAGCTTGGGTTTCGCGGGGGGACAGTACCTGGCGATGTCCATATGAATCAGTTTCCACCGGTGCTGCTAAAACTTTTTGGTCATGAATGGTTCGAGACCGGACACCTATCTCTTAACTTTAAAAATGCGACAACCGACCGAGAAAGAGTAAAAGTGGTTGTTAATATTCCTAAACCCGATGCAGAACAGACTGATGTTCGGATGGAAAGAGAAGATGGCATGCTTGTCTGCTCGGGGACAGCGGGGATCGGCAACCCCGAGCGGTCTGCGCTCCAGACTCAAGATCTCCGACCATGCGAGCCAAAAGAACTGCGGATACTTAACAAGCTTTATCCCGGAATGTCCCTTGGCCAATATGAGGTTTTTGTGTCGGCAGATAAGCAAATACAGCGATTTGATGCTGGATTGATTAGCGATCCTCTTGAGTGTTACAAAGACAGCTCTCTTTTTGGCGGCATCTTGCCAGCGCCTTGCACAGTTATTGAGTACCTGTGGGGCTATCCTATCCAAGCAATCGCGCCTTATATTGAGGAGTCGGTGGGATTATTTGGAGCGATTGAGATCGCTTTTCATGATGGTCCGTTCTTCCTCAACCAAAACTATCAACTCCAAAGCGAAGTTATCTGCGTCGGACAGAGCCCCCAGACAGAATACGTTTGGTATAAGACTAACGCCTTGGACGCGAGCGAAAGGACGATAGCTTCCATGATCATGCAAGGAAGAACAATGAAGGCTTCCTCCAAGGTTTATCAGTGATCGAGTAAACGCCATCAATATTGGAGCCAAGCTATTCACAATGATTCTCTTAAAAACCTTGAGACAGATTAAGAAAAATGAACTCTTTAGATGAGTTTAGGCTTCAAACACGGGATTGGTTAGAAATCAATTGTCCGCGGTCTATGCGAACGAGAATGGTCCCAGGCGAACAAATCACAGGGGGACAAAAGCGACCCAGCAGCAACCCTGACTCTTACCTATGGCTCGACCGGATGATCGAGAAAGGATGGACTGTTCCTACTTGGCCAACCGAATATGGAGGGGGTGGATTAGAGAAGGACCAATTTCTAATACTTCTGCAAGAATTACAGCGAATTCAGGCTAGACCCCCATTAGGAGGTATGGGCGTAGACATGATTGGCCCAACACTTCTAGAATTTGGGACCGACTCGCAAAAGGCTAGGCATTTACCTGCGATCGCGCGAGGAGAAACAGCCTGGTGCCAAGGATACAGCGAACCAGGGGCAGGCTCTGATCTCGCAAGCTTAACGACCAAAGCTGAGCCGGACGGCGATCGCTTTCTGATCAATGGAAGCAAAATCTGGACTTCAGGCGCACAGACAGCAGATTGGATCTTCTGCCTAGTCAGAACCGACTTCAGCGCGCCCAAACACAAGGGGATTAGTTTCGTTTTGTTTCCAATGGATCAAGAAGGTGTGACCGTCAAACCGATCAATATGATCAACGGTCACTCGCCTTTTTGCGAAACATTTTTCCATAACGCTGTCGCAAAAAAGGAGGACTTGGTTTACAAGGAAAATCACGGGTGGGCAGTTGCAAAACGCCTACTCCAATATGAACGATCGAGCCTATCATCCCTTGCTAATGCAGATACAGCCGGGGCCTTGGAAAGGATAAAACCCTCTGTCAACCTCCCTAGGCTAGCCCTTCAATACGAGGGAAAAAAGAAGAATATTAGTTCCACACTTCGATCCAGAATCCTTAAAAACGAGCTCCAACGAGAGGCCTTCCTCTTCACGCAAAGAAGGGCGGTGGAAGAAGAAGAGGCGCAAGCCCCAGGCTCCACAAGTTCTATCTTCAAATATGTTGAAGCCAACTACGTCAAAGAGCAACTCGAAATACAACTCGCTATTCGTGGTTTCTCAGGAATCGGTTGGGAAGGCGATGCCTTTTCCAATGAGGAAATATCGATGGGACGGCTTTGGTTAGAAGCCAAGTCAATCTCTATTGCAGGAGGCTCAAACGAAATTCAACTCAATATAATAGCTAAGCGAGTACTTGGGCTACCTGACTGAGGCAATCAAAGCGACCAACCATGCATTAGAACTATTTCTCGATCAGCGAATCCACTATCCCGTTCACTTAGCAAAATCTTGTTTACTTCCTTCTCAAACAGGGATCCATTGATATCTCAAGCTCATACCAGATCGCTCCGAAGCCCTTCAATGACCCTATAAAATAAACCCATAGATCGTCCGAGACGAGCCCCTGCCTGACCTGAAAAAACGTATTCTCCAAAACCTTTAATAACGAAATATAGTAGCCCTTTAATCTCCGCTGCTATGTTGGCGAAGTTCGTGACTATGAACTGCCTTAGTGGCTTCATAGCGGATCTTCCCTTCTTTATTTTTTCCGCAAAGTAGCGATTTTTATTGCTCTCAGACAACTTCATGAAGTCCAACACGGGACGGAAAAATTACTCCGAGGTCGATCCTCGCACATCAGATGCAATAAGATAAAGAGCGGCAAGGTAGAGCTCTCTAGCTTGTTTGCTAAATTCCTCGACTGATGGTTTTGACCGGTCAACCGCATGCAAAAGACGGGCATGGAATTGGTCTAGACTATTAAAAGAGTCCAAGTCCGCATAGTTTATTTTAGCATCTCGGCTTTTGGGGTGTAATGACCTTGAGACAATGTAGTCCACTGCCGAAACCGGACACTCATTAGGTCGATTGAACCATTTGTACAAATCTTTAACCTTGAGTTCAGACCCGTTCGTACTTAACAAAAGATCCGTCTTCAAAAGTTTGGAGCAAGTCACGAAATCCTC
The DNA here is from genome assembly GCA_902631405.1 of K189A clade bacterium. Lineage (GTDB taxonomy): Bacteria > Pseudomonadota > Gammaproteobacteria > Pseudomonadales > Azotimanducaceae > UBA4421. The sequence continues at coordinate 135,261 of CACOYI010000001.1, read as the reverse complement.
CTCGCTGATCCACCTCCCCGATTTCGCCAGGTTAAGGAGCTCTACGAAGCTAATCTCAAGATCGAACCTCTTTTGAATTTTAACCTCCCTTCTTCTCGTCCAAACATAATTCAACTATCTTCGGCCACCTGACGCCTAAAATATTAGGCTCAATTATGAGTTATGGTAATGTACCCCCCATGGGTATATTCCGGGTCCTCATAATTTTATCTATCTTGCTACCAGTGGCGTTATTCGCCAGACCAATTTCGTATGCTGGTGGGTATACCCTAATGGCAAAATCCGATTACCTGAAGGACTCTCTTTATTTGCATTACTCACCGAGGGCTACCTACTCGTTCGGGATCGAAATGCTCGAGGGTAAGCGAGGCATGCCCGACCGCTCCTACTTAAGAGGCACATGGCTCGCACACAGGCTCAACAAGAGAAACTCACAACAGAACTTGTATATTGATGGAGGCATAGACGCGACCAGTGGCGAATATTTCATTGGCGCCATGGGAGACTGGGAAACCCGACGTTATTTCGCAGGCTTCAGCCTGAGGAAAATGAAATGGGACACCGAATCATTCTCTAATAATTACTTTCAAATGGGCTTTGCGCCTTATCTCGGAGATTATGGTGATCTCCACAGTTGGCTACTAATTAAGCGAAAATACGACGGGCTTGAGGAAAGGTATTCCACTTACCCTGTCTTACGCTTCTTCAAAGGCGATTGGTTTTTTGAGGCTGGTTACGAGCAGGAAATTGATTGGGACATTCACTTAATGTATAGATTTTAGGAGACCAGCAATGCGTTTATCTCTTTTGAGTATACTTCTCATATCTGCAGCTAATCTTGCCAGCGCTGGAAACGCACCGCACGAGGCAGACAGTGATCATGGGCATATGGGTCATCAAAGCATGGGCATTACGGGCGAAGTTTCTGATGCTGAGGTTCTCAATTCCGAGCGCTTTCAGAGACTGGTGAGCGGCAGGCACACCTACACTGTTGCCCTCGTCAGTGTCAATGGCATGGTCTGTGATTTCTGTGCCAGAGGCGTCGAGAAAGCTTTCGCCAAAGACTCTAGTGTGATGAAAATCGATGTGGACCTAGAACTCGGAAGCGTTCTCATCGCATACAGCGCCGAAGCTCAACCAGATAAACAAGACATCGACAAGAGAATCAGGTCAAACGGTTTAGACGTAGTCGACGTAGAAATATATCGCGGTTAGTTGATGAAGGAAAAATATGTTCAAAGTCCTATGGCAAATTTCTTTGCCTTACTGAGTTCGTCATCAACTTTACTGTGTTGCGCTCTCCCGGCAATCCTGGTTTCAATGGGTGCAGGAGCCGTTTTTGCAAATATCATAAGCGTGTTCCCCGCTTTAACCGTTGTTTCTCGATTCAAGGTGGAAATAACAGTCGTCACGCTCATAATTTTGGTTGCGGTCGGCGTCTTACATTCGAAAACGGCGAAAATGCCTTGTCCCGCGGACCCAAATCTTGGCAGAGCGTGCCTAAAAAGCCGAAAACGCTCTCGAGTCGTTTATTATCTATCTTGTATAGTCTTCGCCACTGCAAGCATCTTTACCTTTATTGTTCCAGAGTTTTTGTAAATTGAGTCATCCCTCCCACAAAAATCAAATCAACAACCTGAAGCGCATCGAGGGACAACTAAGAGGTGTACAAAGGATGATCGAAGAAGGGGATTATTGCATCGATATCCTGACTCAGATAAAGGCGATAAAAAATTCCATTGTCTCTGTAGAAGGGAAAATACTGAAAAGCCACTTGAGACAATGCGTGAAAGATTCACTAAATGGTGACGATACTTTCGACAATAAAGTAGATGAGATAGTCCGCATTCTGAAGAATTGAGATACTTTCTTGGGTCAACCCATAGATACCTGAGCTTTTCCATCTCGTTGCAGCTATTGCTGAGAACATTGGTGGGCATATTCTCCGTTTTCAATAAATTTGACCTGATCAGTGAGGAGCAATACCGCCCCGCGAACCAGAGCCATTCTAATTTGGGAGCGAAATAGATATCTGGAAATTTAGAACGCAGGGTATTAAATGATTCAGACCGGACGAGCGCAGCTTTTTTGAGCCCCTCCAAGTGCCAAACTTTTTAAATACACTTCACTCTGTGGTCATTGAACTCGTCTCGGCGATAGTTATGCTTATCCCGAAAGATTATTTCAACAATAATTTGTAGTGAGGAGATCAAATTGGACTTGAAGGCTACAGTCGGTATGGTGCTGATCATATTAATAACAGCGTTCGTCATCTACAAAGTTGCCAGCATCTTCATGACTGACGATTGAATAACGAGGAACCAGGCGGCTTTGAAATGGAGCGGGAAACGAGATTCGAACTCGCGACCCCAACCTTGGCAAGGTTGTGCTCTACCAACTGAGCTATTCCCGCTTAATCGGCCGAAAAGTCAAGCATAGCGCACCTAGTTGATCTGTAAAACTTAAATCTCCGCTACTCGCTAGGAAATTTCTTTTTCCTCAAACCCCTCTTGCTTTCGCTCTACTCTGAGACATAATTAGGTCATTGTTAACAACGCTAAGGAGGTGATCAGTGGTATCTATTGCAAGTTGTGAGGGTCGTCTCGCGTAGTTGATCCTCAACTACGAGCAGCTCGTAAGAGCGAAGGGAGCCTTAGGGCTCCCTTTTTTATATGCCCAAAACTTGCCAGCTATCCGTCATCACCCGACCTAATAAAATTCGTTGCTTATTGAAAGGATCAACTAGCAGATCAGAACTTTCACTTATTTCCGCTGTTAATCTATTTGGGCTCTCAAACTCTCTCCATCCCACCTCGGCAATATTTGGCTCACCATACCTCGCAAAGCTCACCACCATTTTCCTCAAGAGCGATGAAATACTCTCCGAGAAAGCCGAGCCCGAGATTTCCGATAAGGGATTGCCGTTCCCAAACATCATTAAGTCGAGTCCATGCGTGGCACCCAACAAGTTGGAATCCCAGTTGAAGTGATATACGTAAGTCCTCCCAGGGCTCTTAATCGAGTGGCCCTCCGCAATCCTCAATGCGGGAACCCGAAACCAGCAGTCTCCCATGATTAGAAAATCTATTTCCCGGGTCGTTAGCGATGGGTCTGATCCGCCATAGACTTTTCGTAGCGCGTCCCAACTGGTGCCGGCCAATCGAATAATCCGATCCGCTCGACGATAAAAGGCACTTTCTTCATCCAGACCTGAAAGGCGCGCGAAGATTGATGCCTCCTCCGCAGAAGATCCAATTAACAAATCATGATCGTACGCCAATCCGGCGTGCGCAGCATCAGCGGGGTGAATCGGCATACTCTCCGAGATCACAGGACGATATGGTCTATCCAACTCCCTATCCTCTAACTGAACTTCCGGATATAGATTCGTTAAAGCGACCGGATCAACTTTTTGCAAAGCCTCGAAATCGTTCCTGGGAATCGCTAAACGATCTATGACAAATCGCGCAATTTTTGACGCCGACTTCCTGCGAGAAGCGAACTGGGGTGAACTCTGAACGATTATTCGACGAAAAAGGCCTTTTGATGCTGGGGCGCTTGTCATAGCCTGAATCAAAGCTCCACCCTCCCCGTGGCCGAATAAAGTAAGACTAGTGGGATCCCCACCAAAACTACCAATATTTTCATGCACCCACTCTATTGCACAGATAAGGTCAAGAATCGCAAAATTTTCTCCGTTTTCCCTACTGCTAAATAGCTCATCTAGAAATAAGAACCCCTCTGCGCCTAATCTGCGGTTGGCAGTTACCAAAACGGCCCCTTCATCGGCAAAACTCTTCCCGTTATATAACGGCAAGGATCCGGAACCAGTACCGTGATCGCCACCGTGCACCCAAAACAAGACAGGTAGATTTGAAGCTCCTAAGTCTGGAGTCCAAATATTTAGATTTAAACAATCGGGCCCCATGGCGCCGACCTCAGATTGATCTAATTTTACCTGGGGACAACATTGACCATAACTGCTCGCATCAAAGACACCTGACCAACTTTTTCGTTTAACAGGAGCACGAAATCTGTTTGGCCCAAAAGGCGCTTCCGCAAACGGAATCCCAAGGAACTCATAGCAGCCATCTATAACCTGACCGCGGACCTCTCCCGAAGAAGTTCTGACAATTTGGTTCGAACTGACCGGCCCACAACCAGATATGATCCCAGTTGTCAGCAGCGAACTCAGATACAAAAAATGGCGTCTGTTCAATTCATACATTCCATAGGCAAGAGAGTCTAAGACGCCACCAACGGTTCTGAATGCTTCTCTAATTTGCTCGTCCAAAGGGGACTAAGAGCAGTAAGCAACAAGACAATTAAAAACATCATTACCGCACAAAGCATAATGGTAGCCTGTGGACCTATGTACTCTGACATATAGCCACAAAACAAAGCACCTACAGGACCAGCCCCCATAAAGGAAAAAGCGTAAAAACTCATCACCCTAGCAACCTGTTCTGGCGGAGCCAATTGTTGCATCAACGTTCTAGACATTGGCATCGAGGTGCCACCACAAATACCCCATACAAAGACAAGAAAAATAAAGAGAGCCAAATCCTCGACCCAACCAGCAAGGAATAAGACCAGGGAACCAAAAATTTGAGCCAATATCAGTGCCTTCCCCGCTCGGGCGACGAACCCCACTCGCAGTAGCACCAGAACTGTTACAACCAAACCAAGAGAATTAAAGGCACTCATCAACGCCAGGTCTGAAGACGAGCCGTCGTAAACCTCTCTTATGACGAGAGGAAAACAGACGATAAATGCGCCCATAAAGAAACACCCCATCGCGATATTTTGAACAACGATAATTCTCATTAAAGGATTTCTAATTACCGTTCCAGCTCCCTCTCTGAGACTAAGCAGCATGCCCTTGCTCTCGCCGCCTCTAGAGATTTCCGTTGGATTTTTTGTGCCTATATTTAGCTGAGAATATGCTGCTACTCCAAGTAAAAGGAAGAAGCCCTGCGCGATTAGCACAATCTCAGCCCCTAGCTGATCCGCAAAACCAGCCAAGGAGTAGCCGATTATCTGAAAGCCAAATTGACACAATGTCGCCTGCATCACTGTTTTCTGGACATCTCCATCTGCCACATATGAGAGCAAACCGTCTCTCGCTGGGGTTAGGAAAGCTGAAAAACAGCCCATAAATAAAGCGTACACGATCATCAACCCAAAACTTTGCATACCAAAGAACAGCGCTAACGCTAAGAGACAAGGGAATATCGCGGCTAAAAGCTGGGCAGTGACGGCTTGTTTTAGAAGACCTACTCGATCTGCGGTCGCCCCTGCGATTAATATCAGTAAGGTCCCCGGTAATAACAGTGCCATTTGGGCGGTTCCGACTCTCTCAGCAGGCTCTCGCATTACCATAGTTATAAGCCAGGCGAAAACTACCGATTGTATGCCCCAAGACATATACCAAAAGGAAGTCGCCATCAGATAGATGTACTTAGGGCGCAATAAAAAACCTTATATCGATTATGAGAAAAACTAACTCACTGCTTCAAAGTCTACCCGGCGTTGGTGCTAGACAATGACGGTTAAGCCCTTAGCGAGAAACCCTCGTATCCGGCCGCAGCAACCTCGTTACACTTCTTCCTATACTCCCCAACCCCGCCAACATAGGGCATGAATATCCTGGGTTTGCCAGGAATGTTGGCTCCGAGGTACCAGGAGTTACAACTTTTCGCAGTAAACATAGTTCCTTGAGCAACTTCATTCACATGAGCTATCCATTCGTCTTCAACTGCTGAAGACGTCTCAATTGTACTGTACTGATGTTCCGTCATATAGGTAATGAGCTCCGCGAGCCAATCGACATGTTGTTCAATTGACACAAGCATATTGCTAAGCACCGAAGGCGAGCCTGGACCGGTAATAGTGAAGAAGTTGGGAAAGCCACTAACCTGAAGCCCCAAATAGGTCCTCGGCCCAGCAGCCCAATAGTCCTTCAGCTTACAGCCCGCCCTTCCCTCAATATTTATGCGCTCTAAGGCCCCTGTCATCGCATCAAATCCAGTCGCATAAATCAGGGTGTCGAATTCGTAAAAACCCTGTGCGGTCTGCACTCCATTAGCTGCTATCCGTTCAATTCCACCTTGACGCAAATCTACCAAGGTCACGTTTTGTTTGTTGAAGGTCTCATAATAATTCGTGTCGATTACAGGACGCTTACATCCTATTGGATAACCCCTCGGCATTAACTTTTCTGCCACTTTCGGATCTTTTATGACCTTTGATACCTGCGAACGATACATCTCACACGCGAGCTCATTTGCTTCCGCATCTATTTGAACGTCTAGGTATCTCCGAATTGCGCCGAAACCCTCAGCTTCCACCAGTTTTTCCCTTTCCTCGGCCGTCGTGTTTAGGATTTGATCTTCTGGTTCGATATTCTCTGCCCCCCCAAAACCAAACCCATAGCCCACAATACCCGCTATCGATTCGCGCTGCTCTCTCCTAATTTCGGGATAATTCGATATCGCTTTCTGCCGAAACTCTTCTGTAAGAGGTTTATTGTAGGCAGGCATCGTGTAATTCGGGGTACGCTGAAAGACCGTCAAATGCTCGGCGGTTTCGGCTATCACAGGAATGGCTTGAATCCCAGAAGACCCTGTGCCAATTATCCCAACTCTCCTTTTTGAGAAGTCTACCCCATCCTTAGGCCAGAATCCTGTATGAAAGATATCCCCACTAAACTGATCAGCGCCCTCGATTACAGGCGTGTTGGGTACGGAGAGACAACCTGTTGCCATGACGCAAAACCTACCAGTGAAGTCTTCGCCACTTTCCGTCGAAACCGTCCAAACCCCTATTTCCTCATCAAAGCGCGCAGAGGTTACTTTGGTATTGAACTGGATATCTTGACGTAGATCGAATCTGTCCGCTATGTGGTTGGCATAATCTAGTATTTCAGGTTGACCAGCCATGACCTCCGACCACGCCCATTCACTTTGCAATTCCTCGGAGAAACTGAAGGAGTATTCCATACTCGGAACATCACACCGTGCGCCCGGGTATCTATTCCAATACCATGTACCACCTACATCATCACCGGACTCCAATACTTTTACCGAGAATCCCTGATTCCTGAGTTTGTAAAGCATATACATGCCAGAAAATCCTGCTCCGACTATAACCGCGTCAAATTCGGCTTTCGATTGATCACCTTTCACCTGTGCCCCTCTTTCAGAAAAAAAACCGCCCCAACAACATAACTCAGTTTACGTTTTCTTTGTAATCTGTCCAAAATAAAGCAAATTAAAGAGGGCAGAAATACGATGTTGATATGTAAGCGATCCTAATGACAAACACCAACAAAATAACACTTCCGGGAAAAAAAAGATCGGCAATAAGCGCCTTGCTCAGATTTCTACGACTCGGCTTTCACCCCCAATCCTTTGTCAGGAGTAGCGGTTTGCTTCGGTCTTACAAAGAAAATAGGCCTGTTGACTTTGCTGGCAACCCTCTCCCTTGGCTACCATACAGTTTAATTCGAATTCTGGACGAGAGAGTAACGAACGAAATGAGAGTTTTCGAATATGGTGCGGGCTATTCAACCCTCTATTTCGCTGATCGCGTCGAGACCGTTGTAAGCATTGAGCATGTAGAGGCTTGGGTTGAGACGCTAAAAACGGCAATGCCCGACAACGTGGTTTTGCAATTCCAAAACAAAGGCCAAAGTTATATCGAAGCCCCCTCTAGGTTTTCAAAATTCGATTTAATCCTGATTGATGGACTCGATCGCAGCGCCTGCATTGAAGCTGCCAAGAACTCGCTCACCGAACGAGGTGTAATGATTGTGGACGATTCGCATCGAGAGGAAATCGCAGCAAAGATTCTAGAGCTAAAGGATTCTGGATTTAAAGCCCTACCTTTTTTTGGCCCAAGGCCGACTTCACTAATAGAAACCCAGGCTACAGTTCTCTATAAAAGATCGAACGCCCTGAACTTATAATTGGAAAGAATGGCGTCCCCTAGGGGAGTCGAACCCCTGTTGCCGGGATGAAAACCCGGAGTCCTAGGCCTCTAGACGAAGGGGACTAAACTTTTTGCGGGAGGTTTATCCAAACGTCATTAAAGCTCCCGGAAAGGCGAAATTCTAGGTAGCCAGGATAGCACAGTCAAGTGGACCATAATTTACCCCTGCATATTCTAGAATCGTATCCCAACGCCTAAGGAATAAGTGAGGTCGATACTCTCCGCACCAATAGGTGGATTAGTTTCGTAGTTCAAATCAGCTCTCAGAGCTGCATCAACGCGATCACTTAAGGCGTATCTCAAGCCAGTAGAGCTAGTAATTACCTGTCCTCTGCCCTCCTCCGCGATGGCCAGTAAAGATTGTCTGTAAAAAGCCTCGGCTTTACGATCGAGAAAATATCGTTGGAAATCGATACCCCACCGCAGTGCTGGACTCGACTTATTTTCTCCAGCAAGACGCTCCTGGACCGAACTCAAACCTAGTTCAGTAGATAATGCTGAGCTAGAGGTATTGAAGACCTGGTAGCCAGCTCCGGCGCTCAGCGTTAGCCTCTGATCAATATCCTTAAGCTCATCTCTGAAAAAATTAGTATTTAACGACGCATACCAAACTGGAGAAAAAAACCGCTTGTAGCCATAAGACACGTCCACCAAATCCTTGCTCGTGATGTCCTCAACCTTTTCCGTATTTCGTAAGAAAGTAGCTTTGTGCTCACCATTCTTTTGCCTTAGCTTAGACTCCCCTAAGGCATTGAAATTTTCGGTAGTTGAATTTCCAGAAGAAAAAACTAGCGCCAAATCAAGGCGAGACCGTAAGTCCAAAGGCAGGACTTGTATCAATCTTTTAGCTGGTTCCGCCGATTCTACAGCACCAATTTCTATCGCAGATATCTGGTCACCAACTCTCAAATAGTTGACCCCATCCCCTGCTTCGAAAATGCCTCGTTTCTCTTGTTGCGAAATATAAACCGTATAAGTTTTCTCCGTTTCTAGAGTCTTCACAAAACGTTGGTCAACCTCGAGCCGTCCGAACAGCGCCGCGTCGAAAAGTAGCTTGTTGTCCTTAATCGCGACGAGTGATCCCGTGATGGAATCCCCATTTGAGAGCGTGACTGAATCAGCCACTAAGGCTCTACCAGAAATCAGTGCAACTATTAGAAAAAGAAAGTTGGAAAGCTTATGCGTCAAAACTCTCGCCGCACCAGACTGACCGAATCATTCCTCGTAAACTTCTCGGGCATTAGCTTCTCCCTAGCCAGTCGATAGCAAACTGTTTGGCTGTTCGGCCGCTTCGATTACCCCTACTCCTCGCCCAAGCTAAGGCTTCTTGCTCATAATCGCTTTTGGCGACTGAAGAGATCGGTCGGACTCTGGCAAAATCGTGTCTGGAAAGTTCGTTTATCCAGTACGTTACGATATCCAAAAAAGCTTCCTGACGAAAAGGATGAAAGGAGAGCCAAAGCCCAAAGCGGTCAGAAAGAGAAATCTTTTCTTCTACCACCTCACTTTCGTGCAATTCATTCTCGATTATTCCTGTCGCTTGATTATCAGATCCATATTCAGGTAACAGATGTCGGCGGTTAGAAGTCGCACAAAACATAATGTTTTGGTCTTGTTCAACCGTTGATCCTTCCAAGTGACTCTTCAGAACTTTGTAGGAACTGTCCCCACTGTCGAAGGACAAATCATCAAGATAGACAATAAATTTGTAAGGCTCGTGGTTTACTGACCGAAGTATCTCCGGCAGATCCTCAAGACCATCCTTCTTCACTTCCAAAAGCCTAAGCCCTCTCTCTGAAAACTCTGGTAAGAGCGAGAGAATCATTGAAGATTTTCCAGTCCCCCTCCCGCCCCAAAGTAGGACATTATTTGACGGCAGACCTTGTAAAAAATTATTCACGTTGCGCACCAAAGCTATTTTCTGCCTTTCAACATTAAGTAGCTGAGCGAGTCTTATTGAAGGTAGGCGGTCCGCGCTTTCTAACCAGCCTCCAAACTTGTCCCTTTTCCAAACTGCGGAACAGTGCTCATCCCAAGTTACTGGGTCTCTCAGCGGCAAAAGATTTAAGCCTCGAAGTAAAAACTGGGGAAGAATAGATTTCCAATCCGCTTCATGGGAGGAGGTATTACTTATCTTTGTCATTTTGGAGGAGCTGGGATTAGACTCACCACATTATTGCCAACTTTGTGATAGAGGACCGAGACTTCATTTTCGCCAGACAAGCTTATGACTCCTGGCTTAAAGTATCTCAGGGCACATCGACGAGCCGGACCACCTACCGGCGTTAGGATTAAATCTGATCTCACAATCTCCCAATCGCCCACTTGCTCCTGCTCGCCATCTTTATCCTCCAATTCAAACTTGCCGTTCTCTAAGGAGCCACTAAATCGAATACGCCCCCCTACTTTGTCATCACCTAATTGCTCAACCCACTCGCCAGGCAACGAAAGATTTTCAAACCACCTCCTACGAGAGCGCCTGTTAAAAAGCAAAAAAAAGCAAAAGAGTGAGATGACCCCCAATGTAACAATGACTGACATACGAACCATTTATTAGCTTTTTATATCCTCTTAGTCAGTTTGCCATACCGGATAACATAAGCGAAGATTCCCTAGGGGAATGCCTAAGAGGCCAAAGCTGTAAAGCTCGTCTTGGAGGAGCAGCATTTCATGAACCATTAAAGAATAACTCGAGAAATATGATGAGTGACGACGCGCCACGACCAAAACCCGCAGCAACCATTCTTTTACTTCGAGATGGGAAAAACGGATTGGAAGTGTTCATGGTTGTACGAAATCACCAGATCGATTTTGCTTCTGGAGCATTGGTTTTTCCTGGAGGCAAGGCAGATGAACAGGATTTCGATGAAGCTCTTGTTCCTTTTTTGACAGGCCATGACGCTAATCAAGATATGAGAGCGGCCCAAGTGAGCGCGATTAGAGAAGCCTTCGAAGAATGTGGGATCCTACTTGCAACTGATATGCGCACTCAACAGATGATAAATCAAGAAAGATTGACGGAACTCCAATCTTACAGAGAGCCACTGAACAAGGGGGAGTTGACGCTTCATGAATTTTTGGAGAGTAATAATTTGGCACTCTCCTGTGAAAGCCTTACTCATTTCGCCCATTGGATAACCCCCCCAATGATGCCGAAAAGATTTGACACTCATTTCTACGTCGCGCGTGCACCAGAGGACCAACTAGCAATGCATGATGGGTATGAGTCAGTCGACTCGGTTTGGATAACACCCAGGGACGCGATAGATCAAGAAAGGGAAGGCAAAAGAACGATCATTTTTCCAACTTTACGCAACATTGAGAAACTTGGCGAGGCTGCCTCAGTTAGCGATGCGATTAGCAGGTCCAAACGAGAGGAAGTAGTACCGGTGCTGCCATGGACTGAAAAGCGCGAAGATGGAAATTACCTATGTATTCCGCCTGAAGCTGGCTATGCAATCAGCGAAGAGAAAATGCCAGACAGACAGTCTTGATAGGAGATATATCATGTCGAACCACCTGGAAAACGAAGTTCTCTATGAAATAGATCAGCACGTTGCGACGATTACATTCAATCGAGCAGAAAAGCAGAACACAATCTCAGGCCCCATGCTGAATAGACTTTCTGAGCTAATGCTTAAGGCTGATGAAGATCCTGAGATCAGGGCAATCGTGATCACCGGATCCGGGAAGTTTTTTTGCGCTGGACTGGATCTCCGTGGCAGCGATATCTCGAGCAACCTAGCAACCAACAAAAAAAGCCCTGTAACTCTTGATCTTAAAAATACCCCTCCGACAGTGCTTCACAATCTCGATACACCAACCATTGCCTCGATAAACGGATCGGCAGCAGGCTATGGCATGGATCTCGCTCTTGGTTGCGATATAAGAGTAATGGCGGATAGCGCCAAACTCGCAGCGGCATTTACTGCTCGAGGCGTGGTGCCCGAGTCGGGAGGCACTTGGATTCTTCCCAGGCTTATAGGCTGGGCGAAAGCGAGTGAGATCATTTTTACAGGCAAAACTCTCCTTGCAGAAGAATGTCTTGAGCTAGGCCTAGTCTCTCATATGGTTAACAACAATGAAGTGGGTGAGAAATCGCTGGAGATCGCAAGACAAATAAGCAGCAGAGCACCATTGGCGGTTCAGGCCTCAAAAAGAATGATGCGAATGGGTATGAACGAAAATTTTAACGACCACGTGCATCACGTCTTCTTGCAACTTCTACCACTATTCCAATCCGATGACTTCGCGGAGGGAATGGCCTCGTTCATGGAGAAGCGTGAAGCAGAATTTAAAGGAAAATAAGGAAGAAAAAATGACTGAAGCTTACATCATAGATGCCGCTAGAACCCCCAGAGGAATTGGAAAGTTGGGGAAGGGCTCTTTGTCCGAATTTCACCCCGGGAGGCTCCTCGCAACTGTCTTGGAGGAGATACAAAAAAGAAACGACCTCGTGACCCAGGATATAGATGACGTCGTCATCGGGTGCAGTTCACAAGTTGGTAAGCAAGGCTCCTGTGTGGGACGAATGGCTGCCCTCGACGCGGGATGGGACACCTCAGCGTCCGCCGTCACATTGGATCGTTTCTGCGGCTCTGGCATTACTTCTGTCAATTTAGCTGCAGCGAATATCATGAGCGGAATGGATGATCTCTGCGTTGCGGGTGGCGTTGAAATGATGTCCTATACCGCAACTCTCACATCCGAGCGAAATAACAGAACCGTGGATGGTGGGAATCTTCACTTAAGAGAAATACATCCCCAACCCCATCAAGGAATTTGTGCGGATTTGATTGCGACACTAGAGGGATTCTCGAGAGAAGAGCTCGACGCCCTTGCAGTAGAGAGCCAAAACAGAGCGCAACAAGCGATAGCCGAGGGCAGGTTCGATAGAAGCTTAATCACCGTAAGAAATGAAGACGGCTCGATAGCTTTAGATAGAGAGGAATTTCCCAGACCAGGTACAACGCTTGATACTCTGGCGAGCTTACCAACCGTGTTCTCAGAATTTATGCCGACGCCAGTGGACGATGGAGGAGAAACCTTCACTGAGCTAGTGGCTCGACGATATCCGGACCTCGAAATTAATCATGTCCACCACGCCGGAAATAGCTCAGGAGTTGTAGATGGCGCCGCTGCATTGATCCTCAGCAGTAAAGACTATGCAGATAAGGCAGGTTGGAAACCACGGGCTAGAATTAAGGCTATGGCAACGGTTGGTGGTGACCCCACATTGATGCTGAACGAACCCGTGCCCGCGGCTCGAAAAGCTCTTAAAAGAGCTGGCATGACAACAAGTGACATTGACCTTTTTGAGATAAATGAGGCTTTTTCGGTCGTAGCCGCCAAATTCCTTAGAGACCTAGAGTTGGATCCCCTAAAAGTGAATGTGAATGGCGGCGCTATGGCCCTCGGGCATCCTATTGCTGCGACAGGATCGATCCTTATCGGAACCATTCTGGACGAGCTGGAGAGAAGAGACCTCACTACTGGATTGGTAACCATGTGTACCGGCGGCGGAATGGCTCCAGCGATCGTAATAGAAAGAGTCTAGAACAAACGTTTGAATTCTCTTATTCGTCTGGTGCTGACAGCTTTAGTTTTGTCGGGCTGCAACTTCGAAGGTAATGACCGCGAAATCAACGAAGCCAGGAGAGCGCTTGAAGATTGGTTTGGGGCAGCAGAATCAGGTGAAACCAGCAACCAGAGCTGCCATGCGTTTGGGCTAATTGATTTCCCAGAAGCGACGTGCGCGGAGATGCTGTCTCATGCGGGGATGATACAAAAAAAGGATCGAGTCCTCACAGCTCAACGAAGCTTGGAGTGCTTCACTAACGGCAGCAAAAGAGTGTGCGGGTCCTTTTTTGAGTTCGTTTTCCGTTCCAAGAGCGACTCCGCGAAACTCGTTAATGAGCAAGCACTGATAAAACGTGATGACGATCTCTATAGGCTTTACCTCTATCGATCAGATTTACTTTTTACAACACTATCGAAAAGAGAGTCGGAGGATGCAGTGAGCTTGCCTCGTGCCAATCGGTTCGAAATCGACGATGACAAAAAACGATTGTACGTTGCACTTACCAATCGCCTGCCCCCCCTTTATCAGTTTCCTTTTTGTATCGGACTAGAGCAAGTTTCTAGCGAGAAACTGATAGAGCCTCTTATTCCAAACGAATTGGTCACCGTAGAGGAGGTACAACAAAAAAGCTCACTCTGTCCAGAGAACTTTTGCCTGACATTCGTAGGCGGGTCGTTAGCGCTGATTTGTGACTAGGTCGCACGCGAGTTGTCGCTCTTCCACGACAGTCATCCTAAGGTTGCAGTCGAGTTATTACCCAATCATCCGAAACCTCTCCTGATTTCACATATTCGAAACGGTCGTGGAGACGACCCTTTCTGCCTTGCCAAAATTCATATCGTGAAGGCAATAAACGGTAACCCCTCCAGTGCTCTGGCAAAACCAGCTCTGAGTCGTGCTTTCTCTCAAACTCCTCGTATCGCCTCTCTAATTCTAAACGCGTTTCAATGGGTTGGCTTTGCTGTGAAATCGAAGCAGCGATCTGACTTTCTCTAGGACGCGATAAGAAGTAGTCCTGAACCTCCTCCTCTCCGACCATCTCAACATTGCCACGTATTCGAACTTGACGTTCCAGTTCTTTCCAAAAAAACAAAATTTCCGCTACGGGCCTATCGCTTATGCTCCGCCCCTTTTCGCTTCTTTCATCTGAATACCAAACAAATCCGAGTGAATCAAAGGACTTGAGCAGAACGGTCCTAACTGTTGGCATACCATCCTTGTCTGCAGTCGCCAAAGACATCGCAGTGGTATCTGAGATTCCTTTTTCACCGGCATACTCAAGCCAAGAGGCGAATTGATCGACGGGACTCAGGTTTAGGTCTTCGCTGTTAAGTTTACCAAGGGTATATTCACGTCTCGCTTCCATTAAATTACTCCAAACAAACTTTGCTTCCAGGAGGTTTGTGTTCGAACCTTTTCTAGAGCGTCGCCTTGCTCCGGTAAGTCCATACCTTCGTAAAGTAAACGCCATAGATAAATAGCGCCACAGAGACAAACATTGCAGGCACAAGAGCGTTTAGGGTACCGAATCGCTCGATCACCCAACCTAGCAAAATTGCGCCAATCGGAGCGCTACCCACCATTCCTATACTAAATACCGCCATAACGCGCCCCGTAAACTCCGATTCTGCGCTCTCTTGAACAATCCCTCTTGCAAGATTCGTCGTAACGCCCATATTTAAGCCCCAACCCACGGTCGCGACTACAAGAAGCCAAAAGTCTGGTTCAATCCACATCAAAAATACGACAAAAACTCGGGAAAGCTGCATCACTAGAAAGACCTTGCCTGGAAATTTAAGTGGCATAAACCGCAGGAGCAGCATATTCGACAGAGCCGCGCCGGCAAAAAATATCGCCATCAGAATTGCAAGCATCAGAGCATCCCCATCGTAAACGCGTTTGACAATGAAAGGGAACGCGGTGACAAACGAACCCGCGTTAAAAATGCTTGAAATAAAAGTTATTATCAGGGAGTCAAAGACCACCGGATTGCGATAAGTCGCCTGAAGTCCATCACGAATATCGGCTAAGGAAGACTTGTTATTGTGCGAACTTGGGGCCACTTTCATAGGTGCTATCCGAAGGGTCATAAGAGCTGCAAGCAACAGGGTAGAAGCCTGCATTACCAGCACTGGAGTCACACCTACTCGATCAATCTGTCCTGCTAATGCCAATCCAACGACCTGCACAATAAACCCAATGGCTGTCGCCGCCGTTACGCCCTCTTGAACAGCACTTCCGCTCACCCGGTTTAATATGGCCTGCTGGGCTGGCATGGAATAAGACTGAACCACACCCATACCAAACCCCCATATCGTCACAGAAGCGACCCCCAACCATTGCCATTGTTCTATGACAACAAGGAATATAGGTAAAATCGGCGCCAGAAAATAAATTTGAAGCAATAAACGTCTTGCGTCCCTGCTATCCGCCCTCGCTCCGCCCATCAACATAAGAAAAATTCCAGGAATGCCGATAAGTCCCTGGATTAATCCGACTTGATCGGCCGGAAGCTCTAGGATCCCGATCAATATCCAACTGAAGAGGAGTTGCTGCATAGCGAGCGCCATGCCGGAGAATGCTGTCGAACCCAGATAGGCCTGAAAACCTCTGGATCGCCAAATCGATGTCTCGTCTGCCAAATCCTCTACCCCCGACGACAGCATCGTATCTCGCCTTAAAGAGTGCAAGTATTAAATCTGTACCCCTACGAATAGGTCTCCATTGAATGGGTCTTTATAGAAGCCTTCTCAAGGGCTCCTATTCTATGTCCAGTAATTCAACCTCAAAAATCAAAGTCGAGTTGGGCGGTATGCCTGGGATTCTTCTGTCCCCATAAGCCAGGTTCGACGGAATAAAGAACTTCCACTTTGAACCTACTGACATGAGCTGAAGGCCCTCTGTCCATCCGGCTATGACTCTGTCCAAGGGAAAACTTGCCGGCGCTCTCCTTTCAACACTACTATCGAACACCGAGCCATCCGTAAGCGTGCCGTGGTAGTGAGTAGTCACTACATCCCTTGGACCAGGCTTGGCTCCCTTTCCCTCGACCATAATTTCATACTGCAGTCCTGATGGAAGCACTACCACTCCATCCCTCACGCTGTTCTCCTTCAGATACTCTGGCGAGGCGAGAGTAGAGCTCGAACTCGTGACAATAAAAATGAAGACACCCGCTATCAAGAAGTTCCATCCCATCCGGTTTTGCATCTATCACTCCTTTCTTTGAATTAGTTAGAATTTTTTCAATCAGCGCCATGCTAAAGATATAAGACATCATTAGGCCTATCGATCTGATCTACAGTTCGACAGACAAAAAAAGAGTCAGTCAACCGTTGACGCATCATCCCGTCAGGATCAGAGTATGAGTATTACATTTCCGCTAACACTAAGCCAAGCTCGTTGGAAAGGCTCGCATAATGATTGGACATAATGGCAGATATTCCTCGTTGGCAGCCTTGCTGGGGTTGCTTACAGTCTTGTCCATCTGCGGGGCGGATACATACGCTCAAACTAGCGCTACTGATCAAAATTCTTCTGGCGTTCCAGATCTTTTTCCACTAACCGAACATCGAAGGACAAACATACAAATTGTCGAGCAGTTGAAGAGGAACCACTACGAGAAAAAAAAGCTCGATGACCAACTGTCCAGCGATATCTTCGAAAATTATCTTTCTTCGCTGGATAGAAATAAAACCTACTTTACGCAGAACGACATCGCCTCTTTCGAAAAGTATAGGTTCGAGCTCGATGACTCACTGAATAAGGGCGACCTGAGGATTGCTTTTGAAATTTTCAACGTCTATCAGAAAAGACTCACTTCATTCCTAAAATTTTCGGTCGATTTGGTCAAGTCTCGTCAGGAAAAACTAGATTTTACGAAAGACGAATACCTTGATATTGATAGAGAGAATGCTAGTTGGCCTGAGACGCAAGAGACGCAAAGAGCTCTTTGGAAAAGGCGCGTTAAGGCTCAAATCTTATCAATGCGACTCAACGATAAACCGGCCGAGGAAATTACAGAGACCCTTGAGAAACGGTACTCGAATCAGCTAAAAATGGTGGCCAGAACGAAGAGCGAAGACGCTTTTCAATTGTATATGAATTCCTTCACGTCGATCTTCGATCCGCATACAACTTACTTCTCGCCGAGAACCTCTGACAACTTCAATATCAATATGTCTTTGTCGCTCGAGGGCATCGGAGCCGTCCTTAAATCAGAAGACGATATGACCTCTATTGTCCGACTTGTCCCGGCCGGCCCTGCTGCTAAATCCGGCGAACTGAGTCCAGCCGACAAAATAACCGCGGTCGGTCAAGGCTCAACAGGGCCCATGATCGATATCGTCGGATGGAGACTGGACGATGTTGTGTCTCTCATCAGAGGCCCAAAGGGCTCCACAGTAAAACTGCAAGTCCTCAGCAAGGAGGGAGATCAGGAGAGCACGAAGAGTGTCAGCATAGTGAGAAACACGATCAAGCTCGAAGAACAGGCCGCCCAAGGTCGTATCTTAGAATTAGAATTGACTGATGCTGGGGTGCCCACTACAACAGAGTTAGTTTCTAGGTCGATCAAATTAGGTGTAATCGAAATTCCAACCTTCTACATCGACTTCAAAGCTCAGCAGAAAGGGGAAAAAGACTACAGAAGCACGACAAGAGACGTTAAAAGAATCATCGCGAAAATGAAGCAGGAAGGAGTGGACGGTTTGCTGGTAGACCTTCGCAGCAATGGCGGCGGCTCATTGCAAGAAGCAGATCAGATGACCGGGCTATTCTTAGGTTCTGTCCCAACAGTGCAAGTAAAAGCAGCACGACGAGACGCGAATATTTTTGCGAATAATGGTCAGCAAGTAGCTTGGGAGGGGCCACTGGCAGTTCTCGTTAATCGTCTCAGCGCATCAGCCTCCGAAATATTCGCCGGAGCAATTCAAGATTATGGAAGAGGGATTGTCCTGGGAAGTCAAACCTTTGGGAAAGGCACGGTTCAAACTCTGATCCCCTTAAACAGAGGTCAACTTAAACTAACCGCAGCCAAGTTTTATCGCGTATCGGGTAAGAGTACTCAACATAGAGGCATTATCCCAGATATTGAGTTCCCCACGCTCGTAGATTTTGAAGAAATCGGAGAGAGCAGCCTCGATGGAGCCTTAGTTTGGGATGTGATCGAGCCCATCGATTACAAAAAAGAATATTCCGTCGGAAATCGCTTGGAGAATCTGGAGCTAAATCATCAGAAAAGGGTTCAATCTAATCCTTACTTTACCTACTACAAGGCAATCTCTGAGAAAGCCGAGGAGAACAAACTAAAAAAGACAATCTCACTGAAGGAGAGTACGAGGCTTGCCGAGAAACAGAATGAAGACAAGTGGAGACTCATGGTGGAGAACAATCTGAGAGTCAGCACTGGGAAGACCGCTGCCACTTCTTTGGATCACTTGGAGGAACTCGAAGAAGCAGAAGAACCCGCGGACGCCGACGAGGACTTAGGAAATGAGACCCAACAGTCTATGTTGACCTTTGAGAAGATCGAGGACGACCCAATGCTTGAAGAGGCTGGCCGCGTGCTTAGAGACTTGATTAAACTAGATCCAAGTGGCGAAAGAGGAAGAGAGCTGGCCTCTATCAAATAAGCCCCATGGAACATAAACATGCAGGGCGTTTCATATCTTTTAGATCTAGTTTTACAAGACTAAACCGTTGCAGATCTTCTCTGAATTGCATCAACTAGACGTTCAACGAATAGGCCACTAGCCATCGTTTCTTGCTTGTTTTGACCATATCGCCTTAAGGTGACTGTTCCATCCGCAACTTCTCGTTCACCAACGATCAATAAATTTGGAATTTTCTTTGTGGTTCCGGACCTTATTTTTTTTGGAAGCGTATCGTTTGAGGGAGCCATTTCGGCGCGAACAAAGTTCTGCCTCAATTCAGCCACAATCTCTTTACCATATTCGTCAAATTGTTCAGAAACGGTCAATATCTGAACTTGCACCGGAGCGAGCCAAGTCGGGAAAGCTCCGTTGTAGTGTTCTATCAGGAACGCTACCATCCTCTCGTGCGTGCTAAATGGTGCTCGGTGAATACAGTAAGGAACATGCTCCTTTCCATCGGAGCCAGTGTACTTCAGCCCCATTCTGTCAGGGACAGCAAAATCTAATTGAACGGTGGAGACGGATTCCTCCCTGCCAGTCACCGTGACAAACTGTATATCTATCTTGGGCCCATAAAAGGCTGCCTCTCCGATACCAGTCCTAAAATCTATTCCGAGTTCAACAAGAACTTCTTCCAACATTTCTTCCGAGGTAGCCCAGTTTTCTGGATCATCTACGTATTTTTCTTTTCCCTTAGGATCCTCCGGATCCCACTTAGATAAACGAATTTGAAAATTATCCAGGCCCAAAATATCGTATGCCTCCTGATACATGGCCATTACAGCTTTGAACTCTTCTTTGATCTGATCGCGAGTACAGTAAATATGTGCGTCATTCATGCACATACCTCTTACTCGTAACAATCCACTTACTGCGCCGGAGTCTTCAAATCGGTAGACCTGTCCATACTCTGCAAGCCTCAGCGGGAGATCCCTGTAGCTACGGGGTTCAGCATCAAAGACCTTATGATGATGCGGACAATTCATCGGTCTTAGCCGGTAGGCCTCCTTAACCTGTTCGGTCTGTCGTATTCCATCTATATCATCGATTTCAGAAACCTCCGTGGACTCCATTAATTCCATAGGAGGGTACATATCTTCCTCGTAGTACGGGAGGTGGCCGGTCGTATGGTAGAGCGACTCTTTTGCTAGATGAGGAGTTGTCACTCGCTGATAGCCTGCCTTAAATTCGAGTTCCTTCGCCAAACGCTCAAGTTCATCACGGACGATGGTTCCATTGGGGAGCCACAGGGGCAAACCTTTACCTATATCGTGGTCGATCGCGTAGATTCCCAATTCTCTCCCTAACTTTTTATGGTCTCTAGCTTGCGCTTCTTCAAAAGCCCGAACGTGCGATTCTAGTTCGGCAACCGTCTCGAAGGCCCAACCATAGATCCGCGTCATCATTATGTTTTTAGAATCCCCTCGCCAATATGCACCTGCCACGCTTCTAAGTTTGAACCCGTCCCTGGGAATTTCTTTCGTCGTCTCAACATGAGGACCCTGGCACATATCGAGGAAGGGTCCATTACGATAAAAAGAAAGTGAGGATAAGTTGTTTTTCTCAATCAGCTCCGCTCCATATTCTCTCTTATATGGTTCGCCCATTTCCTCTATTCGCTTTAACGCCTCTTCAGCGTCTAAGTCTTCCCGATAGAACTTTTGGCCTTGCTTGCAGATTTTTTTTATGCGCTTAGTTAGCTCAGGAAAATCCTCTTCGGTTATTGGTGAGGTCAAAACAAAGTCATAATAAAAACCATCACTAATGGGCGGCCCAAAACCCAGAGTACTGCCAGGTCTCATATCTAAGACCGCCTGAGCAAGCACGTGGGCCAGACTGTGTCTTATTTTGTAAAGTTCATCACCCTCAGGACTGGGTTCAACTTCTTCTTTAGGAGCCATTAATTATCCTCGATTACTTTTTTGGGGCTCTTTTCAACAAAAGCTTCCGCGGCGGAATTATCGATTTAATACTCGTCTTTGAATTATGACATGAATTTTTGTTGAGTAAGGAACTTCTGAATTTGCTGTAGTCTAGAAAGCGCAATACAAAATAAGCAGCGAAAAAATGAAAGATAAGGCGATAACTTTTTCCTCAAAGAAGATTTCTTTTCAACCATTCCAGTTTTTTTTCCTTATTTTGATCTGGAGCATCTCATTCGAAAATCTCGCACAATCCAAAGAGCAACCTAATATTCTGTTATTGGTCGCGGAAGATCTCAGCAATCGGCTGGGCGCGTATGGCGATCAGGTGGCAAAGACTCCAAATATCGACAGACTTGCCCAGTCTGGTCAGATCTTCACCAACGTATTTACTACCGCAGGGGTCTGTGCACCCAGTCGTGCGGCTCTTATTACTGGGCAACACCAAATCAGCATGGGCGCACAGCACATGAGATCATCGACTTCACCGCACGGAAAATACTTTGCACTGCCCTCCGAGGAGGTGAAGGCATTCCCTGAAATACTGCGAACTAAGGGCTATTTCACGTTTACGGACCGAAAACTCGACTATCAATTTAGCGGGATCTACTCTGGTACAGGTCCCTTTACTATCTGGGATGTTGAGGGCGAGGATCACCTCGCCTGGAGACAACGGAAGGCTGGCCAACCTTTTTTTGGCTTAATCAACTTTTCGGAAACCCATGAAAGCGGCTTGATGAGACATGACGGGGTTATACATAGCGAGGGCCATCGCCAAACCATTGCATTCAGGCAAAAAGCCAACTTAAACGGCGCTAGGATAACCGACCCCAAACTGGTTAACCTTGAGCCTTACTACCCCGATCTTACTGAGATGAGAACAGACATTGCCCAGCACTACAACAACATCCACCGGATGGACAAGAGGGTGGGATTGATTCTGAAAGATCTTGCAGCGGATAATTTAGAGAATAACACGGTCATCATCTGGACTAGTGACCATGGAGACGGTTTACCCCGCGCAAAACGCGAACTTTATGACTCTGGCATCAAGGTGCCAATGATCATCGCTGGCAATCAGAACCAATCGAGTGCGCCAGATCATCAAATGATAAGTTTTGTAGACTTAGCTCCGACCATTCTAGGTCTTGCTGATATCGAAAAATTGGACTGGCATCACGGTCGCGACTTTCTCACCAATAACTCGCAAAAGAGGGAGTATGTATTTGCTAGCCGTGATCGTATTGACGAAGTAGATGATCGCCAGCGAGCAGTACGAGACCAACAATATAAGTACATTCGAAGCTTCAATGAATCCGTTCCCGGTGGTCATTCCTTAGCCTATCGAGACAACTTAGAGATAACACGAGCATGGAGGGAAGCCCACGCGAAAGGGCTCACGAACGCAATCCAGTCTGAGTGGTTTAAGCCATTTGGGCGAGAAAAATTATTCGACCTGAAGAGAGATCCTCACGAAACCGTGAACCTTGTCAGAGAGAGTGATTATGCCGAGATCAAAGACAGGCTAAGTTCGACCCTAGACAAATTCATCAATCGACACGATTCGTGGGGAAATATTTCTGAAAGAGACATGAGAGACGATTTTCTTCGTGGGGGTCGGTTAAGACAGACAAATCCACCGGAATTCTTCATTAGTGGAAATCGCATCGTTCTCACAAGCTCATCTAACGCCAGTATTGGTTGGCGAATACCAGGAACTAGACGTTGGGAAATCTACAGCGGGCCTATCGACTCCGAGGTTATAGAGGCGAAGAGTGTAAGGTATGGATGGCTTGAGAGTGAGGTGTTGGCAATAACGAGATAACTTGCACAATTTTGTAGACGTCTCTACCGCGGTACTAACGAGAGGGTTCTCTCTCCAGGGCTGGGTAGCATGAAATCGTACCCGCTATAAAATGTTGAGAGTTATCCTGGGAGACATCATATGGAGGTCGCCATTATGAGCGAAGTAGCGTTGATTGTGGGAGGTGGACCAGGCGTGAGTGCGAGCTGCGCCAGATTGTTTGTAGCGGAAGGTATGAAAGTGGCAATTGCGGCAAGAAGCCCTGAAAAGGAGTCCATGCAAAAACTTTCAAAAGAGCTAGGTGTCCTTTGCATACGATGCGATGCTTCAATCCCGGAGGAAGTTTCCACACTGTTTGACAAAGTAAAGAGCGAGCTTGGGGCACCCAACCTCGTCGTTCACAACATTGACGGCAGGTCGCCCGATATTTTTAGAAAAACGATTACGGAAGCAGATCCAGAACTCGCTCTGTCAACACTTAAGAACTCGACATACAGTGCCTTTCTGATTGGCCAACAAGCAGCGGCCAGCATGCTTTCCGTGGATCGCGAGGATAACGATCATCTGGGTTCGATTATTTTCACCAACGCTAGCGCCGCATTCAAGGGCTACCCTCGCAGCGGCGCCTTTGCAATGGCGTCCCACGGTAAGTCTGGATTAGCGCAGAGCATGGCGAGAGAATTAATGCCACAGGGCATTCATGTAGTGCATGTACCAATCGACGCTGCAATCGGGTGGACTCAGGAAGATGGAGTTCGGCGCCACAGGCTTGCTGGCGATTCAGAGAACGACAATATGGCAGATCCAGACAAAATCGCAGAGACCTATCTTCACCTCCACCGGCAACATAAATCGACATGGACATTTGAGGCTATTGTAAGGCCCTGGACTGAAACTTGGTAACCTCATATCTACTTAAGTTTCCCTAAACCAGATTTTAGCCATTAAACAGAAGGTCCGAACCAGGTGTTAAAAACGTTAATACATTTCCTAAAGCCTTTGAGAGAAATTTCTCGGAGAACAGTTAAATTATAAAGCATGAGACTGCGACGATAGGATATTGTCCAATAAAACCGATGTAGACGATGGGAGCATATGGGGATATTTGATCTATGTTCTATTTGTTTGAAAACTTGTAGAGATCAGAAACCGAACTAAGATAAGAGAATGAAAAAGCCTTCAAAAAACCATCCGTGGAAATTAGGGCTCTCTGGGCCAGTTTCTTACGGAAGCAGACGTGGCAGCACACGCGGCTATTATCGTCCCCCGGAGGAGAGTAGCCCGGTAAAGACGCTTAGCCCTTCTGAGATAGAGGAGTTAGGACTCGACTTAGTAGTGCCTGTTAAAGAGATCATGGAAGCTCGAAAAATGTGTCAACAACTCCACCCCGATAGAGGAGGAGACCCAGAAGAATTTCAGTACTGGAAAGAAAAGCTGGATAGGCTTAAGCGAAAAACACGCAGATAGGGACTGACATCAACAACCTAGGGGGCGTAGCGAAAATGTTTATTAGAGCGGTATTATCATGTCTCTCTTTTTTTTCTCTACATACGCTGGCCACAACCAATCCAGATGGGCCCCTGTCGGATGTCGAACACCAGTATGCAGACAGCAATGGCGTAATAATACACTTCGTTAGGAAAGGACAAGGGCACCCGGTTCTTATGATTCATGGATTCCCCGATTACTGGTATTCATGGAGGCATCAAATTGAGGGGCTTAGTGACGAATTCCAAACAATAGCGATGGATCAAAGGGGATATAACTTGAGTGGTCAACCCACGGGGGTTGATAACTATTCCATGGAATTCCTTGTCCAGGACGTGTTATCTGTCCTTGATGCGCTTGAGATCGAGAAAGCCACCATAGTTGGACATGATTGGGGCGGAGCGGTGGCGTGGCAAGTAGCTATGCTCCACCCGAACAGAGTCGCCAACTTGATTGTCCTCAATCTACCGCATCCAGATGGCCTGGCTAGAGAACTGAAAACTAACGTCGTTCAACAACAAAACAGTGGTTACGCCGAGAAATTTATAAAGGGTCAATCGACGGATCCGGATATCTTTTTCGGGGGGCCTATGAATGCCGCCACACTAGCGGGATGGGTACGAGAGCCTAAAGCCAGACTTAAGTATATCGAGGCATTCAAGCGATCTAATCTCGCAGGGATGCTCAATTTCTATAAGGCCAATTACCCTGATCGCGGTCAGGAAATGCAAAACTCTACCTTCACCAGTCCCCGAGTGAAATCGTCCGTATTAATATTTCATGGGCTCGAAGATCAAGCTCTCCACTCGGACGGACTCAACAATACTTGGGACTGGATAGATGCTGATCTTTCGATCCTCACTATCCCGAACGCTGGGCATTTCGTGCAACACGATGCTAGTGAGATGGTTACAGACACCATGCGAAGTTGGATTAAAGCTAGAACAAAATAACATAACATTTAAACTCCAGCATAATGGGGTCGTTTGCGAGGGGGCAAAAGGTGAATTCTGATAATCAATTCAGCCCAGCGTATAAATGGTACGCACTATTCGTATTGTACTTAGGCTATGTGGTTAATTTTGTAGACCGACAGATATTGTCGATTCTTCTTGAATCAATACGACAAGACCTACAATTCAATGACCTTCAACTAGGTTTATTAGGTGGTCTGGCCTTCGCAATTTTTTACGCCACGCTGGGTATTCCCATCGCAATGCTCGCTGACAGGAAGAACCGGGTCAAAATCCTCTCCGCTGCGATGGTTGTCTGGAGCATCATGACTGCAGTCTGCGGTTTGGCAAACAACTTCATCACCCTACTATTAGCTAGAATAGGTGTCGGTGTTGGAGAAGCCGGGGCCAGCCCACCGAGTCACTCCTTAATTTCTGATTATTTCCCTTCCTCCACTCGCGCCACCGCTTTGTCGATCTACTCGTTGGGGATACCGGTTGGCTCGTTTATAGGCACGACAGTGGGCGGTTGGGGAGCAGATGAACTAGGCTGGAGAAATACCTTTTTTCTAGTGGGTATTCCAGGCGTATTAGTAGCCCTCCTCGTACTACTCACTCTTCGCGAACCGCCTCGAGGCATGTCTGACCGAGAGCAGCAATCTCCTATGCAAGCAAACACAGACAATGCCCAAGAAACTAGCGCACCAAGCTGGAAGACCGTGAGCAATTTCCTATGGTCAAAAAAATCCTTTCGTCATCTTTCGATCGGCGCCGGACTCCATGCCTTTGTTAGCTATGGAGCGACTAATTGGAATCCCTCGTTTCTCCAACGCGTCTTCAACATGTCTGCGACCGAAACGGGTTATTGGCTCGGATTGGTTTTCTTTATTGGCGCCATAGGTACATTTTTAGGCGGTTTTCTCGGAGACAAACTCTCTGATAGGACTGGTGACAAGAGATGGTATTTTTGGATACCAGCAATATCATTAATACTGATGGTACCTCTCCAGTTGGGCGCCTATCTGGCTCCAACAGCAATGTTGGCGATTTACATTCTCTTCCCAATATCGATTTTTTCAGGGATGTACCTTGGGCCGTCTTTTGCCATGACACAGGGATTAGTGACCTTAAGGATGCGAGCAGTTGCAGCGGCAATATTACTTTTCGTCTTAAATATTATTGGAATGGGACTAGGGCCAACTTTAGTGGGATGGCTTAGCGACCTGCTAATGCCATACAGTGGTGAAGAGTCGATTAGATACGCTCTATCTATTTCAGTGGCATTGAACGGATGGTCTGCAATTCACTTTCTTTTAGGTGCTAAATATCTGCGACAGGACCTTGAAGATACGGAAAGGCAGAATCTTGAGCGAGACCGAGTTTCTGCCTAAGACTCATTGACTTAAGGAGATACAAAATGAAACTTGGAATATTAGCTGGCGCTGGTGGAGCAAAAATAAGGATCAATCTTGCCCGAATAAAGCACGCCGAGAATCTGGGCTACGACTCCGTCTGGACAGCCGAAGCTTGGGGCGGAGATGCAGTGACGAGCGCCACCTGGATGTTAGCGCACACAACGCGGATTAATGTGGGTACCGCGATCATGCAAATGCCAGCAAGAACACCTGCCATGGCGGCTATGACAGCAATGAGTCTCGCTGAGCTCTCTGGGGGAAGATTTATTGCGGGGTTGGGAGCATCAGGCCCACAGGTGATTGAGGGCTGGCATGGCTTACCTTATGGCAAACCAATCACTCGACTCAAAGAATATGTGAAAATAATGAAGCAAGTTTTTAAGCGAGAAGCCCCTTTGTCTTTCGAAGGAGAACTTTATCAACTTCCGTATAAGGGAGATGGCGCAACCGGCCTGGGTAAGCCACTGAAAAGTATCCTGCATTGCGAGGAGGATATACCAATCTTTGCTGCCAACATCACACCCAAAGGTGTCGCGGCCGCAGCTGAAGTATGTGACGGCTTTTTCCCAATATGGATGGATCCCGAGAAATTTTCGGTATTTGAAGATTCGATTAACGAGGGCTTTACAAAGGCAGGAGAAAAAGACATGACTCAATTCGAGGTTTCGCCTTTTGTGACTGTCTCTATTGGCGATGATCTTGAGCAATGCATGGCACCGATTCGAGCTAGTATGGCTCTTTATATAGGCGGCATGGGCGCTCGCGATAAGAACTTCTATAACAATTATGCAAAGGCCATGGGTTTCGAGGAGGCCGCGATTGAAATTCAAGATCTGTTTCTCGCGGGGAAGAAAGATGAAGCAGCTGCAGCCGTTCCCGCCGAATTAATCGATGCATGCCACTTGGTTGGCCCTGCAGATCGTATAAAAGATCGACTCCAGAGGTGGAAGAAGGCGGGGTCCGTAGGACAGGTCGCCTCTATGCTACTTGGAACGCAACATAACGAGGCCCTTGAGCTAATAGCAGGAGAAATCTTATGAAAAAAAACAACTTCGTTAATATGTCCAGAATGTTAATTGCAGTAGCCCTAATGTCCTTCTCGCAATTAAGCGCGGGCTCAACGCAACCACTACAAGTTGGCGACAAGGCGCCCTCTTTTGACCTACCGGGAACAGATGGTCGTTCTCATGCGCTTCCCTTGCCGAACAGCGCCAATACACCTTGGACGGTGCTCGCGTGGTTTCCTAAAGCTTATACAAGCGGTTGCACCATAGAATGCAGATCGCTCGCACAGAATGGACATTTGATCAAAAAATTCAACGTGCGCTACTTTATGCTGAGTGTCGATCCTATTGAAACCAACAAAGCTTTCGCTGCTGATGAGAGTGCTGATTTTCCGCTACTCAGCGATGCGACGACCGAGATAGCAGAAAAATATGGTGTTCTTAGTCCTCGTGGCTATGCGAAACGCCAAACCTTTTATGTAGACCCACAGGGAACCATTCAAGCAATCGATCGTAAAGTGAATCCAAAGACATCGGCCGAAGATATGGCAATGTATCTCTTAAAACTGAATGCTCCGCTAGTTGAAACAAAAAGCGAGGCAGGTTAGATCAACATGTATCCCGGTCATTGGTCAACGATAAAGCCCGAATCGCCTGCATTGATCTTTGCAACAACGGGAGAGACTTTATCTTGGGAGACTCTAGATCGGAGATCGATAAAAGCGGCTCATCTGATGCGAGAAAGAGGCCTGGAGCCGGGAGACCACATCTCGTTGCTGATGGAGAACGATCTAAAGTATTTTGAGATAGCCTGGGCTGCTTATCGCAGCGGACTCTATATCACGTGCATCAATCGCTATCTGACCGCTGAAGAGGCGGCATATATTGTTAATGATTCGGGCAGCAAGGCCCTATTTACATCATCCGAGATAGAAGTCTCAACTTCGATCTTAAAACACTTAGAGGATTGTCCATTGCGTTTCATCAAGGGACAAATCCAGGGCAATTACGAGTCTTACGAAGACTGTCTCAATGCTTCCAGTGACCGGCCATTAGAAGAAGAACCAATGGGTGATTCTATGCTTTACAGCTCGGGCACAACTGGCAATCCGAAGGGAATCAAGCGTCCTTTGACGGGTGCACACGTTCGCGAGGGCATTCCCGGTGTTGAGCCAAATAACAGGTTTGGCATAAATGATCAGACTATTTATCTATCACCCGCACCACTTTATCACGCCGCCCCTTTTGGCTATTGCATGCGCACACTTGCATTGGGTGGAACCGTAGTTGTCATGGACCGATTCGATGCGCAACTGTCTCTAGAGTACATAGATAAATACAAAGTAACGCATTCTCAATGGGTACCCACCATGTTCATTCGTATGCTCAAACTAGAGGCTACCGTGAAAAGTAAATACGATCTTAGTTCTCACGAGTGCGCAATACATGCCGCAGCGCCCTGCCCAAAGGAAATCAAGCATCAAATGATGGATTGGTGGGGACCGATTCTTTGGGAGTATTACGCTGGCACTGAGAGGAATGGATCGACCATTATTTCTCCACACGAGTGGTTAGAGAACCCGGGGTCTGTTGGCAGGGCTCATCTCGGCGTGCTTCATATCTGCGATGAGAATGGAAACGAACTGGCGGCTGGCGAAGAGGGCATGGTTTATTTCGAACAAGCTACTCGTTCATTTGAATACCACAATGCACCTGAGAAAACCTCAAGCGCCACACATCCGATAAACAAAAACTGGACCACACTTGGAGATGTGGGCTATCTCAATAAAAACGGCTATTTATTCTTAACCGACAGAAAGGCCTACATGATCATTTCTGGCGGCGTAAACATCTACCCTCAGGAGATAGAGGACGCCTTAATTTTGCATCCCGCTGTTCAGGACGTTGCGGTTTTCGGTGTTCCAAACTCTGATTTTGGTGAAGAGGTTAAAGCTGTTATCCAATTGACTGACGAGTTTGAAGACAAGGAACAGCTAACAGATGATCTGATGGAATTCGCGCGCGAAAAGCTTGCAGCCTACAAGGTTCCCAGGACTATTGATTATATAGATGAACTACCCCGGCTTCCGACGGGGAAACTATACAAAAGGATTCTCAAAGAGAAATACTGGCCCTAAGCGAATTAAAACTTTAGGACTTCTTTAGCGGCCTCTCGTTCTCGATATCTGAGATCCCATGCGGCTATCTCGCCATACGATTCCAAAATATCCACTTTCCCAAAACGAGCAAACTGAAGAGCAGATTGCAACGTTAAATCAGCCAGAGATACTCTATCGCTGGTCAGCATTTGACGACCGTCTCCCAACAAACTCTCCAAATATCCGAGCGCCGGATCCATTCCTGCTTTGAGCTTTTCACCAAGTTCCGGATCGGGTGGCAACCCGAAGGGTGAGTTCACAGCGTGTACGTAACCGCCAACTGAGTTCGCCAGTCTAAGTTCGATCGTCCTCTCTAAATCCCTCGCGAGTGCTTTTTCAATTTCTGAACCTGACAACAGGGCATTGTCTGATTGGATCGTCTCCAGATAAAGAATGATGGATAGGGATTCAACCAGACATTCTCCGGATTCGAGCTCTAGAACAGGCAATGTGCCAAAAGGATTTCGAGCCAAATGCTCGGGCTCTTTGTGTTTTCCTTTAAGCGTATTTACAACAATCTGTTCAACTCCCAAGTCGACTCCCATCGCCTTTCTTTCCGCAATGTAGAGCATGACTTTTGTGGGGTTGGGTGCTGCAGGAACCATGTATAACTTCATTTTTGTACCTTCATGATTTTTATGACTTGATCTCAAGCGCCTCGAGATCTTGACTTCGCTAGACCACCAAACATAGCATCTCTCAAACTTCGATTCGCGAAATATCTCAATTAAATCTGGAGCGCGGCGCAATTGATCTCAGAAAATTCTGTTCAAGTCTTTGACTATATAATCGTTGGAGCCGGAACCGCAGGATGCGTCCTCGCCAACCGACTTTCAGCCGACCCTGAAAAGTCTGTGCTCCTTTTGGAAGCCGGGAGAAAAGACGACTATTTTTGGATAGATATCCCGGTTGGTTATTTATACACCATTGCGAATCCTAGAACAGACTGGTGTTTCGAAACTGAGCCCGAGCCTGGCTTGAACAATCGCTCTATCGGCTATGCTCGAGGAAAGGTTTTGGGCGGCTCATCCTCCATCAACGCTATGATCTATATGCGGGGACAAAAATCGGATTACGATCAATGGGAGGCTCTGGGGAATAAAGGTTGGGATTGGTCGAGCGTCCTGCCGATATTTAGACGGTCTGAAGATTACCAACATGGCTCGGATGACTTTCATGGAACGGGAGGAGAGCTTCGAGTTGAGGAGAGAAGAGTCAACTGGGAAATTCTCGATGTCTGGAGGGATGCGGCCGCTGAATGTGGAATACCCAAGATCGAAGAATTTAACCAGGGCGATAACTTTGGCAACGCCTTCTTTCAAATGAATCAAAAATCCGGGAAGAGGTGGAGCGCGGTAAGGGCATTCCTTGATCCGATACGCAGTCGTAAGAATCTTACTATTTTTACCGAGGCGACTGTTGAGAGGGTTACACTAGAAACAACGGATGCTGGCGCACAAGCGAGAGGCGTTATCGTCAAGGAAAAGGGCAAAATAAGGTCAATTGAGGCAGATACAGAGGTAATACTTTCGGCGGGCGCCGTTGCTTCACCTCAGCTTTTACAAGTTTCAGGTGTCGGACCCCAAGATTTATTGTCGAGTTTCGCCATCAAACCCCTGGTAAATAGCCCAGGGGTTGGAAAAAATCTGCAAGATCACCTGCAGATAAGGACTATCTACGAGGTGAAAAATACAACCACTCTCAACCAGAAAGCTGGTTCTTTGTGGGGAAAGGCGATGATGGGTCTTGAGTACTTTTTGTTCAAAACGGGGCCCCTCACCATGCCGCCATCGCAACTTGGCGCATTCGCGAAAAGCGACAGCAGTCAACAGTCAGCGAACATTGAATGGCACGTCCAGCCACTATCCCTTGATAAATTCGGAGAACCGCTCCATCAATTCAATGCAATAACCCCTTCTGTTTGCAACGTGAGACCAAGTAGCCGAGGAGAAGTCGTAATCAATAGCCCCGAAATCTCTGATGCACCAAAAATTAGGCCAAATTACTTGTCCACAACAGAGGACCAAAAAATTGCAGTCAAGGGGCTCAGGTTTACTCGCCAAATTATGTCGGCAGAGTCGATACGACGATTTGAGCCATTCGAACTGAGGCCGGGAAAGCAGATCGAATCAGATGAGGACCTGCTAGACGCTGCGAGAGATTTAGGCACGACAATTTTCCATCCAGTCGGTACTTGCAAAATGGGCCAAGATTCTATGTCCGTCGTTGATGATCAGTTGCGAGTACGAGGAGTCCAGAAATTAAGAGTGATAGACGCATCAATAATGCCCACTATCACTTCGGGCAATACGAACGCCCCGACCGTGATGATCGCCGAAAAGGGTTCCGACTTCATTAAGACCGAATACAAACACAGAAGGTAAAGGGGCCGCCGTAGCCCCTTTTTTAACCTTTGGTGACTGACTCTTAGTCTGCGTACGATTCTGTCATAGCTTGATACGCCAGGACTTTAAAATCTCCTGCAAGCCTTGTGCGGTGAGGAATACTTTGAACCATAAATAACCCAACCAGTTTCTCCTGTGGGTCTATCCAAAATCGCGTTCCAGCAGCACCTCCCCAATTATATTCTCCAGCAGAGCTAACCTCTCCAACCGCTCCAGGATCAAGAACAACGCCAAAATCAAGACCAAATCCAGCACCAGTTCGCCCAAAGCCCATTGGCAAGTCACCGATGTGATTCGCCGTCATCAATTGAACGGTTTTTGGCGAGAGAATTCTAACGCCATCCAACTCCCCTCCATTCAACATCATTTGGGAGAAACGAAGATAGTCTCTTGCCGTTGCTACCAAGCCACCGCCACCACTTTCGAATTTACCCCCGT
Source organism: K189A clade bacterium (assembly GCA_902631405.1). Classification (GTDB taxonomy): domain Bacteria; phylum Pseudomonadota; class Gammaproteobacteria; order Pseudomonadales; family Azotimanducaceae; genus UBA4421. The sequence goes on along the minus strand of CACOYI010000001.1, from coordinate 102,446 downwards.
AAATAAAACCGGCGCTCGCAGATGCTGGTGCCACATCAAGTCCTGGTTTGGTAGTTTGCTGAAAGAAAGCGGTGTTCATATCGCCTGACATGCCCGCTGGAGCATACAATTGCGCGAGACGATCCTTATTTTCCTCATTTACTTGGAAGCCCGTGTCCTTCATACCTAGGGGCTCGAAGAGCCTTTCCCTGAGAAAATCACTGAACTTCATTCCAGAAAGTACTTCTACTAAGCGTCCTTGGACGTCAACCGAGACGCTATAGTGCCATTGAGAGCCAGGGTCGTACTGCAGAGGAATTTGGCCCAAAGCTTTGGTGAACTCCTCCAAGGTCATGTCTCCAAGCAAACCTGCTTCCCTGTACATTTTATCGACTTCTGTATTACCGAATATTCCGTAGGTCATCCCCGCTGTATGCGTCATCAAGTCCCGAACAGTGGGTCGCCGGGTTGGCTTCCGGGTTTGCCCAACTAGAGAATCGTCTCCTTTTCCTACGGTCTTGCTGGTTGTTCCATCAGAGATTATATTTGTTCCAGCTGTGGACATAGCGACTTCGAGGTTGGCGAATTCAGGCATATACATGGCTATAGGATCGTTTAGCCGAAACTTGCCCTCTTCATAAAGAATCATCAGAGCGACACCGGTTATTGGTTTTGTCATTGAGTAGATACGGTAAATGGCATCTTCCTCCATCACCCGCTCCGCTTCGCGGTCTGCCATACCGTAGGTCTGCTCATAAATCACCTTGCCTCCCCGGGCAATTAATCCCATGCCTCCGACCATTGTTCCGTCAGCTACCTTTCGGTTCATAAACTCCGTGATGTTATCCAGTCGATCAGACGAGAAACCTTGCCTTTCGGGTTTGGACGTCGGTATTTCCTTCGCAGATAAAATGCTGACCAATGCCAGCAGAACCAAACTAGAAAGCCCGCTCATTAAATTCCTATTCATATTCCCTCCATTCCTATAAGAACTAGTTGCCAAACCGATACCTTAGTTTTGCTACAAAAGTGTCGACTATGGGGTCTTCTAATGTATCAGAGAAAAGATCATTGAAGGGCGTCTCATAGGCGCCAACACTCAACGCATTATTTATTGAGTTGCCCCTGTTATAAACGATGAACAAATCGGTTAAAGGAGCGATCTCCCAACGATAGCGCAACTGAGTAGTCAGTATACCTAGGTTAAAGTCATAACTGTCAGCCTCTCTTTCCACCTCGACAAGAGATCCGTCTCTTATAGGGATCTTATAGAAACCCTTTTCATCAGCGCGTGCCCCCACATACTGAAGATTCCATCTCAATTGATGGCCAGGCGCTATAAACCAGTTGATATCAAATCCTGGTTGCCATTCGTCGCCGTCAAACCGCCCAAAATTGCGGCCTCCTTGATAAACCATCCAACCATTTCTTTGGCGGTACCTAAGATCTAGATCAAAGCTTATGGCATCTATCGGTCTGATGGTTACACCAGCCCAAATGCCGTGAGTCCAATCTCCCAGGTCTTCCCTTATTGAAGAGATATAAGCTGTATAGCTGAACATCTTTGCAGCATCAGTAGTTAGAGCCAACTCAAACCAGCCCCCAGTCTCAACCTTGTAAGCTCCATTTCCTCTGCTATCTAAATCCTCATACCTAGCCGGCAGAAGCCCCACGCCCGTTCTTAACGTATTTCTACCGGGTAGAACCATCGAGGTTCGCCACAGAAGAGCGCTGTCGGTTACTTGTGATTCTGTTGTGTTGTATTCCTGAAACGCTGTCAGCGTCATGCGGAAATTGCTGACTTGAGGACTAATTCTTTGTTTGTTGTATAACAACATGTACCTGAAGGATCCGTAATCATTCCTGCGCAAGAATCCAAGGTCGTTGAAATTGATGTTTTCATCCATGTAATCCATTTCGAATTTGTGGCTTAAATTCGGTGCAACGTTATACATCAAATCGAAAACCCCACCGTACCCTTGCTCTTCTGATCGGTCGCTCGCAATGATTTGCGCGTCGGCTATCAGTTTTCCAGATCGCGATGTGAAATGCCCGTCCACACTGTGAACAGTGGCATCGTAAACGGGCCCACCAACAAACGTGCCCATGTAGCCCAAAGAGCGTCTGGTATCACCTACATTTTCATATATTAACCGTGCCACTCCGAAATCTCGTCCATCCCCGGAAACTTCTATCGGCGCATCGAGCAGGCTCCTCCCCAACCACAGCGCTTCATCTTCAACGGCACCTAGCACGCCATAGCGGACATCTCCAACTGCGCCAGTAACCTTTGCCGCCCCCAACAGATCAGTTGGCACGTCTCGCTGACCGCGATCTAGTGACACACCTTCCGGAACCTCAACCTGATTTGCTGTTCCTCCTATCCGTCGAGTGTTGAGCAAAGATACGGGTGTCGAAACAAAATCTCTCAAATAGATTTGTCGAGACGTCGTTGCGTAATCTTCGTTTAAAGCAACCCGGTAGTTCGCAAAGAAATCCCCTCTTGGCATAGTGCTAAAAACTTCGTTACCTTCCAGGAAAAATAACCTTTTTTCTGGAAAGAACGTCTCGCTGGCTGTGAGATTTAAAACAACATCATCAGCCTCCACAGCGCCAAAATCCGGATTTGCTGTCAGAGCAACCTCGACTTTTGGAGATGGCTTCCATGACAAATCCAAGCCGACTTTATTATCTACCTCATTATAAACTTCATCATAGGTGCTGGCCGCAAACGGAATGACAGAAACTTGAGCTCTTGGCTGAACGCCATTGATCTCGAGTTCATTCAATGCCGAGACAAACCGCGCGGAAGACTGAGCGTAACCGGGCCATCCATAGCTCTGATCGCTCGAGGAGAGATTTCTTTTCGCGGCAAAACCGATTGTCCTTGGACCCTCAACTTGCGGCATATTCATCATCGACCAGGGTAGAAAGAACTCAGCGCTCCAACCATTCTCTGTGGTACTGGATTTCCCGAGCCACGGGCCATCCCAGTCTCTCTGAAAGCGACGCTCGGGCAGCACCTTCCCATCTGACAGACTGTCTCCCAAGGCCACCCAGAACCAATAGGCTACTAATGCCTCTCCAGAAGCATCTATCGTGACACCAAATGTATCCCTATTGAGAAAGTCGTCCCTTTTCGAGTAGCGCTTAACCAGCAATTCGGGCGGCTGCTCCATAATACTGCTGATGTATAGCCCTTTTTTTGTCGCAAACATCCTTATTTCGGTGCCGTATTCAGGCTGGGTAAGTAAAGCAGGAACTGAGACGAGCATGTTGTCGTAATACGGCAGCCTACGCCAAATCTGTTCGTTCACATTCCCATCTATCACGACGCTAACCTCAGATTCATCAAAGGTATCTATCGGCACTCGGTGAAGGTCCACGCCTGCCTCTTGACCAATCACCGTCTGAGGGCCGGAACTTGTCCTGGGCATCGCCACTATCGGAGCTTCTTTTGTCACTGGAGATCCAGACACATTTTTTTGCTGGTCCTGCGAAGCACGCAACAAGGAAGTTGCCTCTTGACTTTCACTAGCAGCTAGCGCCTTTTGCCTCACTATTCCCTGTCCCGGCACATCGACTAGAAACCATGCATCGGGGTATGAGAACCTAATATCTTGCAGTAAAACCCGCGCGTCCTTCTCATCGGCTGAGAGAATAACTACCCTTGAAAGCTTCTGAAATGCGCTCGTTTTTCCATCTATGACGCGAACTTCATTGGTCTTACCGAGGTCTTGCAAAACTGATCGGGCGGCTACAGCTGCTTTCTCAGCATTACTTAAATCAAGGTAACTCCCAAGCACTACTCCAGAGGCATGTACCGTTTTATTTGTCAGCAGTATCAAAACTGCAAACAAAACAGCAAATATACGAGAAGACATACGAACCCCAGCTGGACGAATCGATAAAACGTCGTTCAAATTTTGTTTTCCAAGGAAAATCTGACAACGCTGATTTTATCATTAAAAGGTTGTTATTATAATTAAAGGTTACACAGGAAGTAGAAATGCCGATATCACCACCAAACACGGATGAGATCCTCATCGATCAGAAAGATAGAGTACTAGTGATCACTTTGAATCGACCAGAAAGGCTGAATGCAATTAGCAGAGATATGCTCAATGAACTCTCAGCCAAAGTGGTCGAAGCCGACAAAGATCCTGACATTCGTTGCATTGTACTAACGGGTCATGGCAAGGGTTTTTGTGCAGGACTAGACCTCATTGATACCAGTGGCAGGATAGAAGACGACAAGGCCACAAAAGAACAGGGAAAAGCAGCTAACAGGCCAGCTCGCAGATTATTTGATCTTCGGGACGCTCCCATAAACGTGATGTGGCACTGTGATACCCCTATCATATGCGCAATAAACGGGGCGGCAGCAGGCTACGGGATGGATTTGACCCTTCTTTGCGACATGAGAGTGATGTCCGAGACCGCAAAACTAGCGGCTGTCACGGCTAAGCGGAATGTTGTCCCAGAAAGTGGAGGAACATGGCTGTTGCCAAGGTTAGTCGGCTGGGCCAAAGCGGCAGAGCTATATTATCGCGCTCGAACAATCGATGCCGAAGAGAGCCTAAAGCTCGGGTTGGTCAATGAGGTTGTACCAGCAGATTCGTTAATGGACACAGCCATGACCTGGGCTCAAGAAGTGGCCGACAACGCTCCGATGGCGGTTCAGACCACCAAGCGGATGATGCGCATGGGACTGGAAGAATCCTACGATACGGCGGTCGATCATCTTATGGTTCATCTGAACGGTCTTTTCCAAAGTGAAGATTTCGCTGAGGGGTTGAGCGCTTTCCTCGAGAAAAGGAAACCGGACTTTACTGGGCGTTAATAAATCACGATTTACTCTTCGCCTCTTTTTTAATTATGGAGGCACCAGACGGGTCTACTGCAATGCCATGAACGATCTCGTTGTTAGCATGCCCTAGCTGTTGCAACGACATTGCCGACTGCAGAGCGGACCAGAAACCCTGAGCATCCTGAGATTGATTAACACTCTGTTTGGCCAATCTCAGTCCCATGCTGGGTCGCTTGGATATTTTCTGTGCTAGAGAGTCCGTAAAAATTGATAAATCATTCTTGGGAACAACATGGTTTACCATGCCGCAGGAGAGAGCCTCGCGAGCCGAAATACTTCCGCCCGTAAAAAGAATCTCTTTCGCTTTCCTGAACCCGAACTCCCAAGCATGCGCAAAATACTCGACTCCATTCACACCAAAAGCCACAACGGGGTCGGAAAAGGTCGCGTCTTCGCTTGCAACAATCAGATCGCATACCCATATCAACATTAATCCACCCGCGATGACTTTACCTTGTACCTCAGCGATCGTCGGTTTGGGCAAGTTACGCCATCGCCAGCACAATCCTAAATAGATCTCTTCTTCTACTGCTTGTCTTCCCTCTGCGCCAGATTTCTCAAAACCGCCCCAATTTCCAACTGCTTGGAAATCTTGAATACCTGACCTATCGCTCAGATCATGGCCCGAAGAGAAATGAGGGCCATTTGCCGCCAGGATAATGACTTTGACGCTGTCATCTCTCGCTGCTAAATCGAAAGCGTGATTCAACTCATATAGCATGACCTTGTCTTGAGCATTTCTTACGTCGACTCGATTTAAAGTAATCCTTGCTATCGATCCCGCCACTCCATATGTAATCGCTGAGAAGTCCATACCCACCCCTTGAATAAGTATCTACAACTAAGAACAGCGTATCCAAATCTTGAACAAATAACACATCGGATATTGGAGTCCGCAATATTCATCATCTACATCCTTAGCGAAAATGACAGAAAAGTTCTACACTGAGGCGTGACGGAGGGGAAGTATGGCAATTCTATCGGTTCTGGATCTATCTCCAATAAACGAGGGCGGCACTGTAGCTGAGGCTCTAAACAACAGTAGGCTTCTAGCTCAGCACGCGGAAACAATCGGATATCACCGTTATTGGGTGGCAGAACATCACAACATGAAAGGTATAGCTAGTGCAGCCACATCAATTTTGATTTCCCATATAGCTAGTGGAACGCAAAAGATACGGGTGGGATCGGGAGGCATAATGCTTCCGAATCACGCGCCCCTGATGGTGGCGGAGCAGTTTGGCACTCTCTCTGCGCTCTTCCCCGGCCGAATAGATCTTGGTCTGGGCCGTGCGCCGGGAACTGACGGCTTAACTGCGCACGCGCTTCGTCGTACTCTGAACAGCGATCCAAACGGCTTTCCAAAAGACGTTCTGGAACTTCAAAGTTACTTGGCTGCGCCAAAAGAAGATCAAAAAGTGACAGCAGTGCCGGGATTCAACTCAAAGGTGCCGTTATATATTCTTGGTTCCAGCCTTTTTGGTGCTCAGCTAGCCGCAATTCTTGGGCTGCCTTTTGCCTTCGCGTCCCATTTTGCTCCTGCGGCAATGATGCAAGCGATCGGTATCTATCGAGAAGAATTTTGTCCCTCTGAGCAGCTCGACGCACCACACCTGATACTCGGCTTCAACGCCTGTGCTGCAAAAACGGAGAGTGAGGCGATTTTTCATAAAAGCTCGGGTCTTAGAGCACTGCTCAACCTGCGTCAAGGCAATCCAGGTCCACTTCCCAGGCCAGTCGAAAATTTTGACGAAGGTCTGACTGATTCGGAGAGACAGATAATTTCTCAATCCAATTCTGCGTCTGCCGTCGGCGACAAAGGTCAGATTCAATCAGCGCTGAAGAATTTCCTGGACTTAACGAATGCGGATGAATTAATCATCACGTCGCAGATTTTCGATCACCAAGCCAGATGCGACAGCTACTCAATCGTTTGGGAAGCCCTAAACGAGATGCAAGACGACCTGGCTTTTTCCGCCGGCTGAAATAACTAAATCGAAGGATTGATTAAGTACTTTTCGCCAGTCGCCTGCCGAGCGTAGGTCTTAAGCGTATCAACGTCTAAAGCGCCCTGGAGCGATATCTCGTTGGCATACCCGCTTGCAAAAGTAGTCTTGATTTCATCTGCCACACGTGCGCGCAACTGATCCGCTTTATCTTGGCCGATTTTTTTAAGAAACGGGGTCAACAACCATCCTCCAACGCCCCACTGCATGCCATAACTTCTGGTGAGTGTCGTTGCTCTTCTCTCTAAGCCCCCGTAGATATAGACCTGCTTATCCTGATCCGAGCCGTACCGGCTGTATTCGCTGGCAGTCTTGTTCGCCGCTGCCTCCATCGCTATCAAAATTTGATTGGCGAGTTCACCTCCTCCAGTGGCATCAAAGGCCAGATAAGCTCCTGTCTGAACAATAGCTTCAGTCAGATCTCCAACGAAATTTGCATCGCTCATATTGCAGACGAAATCCGCTCCAATGTTTCTCAGTAGCGTGGCTTGTTCTTCCTTTCGGACTATATTCACCAATTTAACGTCATCAGCGATACAGATTTTTTGAAGCATTTGACCCAAATTAGATGCCGCAGCAGTGTGGATCAAGGCAGAAAAACCCTCCATCCGCATGGTTTCTACCATCCCAAGAGCCGTTAGGGGATTCACAAAGCAGGAAGCGCTCTCTTTCGGGGTCACTCCGTCGTGCATCGGCAAACACTGACTGTAATGCAAAGTTCGATATTCCCCATACATAGCACCACCGAGAACACCGACAGTCTTTCCAACCAAAGCTTGAGCAGCTGGCTCCTCGCCAGCCGCTATGACTACGCCAGCCCCCTCATTACCGGCAGGCATCGCGTGATCCCAGCGAGCTTTTAAATGCGGCAGAATGTTAGCTGGGATATCTGCTTCCACCGAGGGATTTCCACCCGATTCGGTCTGCCTCGCGGTTTCGACATCCGCCATACCTAGCAAAAGACCCAAATCCGAAGGGTTGATCGGAGACGCTTCCACTCTCACAAGTACTTTTGACCCATCGGGAGCTTGGACGGGAGCCTGCGCAATCGTTAACTTCAACTTCCCCTCAGATGTCACCTCCGTCAGCAATTGCCGTCCTGTCGCTGGTATATCGCTCATTCTCAGTTCTCCCGTATTACTCAACCGTGATGTTAGATATCATAGTTAAAATCCGGGAAGGACACGAGCATGAAAGTAACCCTTACCATTTGGATCGGATAATTTTGCAAGCAATTTCAGCTAAAGAGCTGCGGACTATTTTTCCGGACCTAAGAAAAGATGATCTTCTGGGGCAACCTTTAAGTGGGGTAGATTGGGACGTTCTTGATTACCTCGGTTGGATAAGTCCAGCCGGCCACAAGGGCTTCGTGGTGATTAATCTTGACGATAGACTGCATGGAATAACTCTAAGACGTGCGATAAACAGTTTCGGGAAACCGAAGACACAGATGTGCTCGTGGTGTCATCACGTCTATCGTGGTCGAGGAACCGCCCTTTTTACCTCCACCGTTATTGGCAGCCAAGGTCGGAAGTCGATCGGCCATCAACTATGTATGAATTTAGACTGCAGCTTAAGGATAAGGAACCTTGTCTCGGATCCACCAACTTACCTTCCTGAAACCGTCGATTTACACTACAAAACCGCCAGACTGAGCGCTGCGATAAGAAAGTTTATTCATCGCCTAAACGCTCAAAACTTCCCCCAAATCATCTAGACATAAAATCACCCGACGGCCTTGAGCCGTAATGATACTGGCGTCGGTCTTATTTCTTGCCATAATACGCCCATAACAGCGAGGAATCTGAAATGGATCTTAATGCATTCCGTGAAGAAACAAGAGATTGGTTGGAGTCTAACTGTCCTGAATCCATGCGCATTGGAGCCGTTCACTTTGAAGATGCTTACGAGCTTTACCAAACGGACGAGGCGATAGAGTGGCGCGATCGCGCGGCCGCAAAGGGTTGGACTGCGCCTGCTTGGCCAACTCAATATGGCGGAGGCGGACTCGGCAAAGATGAGCATAGAGTCCTCGCAGAGGAGATGGCTCGTATAAAAGCCATTCCCCCGGCCACGGGCATGGGACTCGCGATGATAGGGCCAACCATTCTAGAGCTGGGCACTGAGGAACAGAGGGCCCGGCACATTCCTAAAATTGTCTCTGGAGAGGCCCAGTGGTGCCAAGGATATTCTGAACCCGGAGCAGGTTCAGACCTCGCCGGCCTACAGACCAAGGCGGTCTTGGATGGCGACCAATTTATCATTAATGGACAAAAAATTTGGACTAGCGGAGCACAGTACGCAAATTGGATGTTCGCACTAGTCCGAACAGATCCGGATGCCCCAAAGCATGAGGGTATCAGTTTTGTTGTTCTACCGATGGACCAGCCTGGCGTAACCGTAAAACCAATCAAGCTGATTTCTGGCTCCTCGCCTTTCTGCGAGACTTTCTTCGATAACGCTGTAGCCAAACGCGAAGATCTCATAGGAGAGCTGAATAAAGGATGGACTGTTGGGAAACGACTTCTTCAATATGAGCGAAATGCGACAACAAAAGCAAAGCCGAAAAAAGACTCAAAAGACAAAGCTCAAGAACAACCGAAATTGAATGTTTATGCGGAGATCGCAAAGAAATATTCAGGGCAAGACAAGGAGGGCCGGATTGCAGACTCTGCGAAGAGAGACAGCGTCATCTGTCAAGTGATGGCGGAAAGGGCCCTGGGACTGACCACGAAGCGCGTGGTCGAGGAAAGCAAAATGAGCGGAGCACCCGGGGCGGCCACTTCGATCTTCAAGCTGGTTGGATCCTCACTCACAAAGTCGGGTTCGGAGCTGAAGTCACAATTGAGAGGAACGGCAGGTCTGGTTTGGGATAGTGAAGATTTTGACCAGGACGAACTTGATTCAACGAGAGGTTGGCTTCGAGACAGAGCAGTGACTATCTACGGCGGCACTAACGAAGTACAACAGAATATTATCGCTAAGCGAGTTTTGGGATTGCCCGACTAACTAAACGCCGCGACCATCTATTTGCAGACCATGGGTTGGAGAGCCATCAACTAGGGTGGTGACCACTGAGACGGCATAGGGCGTTTTCAACGCCTCGCTCAGTGGCCTATCCAACAGGCAGAGATCGGCAGCAGAACCTACTTGTACCTCACGCACCTCTCCGCCCGGGTCACCTTTAGATGTCAGATAAGAACGCAAGGCCGTGGATGCAGAAATCTTCTCCACCTCACCGACCACTATGCCACTCTTTGTCAATCTCTCAGTAGAATGTTTAATGACATCCCACGGAGATATCGGTCCGTAAGGAGCATCGCTACTCACCGCAACATTGACGCCTTGATCAATGAGAGATTGACATCTGTAAAGATGACGCAGCTCGCTATCGCTGAGTTGTTCCAAATAACGATCTCCCCTTTCCCAAAGAAAACCTGGTTGGGTAACGACGGTCAATCCTAAACCGCGAAGCTCTTTAATCATTTCATCGGTAATGATTGAACCATGTTCAATCCGGTCGCCCTCCTCAATCGATGAATCTTTCAAAGCAGCAAGAGCGAAGAGCAATTCGACATGCGTCGTGCAATGAAACGCTACATTGCGATCCATTTGTCGTGCATTATTGATGCGATTCAGGAGAAAATTGATATCAGGCAAAGCATCCTCGTCCAACACTATTTTCATAGGGCCACCTTGAATCGTTTCATCGCCCATCAGCCAGTACTTTTGCTGGATCAATCCTTCCTTCAGCCACTTTTTGAACTGCATCTGAACTTGCGAATTATTCGTTGCTGAAGTGTCAGTGAAAGAAGTTATCCCATAAGAGGATAACTTTTGTGAGTATGACTTTATATCTGGCAAGGTAAACTTTGCTTGGTTCCTTAGCCAGTCATCCATCCGAAAAAGTCTTCCAGTAGGATTCCCTCGACTATCCGATTCGACCCCATCCAAGTGAGTGAAATCTCTTAACTTCAATGCCTCTACACCGAGCGAGTTGAGGACCCAGAATTTTCCGCTGCTATGCTGCATCCTAATAGGGCGACTATCGACTAACTCGTCTATGGCTCGAGCGTCTAAAAAACCAAACACCGTTTCACTAAAGTTCACGGCCCTTATCCAACCGTCTCCCTTTTGTAGCTCGACAAAATCTCTGAAACTTTCAACATCCTCGAATTTTTCGTCATCACAATTGATCGACTCTTCATAAGCGGCTGAAGCCAAAAAGTGCATATGATGGTCATGAAGGCCAGGTAATAGCGCACCCCCCTTAGCATCCAGAACAAATTCCCCCGGTCGAGCTGCTAGCGCCGTGGAAACTTCCTGGATCGTCTCACTCAAACGAACATTCCCTCGAGAACCGGCCAGCTCTGCATTAATGATTAACAACGCGTCCTCACTTTTTTGAGTGGTGCAAGGGGAGAATCATAGAGACGCTCAACTGTTTCAAGAGCGATACGAGCTGCACGAAAGAGAGAAAAATCCAACAATCCTCTCTTGTTTTGCGTGAGACATTCTTTGACGGTTAAAGCCGCCTGCAAGCCAGCCAGAGGATCCGCGATAGCATCACCCACAAAACCATAGCCGCCGTCAGACGAGCGATCTAAAACACCTGCTGAGGCAGCAACATCGTCTCCAAAGCCCACCCAATCCGCCGCAGCACCGAATCTACCGTAAGCTGTTAGGGATAACCAAAGTTGATTGTGGTGTTGCGCGCTCGTTTGTTGTGATCTGATCGAGCGCCGATCGATCCCCAATGCCTCAAAAGCTCGAGGTCTAGACCCCTCGATCACAATGTCTGCATCGCAAATCATTTGACGCAGAGATTCCAACTCCGCCTCATTCTGAAAATCGACGATGAGCAGTTCTTTGTCCTTATTTAAAACAGAGAACAATCTCGGTGTCGCAGATCCAGAAATATCCCTTCTATTTCTGGATTCCACTTTTACGACCTTGCATCCCAGATTCAACAACAAATGACTGCATAATGGACCCGCCCATAGAGATGAAAAGTCCAATACTTTCAGATCGTCAGGAGAGTGATTTGTGCTATTTGCTGTGAAAAGATCGTCTTGCCATTTGATTGAAACCTCAGCGTCAAACGGAATAGAGACGGGCAATCCCATTAATCTTGCTCGCTCCAACAAGGGCCTGCGCGATTTATCTCGGACTAAAAATTCTAGTTCAGTCCAAGATAAGCCGCGACTTTCCGCCTCCAACAACGCAGGTAAGAGTGACCAATCTTCTTCTCGAGCGAGGTTGAAAGCCAATGGCCCATCCTGCGCCGAGATCAACTGACAGCTTTTATTGAATGAAATACCCGTATTGAGAGAAAAATCTAATTCTACCGAACGCTCCCATAACAAATCCGAACCAAGTACATTGGTTAACAGATTCGGATGCCCCTCGCGCAGTTGATCGAGAGTGCTATCCGCAAAATCGTTTAATGTTGGAAATTTTGTGTCGCCCATCAACTTACTTGAATTAACATGAATTTTGAGCCCAAGGTATTCTCACCTAAAGAACTGCTGAGAAAGTTAACAGATCCATTAGCGCGAGAGGAATTATCGCCCCCTCACGGGACTCAATTTGTACTCGTCGATCTTAGCCGAGATCAATTGGCTATCCCAAATCATCTTCTGCCCACCTGCCCAGTGATTGGCCTTCACAAAGCAAAAGACAAGAATAGAGATGATTCCGTTGATTGTTATGCAACCAAAAAAGACCTTAGCCAGGTTCTTACTTCAATCAGCTCAAGGCCAATTCCGAGCGCGATTTTAGTTCACGTACTGCGACAATCCCTCCACAATGATATTCCCTCAGCACTTGTTTTGGAGTCAATTGCATACGGTTCTCTTCAAAAAAGCTCGGATTTTCAGAAATGGCTCAGTGAGCGAGATGAAATCGTTCCGCAGAGTTCGAACTCCGATTGCGTGATCTCCTCTCGAAGCCATGAGCAATTGACCATCCAACTAAATCGGCCGGAGAAACACAACGCTTTCAATCAAGCGATGCGAGACCAACTTTGCGAAATGCTTCAGCTGCCACTTATAGACTTGTCTGTAACAAGTGTGACCGTAGTAGGAGCTGGGAAATCTTTTTGCTCAGGAGGTGATCTTGATGAGTTCGGTCTGATAGGAGATGCAGGAGGAGCGCATCTCGTTCGGATCAGCCGAAGTCCAGCTCAATTGTTCAATTTGCTAGCACCAAAAATGACTGCAAAGGTGCATGGAGCCTGCATCGGAGCGGGCATTGAGCTGGCAGCTTTCTGTAAAAAAATCATCGCTAAAGAAGATGCTTTTTTCCAGCTGCCCGAGATAGGCTTTGGCCTGTTACCAGGTTCTGGCGGCACCGCCAGCCTGACACGAAGAATCGGAAGATATGATACAGCTCTACTCGCTATTACTGGCAAAACGATCTATTCCGATGAAGCCCTCGAACTCGGTTTAATAGACGAAATTGGCTCCGATTAAATCGGTTTTCAGCCCAGTTTTTCTCTAACTACCCGGCGAAGCAACTTGCCGGTCTCGTTGTATGGGAGCTCTGTCCAAAACTCGATTTTCTCAGGAACTCTCGAACTCCTCATTCGCTCTCTCACGAAGGATTGGAAATCAGCCTCAGAAACTTGAAGACTTGGTTTCAAGACGATGACTGCCGCTACGCTCTCTCCCCACTGCTCATCTGCGATCCCAATAACAGCTACGTCGCTTACGGCTTCATGGGTCATGAGAACGTCCTCTATCTCTCCAGGGGAAAGATTTTCTCCTCCACGAACAATCACATCATCAGCACGTCCCTCGAGAAATAGAAAGCCATCCTCATCGAGAGAACCGGCATCTCTGGTTGGGAACCAACCATCAGAATCCACCACTGATCCGCGACCTTCATATTCTCCTGATACTTGCTCTCCACGGACGTAAATTTCCCCTCTCGTATTCGGCGCAACTTCCTCCCCTTCGTCGTCTCTGATTTGAATTTCAACGCCCGGCAAAGCCCTTCCAACTGAAACAAGTCTGCGCCTAACAAGCTCATCCGAAGAGGCGACCGCGTCTCTGTGATCCTCAGGACCAAGCACACTTATCGTAGAGCTAGTCTCAGTTAGCCCGTAGGCATTCGAAAAATCTGTATCAGGGAATAAAGCCATCGCCTTTTCAATCACTGGCAAGGGCATCTTACCTCCGCCATATGCTAGGCTGGCCAAGTGGGGCATTTCGGCATTAGTCGCACCAGTTTCTTCCAAACATTCGACTATTCGCTTGAGCATCGTGGGAACGACCATCGCGTTGGTTACCTGGTGCTTTCTGACAAGCCTTATCCACTCTTCAGCTGAAAAGTTTGGCAATTGGACCACATGTCTCCCTGAATAAACGGAGCTCAAGATCGCAGCAATTCCCGCGATGTGATATGGCGGTACGCAAACTAAAGACGCTTCTTTTTCATCAGCAGACGCGAATTCTACGGAGCCCAGAATGTAAGATACGAGATGTTTGTGGCGCAGCATTGCTGCTTTTGGTTCGCCGGTGGTACCACTTGTAAACAGAAGGACTGCTATTTCTTCCGGATCCATGTCCCAGTCGTTTTCAAGGGACTCATCCTCGCCGCCATGCGACAGCAGGTCAGAGCTATCTAACACCTCTAGCCCCTCCAGATTCTGAAAGGAGTTTATTCGGTCCTCTGACGTTACCAAGGTAGCTGGCTTCACCCGTTCTATCAGCCTCATTATCTCTTCGTCTGTGAGCCTATAATTGAGAGGTACATATGGAATGCCTGCCCAACCGCTCGCAAAAAGGCTAAGCGGTGTGACGAGGCTGGAGACATCCAACTTAACAAACCGATTCGAGTCTGAAGCTCGGATTTCCCTCGCTCGCGTACCAGCCTTAGAAAACAATTGCGAGTAACTTAACGTTTCGCCTGTGGCGCCATTGGTGAATGCAATCCTATCGGGAAAGGCGGAATTCGCCATTTCCAGAAGCATCATAACGTTCATTCTCGATTAATCCGTCTTCGGCAATTTCTTCGTATCCTTCTGGAGAAGGAGCGCTCCATCTGCAGCAAGCCCACCATCACCCGCTTTTACGCAGAGAACTTCGAGAGTTTCAGCCTCATTTATATAACGCTTTCCCATCGCTATTCCAACGGCGTGATCGGGATGTATGTCTCCTCCAGCGGACTCACCAGAGGACGCGTCAATCATCGGTTCACCTCCGCAAGTAAGATCCACATCACCCGATGGCGCGGCAACGACCATTATTTCCCCGTCACAGACAGCACTTTTCAAACGAGCACCGGTTTTCAAAGTCGGCATTTAAATTCCCCCTGTATTCAGTCTTATCTCATAAGTTTAGGGGCTAATGTTGCAGTTGACAAAGTCTCATCAAGTCGCCAATTTAAAACGGAAAGGGGAATGTAGCTGGGAGGTAAAGTGAAAATATCCATCTCTATTGGTTCGGCTTACTATAACGGAGAGGAGTGGGACAAACTCGTCGAATATACCGCTATCGCGGACAAAATAGGAATCGACGAAGCCTGGTCAGCAGAAGCTTGGGGGATGGACGCAGTGGTTCCACTTGCGTACCTGGCGGCCACGACAACTAACATTCGTTTAGGCACTGGGATTATGCAGATCAGCTCCAGAGTGCCATCAATGATGGCGATGACCGCCCAAAGTCTAGATACCGTCTCCAAAGGGCGATTCAACCTCGGTTTAGGCGTGAGTGGTCCGCAAGTCGTCGAAGGCCTTCATGGAGCGTCTTTCGCGAAACCCTTATCCAGACTGAGAGAATGCGTATCGATACTTAGATTGGGTCTTAACGGTGAGAAACTGCAATACGATGGGGATCACTATCAGCTTCCAAGGCCAGGCGGAGAGGGAAAACCGATACGTCTATCTCAACCTCCTAGACCTAACCTGCCGATTTATTTGGCAACCCTAGGTCCGAAGTCATTACAAATGACCGGCGAACTAGCCGATGGCTGGTTGGGGACTTGTTTCCTTCCGGAGAAGGGCAACATCTTTCTAGACGATATAAAGCTGGGAGTTGAATCAGCTGGCAGATCACTTTCTGATATAGACATTCAAGCTGGTGGATATTTTGAAGTGACGGACGATGTTGAAAAGCTAATCGCGAAGCTAAAGCCGGCGATGGCTTTCACACTCGGTGCGATGGGATCCGCAAAGACCAACTTTTATAATGATGCGTACTGTCGAGCAGGCTATGAGGACGACGCGAAAGCAGTACAAAGCCTTTGGGTTGATGGAAAGCGGGATCAGGCCATACAAAGAGTTCCAGATGAAATGGTCTTGAAGACGAACCTCTTCGGAACAGAAGACATGGTTCGATCTCGCTTGAGAGCTTTTAGGGACGCACACGTTAACACCATCAGAATTTCAACTAAAGGTGAGACGTGGAATGAGAAGACAACTGCGCTGGAAGAAGCCGTTGATCTTATTCGGAGAGAGCAAAATTCTTGGTAATGGTTATCGGCGACTCAAATACCCAAATCCTCGAGATTGTAGTCTCTGATAGATTCGCGAGCCGCTGCATCCCAAACGAAATGTTGTTCTTTCAGAGGCGTGTAGACGAAAGAATCCTCTAAGGGATACTTCTGTTTCCTTGCATCAATTGCATAGCCAATAAGACGCGAACGGTTGGCAATACGTTCTTCAGTATAGGTTTCAACATCATTGTGTATGCCTCCGCCAACGACGTTCAAAACGCTAGAACGCCTATGAAAACCCATGTTAATTGTGACTCTAATATCATCACTCGTGTTCGCGAAAGACCCGTGTACGGCCTGTCGGTTGCAAATAGCCACATCTCCCGGGTCACAAATCAGCGGCACAGCTCCTTCAATGCGATCTGAATTAGCCTCTTCAACAAGATTTCGGATATCTACTTTTCCTTCAAGATGCGAGCCCGGCAATACCCATAGTCCGTTTGCCGCATTACAACCATAAAGCTGGGCCATAAAATTAAAACCATGGGTATCTCCGTCAAGTTCGGGACTATCCCAGTGAGTGAACCCATCCTGGTGCCACGCCACCGAGCCACCCAAACGAGGATGCTTTACCCAAATCGCTTCATTGAAAGGAACGAAATCCTCCCCGTTAATCGCTTCGGCAATTCTTAACAAATCCGGATGACCATACATCCTTAGACAAGCGTCAGAAAATTGCAGGGATCCGAGTAAAATCTGCAGGATTTCATCTGGTGCATCCTCCCCCGCCTCTGGTTCTATCATCTTAGCTGGATGCCTTCCGTGCGCAAAAGCGGTTCCACCAATCGGATCACTGAGCGGCCTGACCCAAGAGAAATTTCGGGACTTACAGTTAAGGCCAATTGCAGGTCTACCTTGGGAGTCGGTTGTGGAGTTCTGATTTTGGGGAGCCCTGCGCCAAATTTCTTCGACATCATTCCTCAACTGAACTAGTTCTTCCTCTTCCAGAACTTCTGTGAAAACGTAAAAGCCATTTCTTCTGTACTCGTCTAAAATGTTCTGGTGAAGACGGCCATCAGGGTCGTATCGCACTGGACCGCGATTTGTCATCGCAAGAGCTCTCTCGGTGCCTCGTTCTTGATATTGTTTTAGAGCAGAATCATGTTCTCCGTAATCCACTTTGCTCGACGAATACATTGCAAAAGACATATGGCCACCCCCGGAACGTTCTAACAAAATGCTTATTCACTTTCAAATACTAAGGCTTTTGATTTTTCATCCCGTAGAAGCATAATCGAGTCACTACTCGGGGAGGGAATTACGCATGGCAAAACGTCTTGAAGGGAAAACAGCGCTCATTACTGGTGGCACAAGTGGAATTGGCGCAGCAACAGCAGAACTCTTCATAAATGAGGGAGCCAACATAGTGATTTCAGGAAGATCTGTCGAAAAAGGGAAAGCACTAATCGAGCGCCTGGGAAATCAAGCTGCCTATTGCGAGTCCGACGTTACGAATGAAGAAGATATCGCTAAGGCCGTCAATTTCACCCTAGAACAGCATGGAAGCATCGATATCTTGTTCAATAACGCGGGCGGACCCGTTGGCGCTCCATTAGATCAATTAACTCAAGAACATATTGATTATGGGGTGAAGCTCCTATTGTCTAGTGTGATTCTTGGGACCAAAGCAGCCATCGAGCCGATGAAATCGCAAGGAGGCGGCTGCATCATAAATAATTCAAGCGTCGCGGCGCTCCGATACAGGCAAGGAGATCCGCTCTACTCATGCTTGAAGGCCGCCGTCACGCATTACACTAAAATGGCGGGTATCGAGCTGGGGCAACACAATATTAGGGTCAACTCCATATCACCCGGCGCAATCGCGACACCTATATTCTGGGGTGGTTCGGGCAGAGCGAACACGCTAACTGACGAAGAAAACGAAAGAAAAATGAATAAGCTACAGACTAATCTGGCACGCTCAGTACCATTGAAAAGGACGGGATTAGCAAAAGATATTGCGGAGGCTGCTCTGTATTTAGCCAGTGATGCCGGAAGCTTTGTGAGTTGCCATGACCTTGTAGTAGATGCTGGTAGAACCTCAATGTTCTATGAGCCTAATGATTAGTAGTCCACCTCTCGACTTGTAAGCTCGAAGGACCACCAGTGATCTGCTCTGGTCGAACCGGCTCCTCGGCGCGTTTTTTCTGCTCGCGCAGCCCAAGCGGCATCAAGCTCAGCTTCCTCAACAA
The DNA here is from genome assembly GCA_902631405.1 of K189A clade bacterium. Classification (GTDB taxonomy): domain Bacteria; phylum Pseudomonadota; class Gammaproteobacteria; order Pseudomonadales; family Azotimanducaceae; genus UBA4421. Next base: position 83,901 of record CACOYI010000001.1, on the reverse strand, counting down.
CCCGCCTGAGGATGACCGGATAAATTTGACTGCCTATAGCGATACGAGCTCTTGGAATTTTTAAGGCTACTTCAGACCAATATTTCCCCTCACAGCGGGCACAACTGACAAACAAACGCTTATCTGACGCCATACAATTTAGGTTCACTGACCATGGAACTAACCCTTGAACCTCCAATTGACACAGGCCTACCTCATTAGCAAAACTCCAGTCTGTCACTAGCTCAGTATTCTCACTGAAAGATAACGGTCCTCCTGGGGTGCGCTCGCAAGGACACACGAACCAGAAAACAAAGCCGACTCCGAGCAAACCAATTGCCAAAAAACTTGTAGAGAGCGTCACTAAGTTCCTTCTAGAAATCATGCTGTACCTTTTTCAGTAATTGCATCATCAGACTCGCGTTAACATAATGCCACAACCTGTCTTAGTCGGAATTACAATGGATCAGCAGCTTATTGAAGAACTTTGGAAACTCCAGATAGATCCATCAAGAGAAGCTAGTTCAATTCTAGTTGAAACAAACATTTCTGCAGATGAAGGACAGTGGATACAGCTCGAGATGCTTAGTCGTTGGCTAAACGAAGGAGAAGAATTGGGCGGATGGAAGATAGGAATGACTTCCGGAGATTCGCGAGACGCATTAGGCAAGGGCATTAGACCTTTTGGCTTCGTCTTAAGAAACAGACTATTTCAAAGCGGAGCGCACATACCGCGAGCAACGCTTCATAATGGAGGGGTGGAAAACGAACTATGCTTTTTTATGGGCGAAAACGCTGATTTCGAAAAAGATGCCAATAAACAAGCATGCAAGATTGTTTCTTGTGCGGCTGGTTTCGAGATCAATCAAAAACGACTACCAGTAGGTTGCGCGCCAGGAATTAGGGTTGCCGACAACCTTTCCAACTGGGGAATTGTCGCTGGGGATCGGGTCGAGCCTCCAAGAAACCTGAAGCAACTCACGGTTACACTTAAAAAATATCCTATCGTTGAGAATGATCGGGAGATCGAAATAGCTTCCGTTAAGAGCGAAGGTCACATCGATGATCATTATCAATCGCTGGAAATATTAAACGATCGATTGGCGGAATTCGGACAAAAGCTTGAGCCTGGACAATGGGTAATTACAGGGGCCTACGGGAAACATCCTTTTGAGGAGGCAAGGTTCGAAGGGGCTTTTGACCTTGGCCTTGGTAACGTCGAGGTAACCCTTACACCTACACAATAACTTAAAAGGCCGCTAAGCTTGGGGGAATTTACTGGCCTCCAGGAAACTAAGCTTTGAGCGAATCAGATAAAAAAGAACCCGCGTTGTTTTCGCTAGCTCTGAGAGATATTGCAATCGTGCTTTCAGCATTCTCCTTATGGGCGGCCACCGATTCATGGTTTCAAGTAACGGGGCTTCTATTTGCCGACGTAATTAGCGCAGCAAATGCCCTTTTTGTGGGCTACCTGCTGGGGGCGATTTTTCACGAGTGGGGTCATTATGCAGGCGCAAAATTTTCGAAATCAGTAGCACCTTTACTCCAACCTAAAGACATCACCTCGCTGTTCCGATTCAATTTCGACTTTTCGTTAAATAACACATACCAATTCCACTGTATGAGTTTTGGAGGATGGATTGCGCATTGGGGAGTTTTACTTCTGCTATTTATGTTAATCCCCATGGATACGCTAGGGCGGGTATTCCTCATCGCCTCTCTTTTTGGATTCGTTGTTTTTGCCACTGTCATAGAAATAGGTATTCTGAAAAAGACCTTTTCCGGCCTGGAACCCAAATTAGCACTAGGCGAACTGTCGAAACGAAATTTTCAGACGGCGTCGATTTTCGGCGCAGGCAGCGGCATAACGACTGCATTCTTATTTGTTTAAAACGCTTCAAGGTTAAAAGAGAATAAAATGAAAAGAGAAAAACAAATTTCAATACTAAAAGAGCTCATGAGGCAGCTCGATGAAAAGGTGAATGTTGATGCGGGCGTGCAATATCGAAACCCCGCCTCCAGTTACACATGTAAGGATCTAGCTGCCAGAGAATGGGAGAGTTTCTTTCAAAATCATCCACAAATTATCGGACTATCAGGGGATCTGCCAGAGGCAGGTTCCTTCATTACGATCGAAGATTTTGGTGTGCCGGTATTAGCGACCAGAGACAAAGACGGCGAATTTCATGCTTTTTTAAACGGATGCAGACACAGAGGCGTGCAGGTCGCCTCTGATGCTAGAGGGACTGCGAATAGATTTATGTGCCCCTTCCACCACTGGACCTACTCCAATCAGGGCAAGCTTATTAACATTCCGAGAAACAGAGATTTTGGTGAAATAGACAAGGACTGCCACGGCTTAGTTAGGTTGCCCGCACAAGAAAAATACGGCCTACTCGTAGTTCATCCTAAACCAGAAGGCAATGTTGATATCGACGACCTCTTGGGAGACCTAGCACCCGAAATAGCAGGTTGGAACTTCGACAAATTGACTTACCACACGGAATCCGTTCTGGACAACCAGCTAAATTGGAAGCTGGCAAACGACACATTTGGAGAAACTTATCACTTTTCGCGTCTTCACAAGGATACCTTAGGCCACCTCTTTCATGGCGATGCTCTTGCCTACGAAGAATATGGTAGAAATCATCGATTTGTCTTCGCCACGAAGAATATTGAAAACTTAAAAGGCATACCGGAAGAGGATTGGCAGTATGGAGAAAATGCCAGCTGGCTTTACTACCTCTTTCCAAATGTTCAACTGGGAGGGGGCGGTCATGACGCCAATCTGATTAAAATATACCCGGACCCAAAGAACCCAGGGCGCTCAATAACGAAAGTGAATCACTATTTTAGCCAAGAGTTCATTGACTATGTATCGCAGGTTCCAGACGACGGAAAAAGCGCCTACGACAAAGATCGAAACCCATCTTTGGATGGCGTGGTAGAGGTTTTCGATACCACCATAGAACAAGAAGATTATCTGATGGGTGAAACTACTCAGAAAAGCGCAGAGACCGGAATTGTTAAGGAATTTATTTTTGGAAGAAACGAACCCGCTCTTCATCACTACCACAATACTTTTCGAGAAGCACTGAACCTACCGCCTCTTGAAAAAGTCGGCTAGCACAATCTCTTGTGGGGCGCGCTTAAGAATTCGAGCATACGCAACCGCGCATTGGCTATATCAGCGGTTGTGGGCTCTATCCAAACCGCAATCAACCAAGGAGATTACATTTTGCTAGGCACATTCAGCGCAGAACTCATGCCAAAAGTGTTCCTAACCTATCTCGCTACCTTCCTGGTATCCGTCTATTCGGCATCGAGACTTATGTCGGAGGACCAAAAAACGGTAAGAATTCTCTCTAAGAAAACCCAATAGAGAGAAGATTTTCCACCGGCTGATATAGTTCTTCCAAGTACAAAACATCTTCTTCCGCCAAATTTATCTCCGTAGCCTCAACTAGATTCTCCAACTGAGCCACTTTAGAGACGCCGACCACCGGAGAGGCGACGCCCGGTTTCCTTAAAAGCCATGCCAAAGATATTTGAGCGGGGCTCTTTTCATATTTTGCAGCGATTTCAACAACCCTCTCAGCTATCGAAAAAACATGGTCGCCCTTGTAGAGCCCCTCCGTTCTTGCTCGGTCTTGTCCTTGAGAACGATCCGTACTCCCTCCAGCAAAGCCCCCTTGATAGGAGCCAGCCAGAATGCCACGCGCAAGAGGCGACCAAGGTGTCAAATCGACCTCGGTCTTTAAACAGTAGGGATTCATCTCCCTCTCCTCTTCTCGGTAGACCAAATTATAGTGGTTCTGCATCGAGATGAATTTTGTCCAGCCATTTTTCTCTGCGGTCAGTTGTAGCTCAGCAAATTGCCACGCAAACATTGAGGAGCCTCCTAAATAGAGAATTTTTCCCGCTTTCACCGCATCGTGAAGAGCCTCCATTGTCTCCTCTATCGGGGTTTCAACATGACCCGGCACACCGTGTGGATGACGATGGATAACTAACTGATCCAGATAATCCAACCCCAGTCTTTTTAATGAAGCATCAATCCCCTCTCTGACATGCTTTCTCGATAAGCCAGCTTGATTCGCGCCTCTTCCCATTGGCATCGCGATCTTGCTAGTCAGAACATATTCATCCCTAGGCAACATCTTTCTGAGGATGGAACCCACTACCTCTTCCGATGCACCAAGTCCGTAAACATCCGCGCAATCGAAATAGAAAAGACCATTATCGATTGCGGTTTTAAAAATAGGAGTAGCCTCTTCCTCCGTGAGGGTCCAGTCCCCCTGATGGCCGCGCCCTGGCTTTCCAAAATTCATTGTTCCAAGACAAAGCTCCGACACTCGCAAACCACTGTTACCAAGTTGCACGGACTTAAGCATGTTCCCTCCACTCGAAATTTCTAATTTCGTTAGTAGCCTAACCCATTTACCACTTTCTTTGGATGTCTCAATAAAAGTGAATTTCTGACATCGACGGAGCTATCTCCCCTACCACGTTTTCTTTGTTACCTTAACTTCGAGAGCGGTAACAATTACAATACCTCGATGACTTTTAACGAACTCGAAACTACAAAAGATCAACGGCCTACCGTAACAATCGTCGGCTCTGGCATGTGCGGCATGTTGACCGGACTGGCCTTGGACCGCAGGGGTTTTCAAGTCACCATCATAGAAAGAGACGTGCCACCTCCCGATTGCTCTGCTAATGAAGCGTTTTTCTCGTGGCAGAGAAAAGGCGTGGCTCAGTTCCGTCACCCCCACGCTTTTCTAGGCCTGATGTGCAGCGTTTTAGAGGAGAATTACCCTGATTTACTCGAGCGTTTCTTTGAAGCCGGTGCAAGAAAAGTATCTTTCGAAGAATCGATCCCAGATCACTTGAAACCCCAATACAATCCGGAACCTGGTGACGAGAAAATGTGGGTCTTGATGTGCCGAAGGGCCACGATGGAAACCGTTCTCAGGACTTATGTCACCCAAACCACAAAGGTAACTATTAGAAACCAGGTAAGCGTCGCAGATATCATCACTGAAAAGAACGATAGCCAAGAAGTATTTATACGAGGCCTGAGCCTTATTGATCATCAAGAAAGCAACAAAAGATCGGAATTATTTTCGGATATCGTGATTGACGCGACGGGCAGATCAAGCAAATTCGACAAATGGTTAACCAGCAGTGGCGTTAACATAAAGGAAGAGCGCGACGACGCCGAGATAGTTTACTACACAAGACATTACCGACTGAAAGATGGCGTGTCAGAGCCACCACGGGATGCTAAAAACCCGTCTATGGGGGATCTCGGCTACATGAAGTACGGGATTTTTCCTGGAGACGGGGGACATTTCGCCCTAATAATTTGCCTACCCAATGAAGAGAAGGAACTTAGGAAGGCTATCAAAAGTGGAGAAAAGTTTGACGAGATTGGCATGACAATTCCTGGTTTGAGGCCTTGGTTGAGTAAAAATAAGTCAGAGGCGACTACCGCACCCTTCGGCATCGGAAACATCCACGCCGTGTGGAGAGACTTCACTGGTGCAGGAAACAATCGTTTGCTAAATTTTTTTGCCGTCGGTGACTCCGCGATTAGGACGAATCCACTGTATGGCAGAGGCTGCAGTACGGGAGCTCTGCATGCCCATATCCTCGCAGACATCTTAAGCACTGAGAGCGACCCATGGTCTAGGGCGCTAAGGTTTCAAGAAGAGTCCGAGAGAAAAGTGCGTCCAATTTTCCAAGCAAGCCTCAATGAGGACAAGAGGGGAATCAAAAGGGCGGCAGCGATCAGAGAAGGAGTGGATCTGGATAAAGCGGACTCCTTAAAGAAATGGTTCGCCCTTGCCTTTGGGGACGCCCTACTGGCAGCGTCCCGAGACAAGCTATTTATTCATCGCGAGGTCATGAAAACCATTAACCTGATTGAAAAACCGGGAGAGTTCCTAAAAAACAAAAAAATCCAAAGAACGGTATTTAAATACATGCTCCGCGGTAGGAAACGAAACGCCGGATCGAGAATTCAACCTGGTTTGACCCGGCCAAAAATGTTGGAGTTTTTAACCGAGCTAGATTCTAAGCAGGATTTAGGCGATCAGGCGGATAAGTCTTTACCCAGAGCGGCAGCATCAGCTTCGTAATTGGCATAAGAATCCTTCAGAGTTGCCGAATTTAAGATCACCTCAGCCTTTACTTCCTTTGAGTCAGGGCACAAAACTCTAGTGAGGATCCAATTAGATTCTGTCCTGCGGCTTTCACTAAGTGCAATTATTTCTCTCTCGAGCAGGTAGTCTTTCCCAATCATCAAAGGTCCATCGATCATCTTGATTTGTTGACCGGCAAACAGGCCAATAGCTGGACCCCTGCTTCTAAAACCAGAGCGACCACTTGTGTACTGTGTCAGAACACTAATCATTTCCAGCGGGATAACCGGTCCCCCCCATGGACTTTCACCTTCATAAAACTCGTGGGTTTCCGTGATCTTCTCTAATTTTTGCTTATTAGAAAACGGATACATATCCCCCATATGTTGGTCCATATCCATCCTCACACTCTCGGGATTTCCAGTTCCCTTCTGTCCAACCGTTAAATCGCTCAAAATGACTAACTGAGACGAGGGTCGGAGCTTGGCCATCCTTTTATCCAATTCAGTCTCGCCATAATCCGGTCCCAAAGATGCTGTTCCAGTCAGAACAGGGGTGCCATCCCGTTTCTGTGCGGAGATTGCCACCATGCCTGAGGAGTCAGGAGCTTTCTCTACCATCGTCTGGACTTCCTCTCCCTCTACCACCATATTTTGATAGTGGGCACTAATGCATCCTTTAGTAAACCACTCATCCCCAAAGACTTCATGAAGCAAAGGCACAAATTGGCTGAAGTGTGTGGGTCCCTCAATCGGAGCGCCGGAGAACCCGAGATCCTCGGCCATTTTATCGTCGTGTATCGACAGATGACCGTCATATTCCTGATCACCAAGCATTTGCCGGGGCTTCCTAAACTCACTTATCAATAAATCTGCGCTCATTTTTCTTCCCAATAACTTCCCTTTCACTCCATATTACTACTTTAGTATAAATTTTGGATTAGTATTAAAAATGCAGTTGAAAAAGGAGACCAGGGTGAAAGATCTATTTTCGGTGGAAGGGAAAACGGCAGTGGTAACAGGCGGTTCTCGAGGCATAGGAGAAATGATCGCTGCTGGTTACCTATCAAATGGCGCAAAGGTTTACATCTCCTCGAGAAAAGCCAATGCCTGCGATGAGACCGCCAAACGACTTGCAGAACAGTTCGGTGGTGAGTGCGTTTCAATCCCTGCGGACATGTCTTCTGTGGAGGGCATAGATGCGTTCGTGAAGGAGCTCAATGAACGGGAATCAAGCCTCGACATTCTCGTAAACAATGCGGGGGTCGCCTGGGGCGCTCCGCTGGAGGAATTTCCAGAGCTGGGTTGGGACAAAGTAATGAACACTAACGTAAAAGGAGTGTTTTTTCTGACTCAAAAATTATTGCCACTCCTAGAAGCTGGTAATTCATCAGAGAAGCCTTCATACGTTATCAACGTTGGGTCCATTGATGGGATTAAAACGCCCCGATTTGACAACTTTTCTTACGGCCCCTCGAAAGCGGCGGTACATCACCTTACAAGGGTCCTAGCGTCACATCTGGTGCGAAGAAATATTATTGTAAATGGAATTGCGCCCGGGCCATTCCCGACATTCATGCTCAGCGCAGGCGTAGGGGGTGGTGGAGACGTTGAAAATACCGATTGGGACGAGGTCGGCAGAGCCAACCCCAGAGGAAGAGTTGGTACGCCTGAAGATATTGCTGGTTTGGCTATCTTTTTAAGTTCTCGGGCTTGTGGCTTCACGATCGGCGATGTAATCACGTGCGACGGTGGGACCGTAGTCTCCTAATTTGCCTGCTTTTGAATGCCCGGTGAGTACATTGAGATTAAACGTGAATCAACGCTCCAGCTTTGCTGGAGCGTCGTAAACTCTTCCCCAGCCAAACCCAGAATTTTCTGGACCTCCAAATCCAGGTTTTTTATTGCATCCCAGTCCCAATTATCTGGCGTTGCGGGCAGATCAAGAAAATCTTTCAACCCCATAGCGATACGAAAAGATTCCCCCTTAAGGTCATCAGATCTCGTATTCGACCCAATAAAAGCGAGAAAAGCGAGATATATGTGCAGCGTCTCGAACCTCCCAAAATGCCCGACCAGTCCATCCTCTAGAACATATTGTTCTGGCGCAGAAACTCTATCTAAATGAGCACTTCCCTGACTCATCTCCTTGAGAAATCTAGATTCGCGGCTAGAAAAACTCAACCCTTCAGTTTCCCTCGGAAGTTTTATATACAAAGCACGATTACCCTTGCCAGCTTTAATTATAATCTCGCCAATAGCTTCGACAGAGGCAACCCAGGTTTTAACACCTGATATTAAGAACGTTCCATCCTCTCTATTTGAATAATCAACTCCCGGCAGCGGGGGATCGTTTTTTCGGTCCTCAGAAACAGCAAACGCAGTCCAGCCTGAGAATTCAGACCCCGGAAAAACTCTCCTTATCGCGCTCTGATAACCCGCAACAAAAACCCATGCTAAGCAAGTTGCTTTTGATCCAGCGACAAGCGTTTGAGAAGTGAGATCCATATCGCTATCAACCACTGTTCTCCAAACTTCCAGAAAATCCAACTCCGTAAAGTTAATTTTTTTCCCCTCAGACGAAAACGAACCAAGATCTAAATCTTGCCAACCCAAAACATTTTTTTGATCGGTCATTTTGGTTTACTCCCTTTTATTTGAAGACGATGCATTAACCTTGGTTGATCACCATGGTCATGCACCGCGTAATGGAGCAAAGAACGGTTATCCCACATCACTAGATCTCCCCTTCGCCACTCATGGCGTGCCTGATATTCAGGTCTAACTGAATGACCATAAAGATACTCAAGCATTGGCTTACTCTCTTCTGTCGACCAACCACAAATCTGTTTTGTAAACGCCCTGCAAAGGTACAGCGCTTTATCTCCTGTCTCATCGTGTGTCCTGACCAAAGGATGCTCGGCCTGCCCCGCCTCTTTTTCATTGGCTCCAAACAGTTTCGCGAGATCTTGGGCGGAATGGAGCGCCCTCTCTTGCTCAAGAATTCGACGAAGCCCGTCGGACAAACCCTCATAAGCCAGATTCTGATTCGCGAACGCAGTTGAACCGCCAATGTCGGGTGCCTCTAGGGCATATAACATCGTCAACTTTGGAGGGGCTTCCTGATAACTCATATCTGTATGCCAATGCTGATTTACATCAAGCTTCTTACCGCGATTTTTAAGCTCAATAATATTCGGATGATCTTGCAGTCCACCATAGGGAAATGGCACTAGCTCTCCCCATTGTTCCGCGAATTTTTGTTGGTCTGTCGGAGTAAGGTCCTGGTCAGGAAAAACTAGTACCTTATGAGTACAAAACAGTCTGTTAAGTTCTAAGAACTGTGAGGCCGAAATTTTCTTCACATCTAGATTATCCACTACCACTCCGAGTGGCGCTGACATTAATCGAGTTTGCATATCTTAGAGCTCTCCCTAAACTATCTGGCTGAGTCTTGATGTACTTTTTTTTGAACTAAGTCTAACCTCAGCTCTCATCTAGTAGGACACCCAATCACACCTCGTCATGAGATTATCACCAACCGGAATAATATTAATTCTTAGTCTAGTCGGCTGTGGTGGCGGTGGAGGATCATCCCAGAATTCAGCTGAAACTTCCTCTGGGGTTAGTCAACCGGCAACAAGCAATTCTAATCAAACAGCCGCAATCCTGGAGCCAACTTGGTCACTAGAACGGAAGGATCCAACGGAGCTGGGGACAACCGATCAGGAGGTCACGGCGCTCCTGGATCATATTTTCTCAGACACAGCGACACAAAGCGTACTTATTAGCAAGCGAGGATACATAATCGGCGAACGCTACGCCGACGGCTACGACGAGACAGATATGGGAACGAGTTGGTCAGTCGCTAAAAGCTTCTACGGTGCACTTATCGGTATCGCTATCCAAGAAAAATGGATTGATTCTGTCGATCAAAAGGCGAGTGAAATAATCACAGAATGGCAGAATTCCGATAAGTCGGAAATCACTGTTGGGCAAATACTCGCGATGCGCTCTGGTTACTCGCTGAATGATGACATTTTTTTTCAAACAGATCAGACTCAATATGCTATCGATAGTCCGCTCGCCAGATCCCCGAACGCTGTCTGGTCTTATTCAAATGAAAATTCTCAACTCATGGAACCATTAATAAGGCGTGCGACCGGTCTAGATGCCCATTCTTATTTAATCGAAAAGTTATTAGACCCAATGAATATTGAAAAGAGGGGTCTTTGGCTAGATGCCACGGCACAGAATCCACTGACATACTGCTGTATTGATTTGCTACCTCAGGATTTTTTAAAGTTTGGGCTACTTTTCGCCAGAGCTGGGCAATGGGAAGACACTCAACTTGTTCCAGCGGAGTTCGTTGAAGAAAGCATAAAACCTCATACGAGCTTTTATGGATATCAGTGGTGGCTACTCAATGACAGTTTTTTCGCGAATAACTCCTCGACTGACACAATCCCAGATGACGTCTTCGCGGCCTTCGGCCTTAACGGACAGAAAATCTATGTCTGGCCAAGCGCCGACGTCGTTGTCGTTGTGTTGACGATTTACGAGCATTTTGAAAACCAGGGTTATGTGTTGTCATCTCAGAATTTCCCGAATACTTGTGAAGCAAGAAATAGCTGCCCGAGTTCCGTGGGAGAGGAAGTTACGACATTTGATGAGAGAGCACTCCTCTCTCTTATGGAAAAGCTGGACGATCAAATGGATGCGGAGTACTAACTCATGGAGTTAAACGACTATCTTCATAAAGACGCTACGTCACTGGCTGCTTCAATCGAAGCAGCTGAAACCTCTGCAGAAGAATTGATTAGCTTGGCTCGGCAAAGATATGACGAAGTCAATCACTCGATAAACGCGATCGTCGCACCTCTCTGGGAATACGCCGATGATCAAATATCTCACGGATTGCCAGATGGGCCCCTTAGAGGGATTCCCATGTCAGTCAAGAATCTAGGCCAGTTTATGAAAGGGCAAGTAACGAGTGCTGGATCGAGACTGTTCGCAGAGAATGTCGCCGATCATGACTCCACCCTAGTGAAACGTTATAAAGCCTCGGGGTTAGTTATTTTTGGCAAATCGAATACCCCTGAGTTCGGTCTTGCCACCACTACAGAACCTGTCTTACACGGGCCCACGCGAAATCCTTTTAATTTGGAATATTCAGCAGGAGGTTCCAGTGGGGGAGCGGCGGCGGCGGTTGCGGCGGGTATATCACCGATTGCTCATGCCTCCGACGGTGGCGGATCCATTAGGATTCCAGCAGGCTGTTGCGGCCTGTTTGGGCTAAAACCAACCAGGGGACGAAACCCCTTAGGTCCTACAACGTTAGAGGGATGGGGAGGCCTATCTACAACTCATGCGATCACCAGAAGTGTAAGAGATAGTGCTTTAGTTCTGGACTGCTCCCACGGCGAAGAGGCAGGAAGCCCCTACAGATCCAAAGATCCATCAAAAAGTTTTCTGGATTTAATGACAAGGGATCCAGGGAATTTGCGCATCGCCTATATCACTGATCCATTCAACGGCGCATCTCTTGACCCGGAAGTCCTCAGCATCGTCAACGAGACAGCCGAAATCCTCGCATCGACGGGACACACGGTAGAGGAGCTAACGAACACCTTTGATCCAGACGTTTGCAAAGACTCACATGGCACACTCGCTATAAGTCACATTGGAGCGATGCTGCAAAAGCTCGAGGCGCAGACTGGTAAGCCCATAACGGAGAAAGATGTGGAGCGAGTCACATGGAATAATTTTCAGTCATCCAAATTTATATCAGGGGCCGACTACGCGAGCGCGCTAAACCAGATACATCAACATGGCAGGATGGTTGATGAGATCTTCAATGACTACGATCTAATTCTAACCCCCACAATGGCGTGCATGACCCCTTTAATTGGAGAGCTCAACACTATGAGCGACGACACCGATTCTTACCTCACTCTCCTCTACCAAATGATCGGCTTTACAGCACTTATAAATGACACTGGTCATCCTGCTGCGAGCCTGCCGCTCGGTGCTTGTACCGATGGCATGCCAGTTGGGTCACAGTTGGTCGCCCCATTTGGACGTGAAGATTTACTTTACCAACTGGGCTTCATCCTCGAGCAGGAAAACCGTTTCACCGAAAAGCCCATTCTCTAGGCAACTTTCTCCAAATCAGCCTGATGGTTCTCCCCCAGAAGATGCAAAGATAGCCACGTAAGCAAGCTGGCTAGCGCTATATATGCGGATACCCAGATCGCGCTTCCGAACGCCGCTATCAGCGCAGTCGCTGCAATCGGTGCCATACCGCCGCCTACAATCGCACCCAACTGATACCCTAATGAGGCTCCTGAGTATCTGACTTCCGTGCTAAATAACTCCGTCAGAAGTGCTGCTTGAGGACCATACATCATCCCGATAAAGATTTGTCCAACAGTCAGAGCCAGAGTGATAGCTAGCAACGAGCCCGTATCCATGAGTGGAAAGACACAAAAGCCCCATACCGCCATCGCCAGCGCCCCCATCTTATAGATGCCTCTCCTGCCATGACGATCTGAATAAGACGCCGCCAAGAAAATAGCAGGCACCTGAGCAAAGGATGAGATCAAGACTGCCGTTAACATATCCGTCCTACTCAGCGCCAAACCGTCGGGATCTGTCCCATAAGACATGATAAATACAATGAAGATATAGAAAGAGACCTGGACCGATAAAAAAGCTCCCGCTGCTAGAACAATCTGTTTCGGATAGGTGGATAACGCTTTCAAAATCGGAGATTTACTCTTTGGCCCCGCATCTTCAGTCTTACCCTCAGAAGCCGCTTTAAGCTCCTTAAACGCTGGCGTGTCCTCTAACCGCAACTGAACGTAAAGGGCCAAGCCCACTAGTAACAAGCTAGCGATAAAGGGAATTCTCCAGCCCCATGACATGAATGCCTCTTCCGACACGCTAGCGGTCACCGCTAGAAAAGCCAAGTTTGCGAGTACAACTCCCATCGGCGCACCGGCTTGAGCAAATCCACCGTAAAAACCTCTACGATCCGCGGGCGCATTTTCGGTCACGAGCAGCATCGCACCCCCCCACTGACCACCGATAGCAAGGCCCTGTAAAAACCTCATCAGAATCAACGCTAGTGGGGCGAGAACACCAATACTCGAATAGGTTGGAAGTAATCCGATGATCGTCGTTGCAAGCCCCATTAAAGTAAGCGCGGTTACCAGTGCGGCCTTTCGACCGAGTCGATCACCGAAATGACCGAATAATATCCCACCGATGGGCCTCGCCAAGAATCCCACTGCGAAAGTACTGAAGGAGTAAATCAGACCCATATATCGGGGCATATCCTCAGGAAAAAACAACGTTGGGAAGACTAAGGCAGCGGCTGTTCCGTAAAGGAAGAAGTCATACCACTCTATACTTGTGCCGCCCAAGGCCGTAGCGGCCACTTTTCGCATTGATCTTTCATTACTCACAATCACCAGCTCCCTGTAAAGCAATCGATTTTCTAGTAGATGAGATACTATAAGTCCGGATCATAGCGCAGAAAACAAATCAAATAATATGAAAAGAGTTGATGCAATTTTACTTTTCTTTTTGTTTTCTCTTTCCTGCCAAAAATTGAGCTTATCCAACGAGAAAGTCGTAATTGCGACAGCAAGTAATTTCCTAGAGACCTTAGTCACTTTAAAAAAAGACTTCGAGTCAAATCACGATATCGAAATAGAAATTCGCTCTGCATCTTCGGGAATTCTCTATGCTCAGATCCTGCGCGGGATCAAAGTAGATATTTTCCTCTCTGCGGATGAGGAACGAGCAGACATGATTATTGAAAAAAAATTGGCTCGCGCGGGTGATTCATTCATTTATGCCGTGGGGAAGCTCGCACTTTGGTTCCCAGGATCAGTTTGCCAACTTAGCACCATGAGCAGAGAGACAGCACAGGAGTGTTTGATCCAGTCCACGAGAATCGGGATCGCAAACGAGAAAATCGCGCCGTACGGACGAGCGGCAAAGGAAACACTCGATTCATTGGGTCTCCCGCGAACAGACCAAAAATTGATACGAGCTGAAAACATTGGCCAAACCTTTGCACTTGGCGCGAGCCAAAACGTTGACGCCGCCTTCGTTGCCATGTCACAACTGAAAAAGCTCAAAGGAAGCCCTTCCTACTGGTTGGTAGAAAGTTCCTCACACGCCGCGATCAACCAGAAAGCGGTTTTACTCTCTCAAAAAAAGGCTCACAAGGGGGCAAAACTGTTTTTCGACTATTTAAAAAGCGACGACGCCCAGCGACGCATTAGCGCCGCCGGTTATCACTATCAAAAAGCCTATCTTCCTTGAAAAACAGGCTCCTTTTTCTCAACGAAGGCTTTAGTAGCGTTTCGATGATCTTCGGTTTGACCGCAGTGCACATGATGTGTCGCTTCCAAATCCAGGCAGTCATCAACATCGCCAGATGATATGGCTCGAGCGAAGTTCTCTTTCATATATCGAAAAGCTACAGTTGGTCCACTTGCCAGCTGACTAGCTATCTCCAGCGTTTTTGATTCCAACTCATCAGGCTCGCATACCCAATTAGTGAGACCAAGATCGAGGGCTTGATCAGCACTAACTCTTTCAGAGAGGTAATACAGTTGCCTTGCTTTTGCTGAACCAACTAACTGGCTCATAAAAAATGTGCCTCCGTAGTCTCCCGAAAACCCAACTCTGGCAAACGCTGTCGTCATAATGGCGTTTGAAGACATTATTCTTAAGTCACAAGCGAGTGCGAGGGATAGACCTGCCCCAGCCGCAGCTCCTGGAAGCGCAGCAATAGTTGGTTTGGGCATATTATAGAGCTTTCCAGCGGTAGCTCGCTGATTAACTCTCTGACGGTGAATAGCCCCGTCGATCGTATTATCTCCAACGGTTCCGTCTCCGCTGGCCGCCATACCTTTAACGTCTCCTCCCGCGCAAAAGCCTTTGCCAGCCCCGGTTAAAACTATGGCTTTTACATTTGGGTCTAATTCAGCGCTCGCCAATTGACTTGCCAATCCCGCGGTCATACCACCCGACATGGCATTACGTGCCTCAGGCCTGTTCAACGTTAACGTTAAAACGCCAGCATCAAGAGAAGCTAACAAATCGTCCGTGCCAGTATCTATCTGGTCTCCCATTTCATCCCCCGTTTATTTGAAAAAAAACAAATGCTCTCATGAGCGTCGCCTGTAACCATATCTAAATAACGTTGAATGGTGAATCTCTGAATGTTCCAGTCAAAAATATTTTTTTGCAACATCCGTTAATCAGATTCATAGCCAAAATAGCGTTTTTTCCGGTCCTTAACATCGATATACTCAAGAGTTTGGAGAAAGGGGACTACAAATGGCTGGATCTCATTATCAGTGCTTTGATGTATCAATAGAGGACGACGTTGCTCATTTTGTTCTTAATCGACCAGAAAAAAGAAACAGTATGATCCCAGCGTTTTGGGAAGAACTACCCAAGGCCATTGAAAAAATCGATGATAATGCCGAAGCACGGGCGATTGTAATATCCTCAACAGGACCGGTCTTTTCAGCTGGAATGGATCTAGCAGCATTTGCTCCACGACAACCAGGGGACAAAGACGAAGCCAGGCGGAACAGGATAAGGCACGGCGCGGCTTTTTACGATAGTGCTAGGAAAACTCAGGCAACCTTTAACGCGCTTGAAAATTGCCGTCTCCCGATACTCGCTGCAATACAAGGCGGCTGCGTAGGGGGAGGTGTCGACATGGTTACAGCGTGCGACATGAGATACGCGACAGAGGATGCTTTTTTTACCATATTCGAAACAAATATCGGCATGACTGCAGACGTGGGTACTTTTCCGCGTTTAGTGCAACAAATGCCGGAAGGCATCGTTCGCGAATTGGCGTATACAGGAAGGAGAATGCCAGCGCGGGAAGCCAAAGAATTTGGGCTCATTAATCAAATATTTCCAGATCAGGAAACCATGATCAGCGGTGTTTTAGAAATCGCGAAAGAAATCGCCTCGAAGACACCTCTCGCCGTATATGGTTGTAAACGACTCATAAACTACTCGAAAGATCACTCCACAGCAGACACTTTGGATTACATAGCCATCTGGAATGCGTCAATGATGCAAGGCGAAGAAATGCAAGAGGCAATGCAGTCTCGTGCCGAGAAAAGAAAAGGAGAATTTACTGAGCTACCTAAGAGACGGGGCACATTCGGCTCGGATTGAGCGATCCATATATTTGGGAGGGAGGATATTTGACAATACAGCTGAGACAAATCTGCCTTGTTGCAGAAAAACTAGATTCAGTGATAGACGACCTGACTGCCATTTTGGGTATTAAGTCATGCTATGTCGACCCAGGGGTAGGAGCCTTTGGACTGGAAAACAACCTCATGCCAGTGGGAAGAAACTTTCTTGAGGTAGTGGCACCCATTCAAGAGAATACAGCCGGCGGCAGATATCTGGAGCGACGGGGCGGAGACGGCGGTTATATGGTGATTACACAGATAGGTAAGTTGGAAGAGCACCAAAGACTCCGAACGAGAGCGCTCGACAATGGCGTTAGGATTGCGCACGAAAACACCCGGGATGGCTGGGAACTGTGCCAGCTGCATCCAAGAGACATGGTCGCGGCATTCCTTGAACTAGAGTGGGATGTGAACGAGGATTTTGAAGGACACTGGAACCCAGTTGGAGGCTTAGGTTGGGAGGATAAAGTCTGCCAAGACAGAACAATTGACTTCATAGGAGTCGAGCTCCAGTCAGAAAACCCTCTTCAATTAGCTCATCATTGGGCCACTGTAACTGACTTGCCCGTTCATCATGAAAATGACAACCCTTGTGTCAATTTTAATAACGTGACGCTGAGATTTGTCGAATCCACAGACGGGCGTGGCGCCGGACTCGGTGGTTTGGATATAAGAGTAAAAGATCAAGCAGGCATCATTGAGGAGGCGAAAAAAAGAGATTGTTACGTATCAGATAGCCAGGTGAATATCTGCGGAACACGATGGTATTTATATGAAACCTAAAACCCAAATTTTAAAACAATAGACCGTAATGAATTTTGAAGATGTTGTAAGAACGAGAAGTTCGATCCGTGGTTTCCTACCTGACCCTGTACCCCAGGAGTTACTGGAGAAGGTCTTCGAATTGGCCAGATGGTCGCCCTCGGGAACAAACATTCAACCCTGGCAAACTTTTGTTGCCTCAGGAGAAACAAGAGATCATTTGAGACAATCTTTTATGGAACGTGCGAGAAACAAGGAGCCAGCTGCCCCTGACCACGCATCCTCAAAAAAAGGAAAGATGGGAGATCCATGGAAACAAAGACAACGGGATTGCGCAGCAGTCTTGTATGACGCGATGGACGTTGCGTGGGAAGATAGAGAAGCTCGAGGAAGGGTGGCTTTTAGAAACTTTGAAATGTTTGATGCGCCTCATGTGGCATTCCTTTGCATGAATGAGCATTTCGGCATAGGCAACGCTTGGGACGTCGGTATGTACGCTCAAACACTCATGCTCGCGATGACAGCCAATGGCCTTGGTTCTTGCGCACAGGGAACCATGCGGCACTATCCTGACCTGGTTAGAGATGCTTTCAATCTGGGCCCGGAAATAAAAGTGCTATTCGGCATCAGTTTCGGTTTTCCAGATCCGAGCATGAGCGTGAACAAAGCCCGCACTGAGCGGGCCCCAATATCAGAGAGTGTCTTCTTCAGCAGCTGACGACTTTTAACTGAGTCAAACCTGCTCGACAGTCTCGCCCAGCGCTCGAGCACGATCAAGACGGCTAGCCTCGTCTTTAGGCAGGTTCCGCCACGCAAGAGTCAAGAACACCAACGTGAGAATAAAGATAAACATCGAGCACGCGATAGCGGTCCGCAGTGAAGAAGCTGGATCCATTCCTGTCGCTGCGAAAGAATCTGACAACTGTCCCATTACATAGGGTCCCAGAGCCAAACCGATCATTGTATTGACCAGGATGTAATAAGCTCCAGCGACTGCCCTCATTCTAGGCAACACCAAATCCGCTGCCGTACTTGGAGGAATACCGGGCCAACAAGCGCTAAAAAGATGATGCAACAGATTTAACGCGAAAGCCCACATTAGACTATCTGTATAGATCATCCAAAGAACCAGCGGCACCGTTCCGAAAACAGCTATATAACCGATAGCTAAACGACCAGCTGGATGTTTGTCTTTAAATTTATCGCCGAAGTAACCGCCAAGAGTCACCCCCAAAAGTCCGCCGATAGCTGAGCCGAGCCCAATATACATCCCCACTTCGGTGGCCGAGGTTTCATGAAGCCGCAGCAATAAAGGCGCCGTCCAAAAGCCGACGCCATAAGTCACAAATGATATTGTTGGGAAAGCCAGCATGGTGTACACCATCGCTTTCGACTTAAAAATCATTTCGTAGGTTACGGGGTCACGCGCTTTTAACGATTGCACCCAACAGAAGACAACGTAAATACCAATGCCAAGAGCGATCCATTGAACTACGCTTCCAGTCAGGTATATGAGGAGCCACGCAATAGCACCAACAATCGCTGCTCCAAGTAAATTCAGAGGTATGGATGCACCTACTCTCGCCAAGCCAATCAAGTTAAGAATGGGTATCATCGCCGCCGATTCTGTGAGTAAAACTCCAACTGGATTAGGGTGCTGCTGCGAAACAATTCCTTCCGAGACACCTCGCACAGGCTCCTTTAGGGTTCGCACCCAAATCGCCATCAATATGCCAGGGATCCCGACCGCCAAAAAGGCCGCTTGCCAACCCTTCAAACCTAAAGGTGCCACTGCAGGGTCTGGAAAAGTGGAATTCCACGTTTCCATGATAAAGCCACCCAAAAAAAGCCCTATTCCGCCACCGATGTAAACGCCCGAAGAATAAATCGCGATTACAGTCGCTCTCAACCTTTGTGGATAATAATCAGCGAGCATAGAATAGGCGGCCGGAGACGCACTTGCTTCACCAATGCCAACACCAACCCTGAATATCGCGAGCATCGAGAAAGAACGCGCAAATCCTGACATCGCGGTCATGGCGCTCCAAAACATCAATCCAATCGATATAAGACTCCGCCGAACCCAGACATCTGCAAACCTCGCCAGAGGTATACCGAATACAGAGTAAAAAACCGCGAAAACCGTGCCATAAAGGAGCCCCATATCTGCATCACTGACGCCGAGGTCAGCCTGTATTTCTTCGTTTAAGATGGAGAGGATATTTCGATCAATAAAATTAAATACATAGACGATTACAAGGACAAACAGCACGTAGTGCGCGTATCTCCCACCTAGCTTCTGCTTTGGTTTTCCATTCGGGTCCTGACCATCGTTGTTTTCTGGGTTCAATCTATTCCCTCCTCACTAATCAAATTGTTTTTCACCGGTCGCAAAGAGCAGATAAAAGACCATTCCGAACAAGGTAACTCCTGCTGTAACGATGAAAACCAAATCCCACGAACCAGTCACCTGGAGAATATAACCCGTCGCATAAACTGCTACGATCCCTGGCAAAGTCGCGAACGTGTTCGTTATTCCCATTAATGTTCCAGCGTATCGTGGTCCAATATCCATATGATTAACACTGTGACCACCAATTCCTGCCGCACCAAAGAGCTTGCCCAGGCACAGCAGACCTATCGCGGCCCAAACCTCCTCCACTTGAGTAATCAGAAGTAGACAAACGGCTAGACCGCCAAAGGCAATAGTCTGCATTAACTTTCTTACAAAGGTGACGCTCAAGCCTCTGGTTATTAATCTGTCGGCGACTGTTCCCATGATGTTAAGACACAAAAACGATGTTACGTGCGGAAGCATCGCAATTATGCCGATCGCTGCAAATGGCACACCAAGGCCATCGTTTACATACTTTGGCAACCAAGAGAGAATCACGTAAAGGGTCCAGTTATTGCAAAAGTGGGCAACGATAATTGCCCAAACAGCACGACTCCGTAAGAAAAACATTATTGGCGGACTCTCCCCGATGCCCTCTGCCGGCGCATTGCTTTCTATGTGCGCCAACTCCGAGCTTGAGATTCTTGGATGATCCTGAGGTAAATTAGTAACCAGATAATGCCAAGCCGCATACCAGAACACACCGACCAAACCGAAGAGATAGAAGGCCCATTCCCAACCCAACTCTGCGACGATTATAGGCGTTACAATAAGCGCAAAGACCGTCCCGATCGGTATTCCACTCGCGTTGAGAGCGACAGCTTTTGACTTTTCATTGACCGGAAACCACCTTGTTATCAGGCTATACACCGAGGGAAAGGTTACCGCTTCCCCTAGCCCCATTCCGATTCGTGCAAAAAAGAGACCGATTAGACCTGAGAAGGCCGCCCAGGGAGTAATAATGGTGAAAAAAGACCAGATCAGGACACCCAGCCCTAAAACCATCTTTCCACCAAACTTATCTGCAAGAAAGCCACCGCCAACCTGCATTAGCAAGTAACCAACATAAAAAGATGAAAGAATCGCTCCTTGAGTCTCAAGGTCCCAATTTAATTCTTCTGCCATCGGGATTATCGCAACAGAGATATTGACTCGATCTATATAACAAACGAACGTCGCAGCAAAACACATCAGCACCACTGTATAGCGTGTTTTCCAAAACCCCTCTTTGGTGTCGACAAGTTCAGTCATAATTGGCTATTTCCCTAGGCTTTTTTATCGGAATGAACCCAGATTGGAGAGGACCAAGCGCGCTCTTGAATCGTCAGCGGAACCTCCGAACGAGGCTCAACGCCAGCCCTCAAGGCATCCCAGGTACTCCAACGACACGTCGGATTTTCGAGAACCCTCACGTAGTAACTCGCATCGATACTCGCATCAAAGTCGGGGTCTGCCCAGAAAGTTCGAAGCTCATTCGCGCCTCGATCTTTAGAGATGGAACAATCAGTAAGGTTTACTGAGGCACCATTATCAGGACATCGGTGTGTCACGGGATCAACGGAGAGGCCATCCGAGCAGGCAACATCAAATACTTTTTCTTGAATTTCTTTCCGATAACTCCCGTCATACCATACTTTGATTATTTGCAAACGCTGAAGCGGCGCTCCATTCTTATCGCGTTGAGCCCAGACCAAAAAACGAGGGTTCTGGGCGAGGGCATTCACCAGATCAGCTCCCATGGGCACACCACTCAGATACGCCTTAGAGACAAGATTCTCATCAGATGCAGATAAGGTTTCGTAGTCAAAACCCGCAAAGAAACGCAGTTTTATCCTATTACCAGACGTCCCGTAAGTCTCTTTTCTCCTCATAGCTAGAAATAAAGACTCACGGGTATTCTCCTCCGACCAAACGGCTGCTAATCCAGATGCAGCAAACTGGGTTCCTCTTCGCCCAAAGAAGCTCCTGCCATCTTCATTCAAGAGACCGGCTCTTTGCTGCATCTCAGGAGGTAGAGATGACAGATATTTTGCTCGTGCCTCGGATAATGGAACTGAACCCCTATTTTCTGCGGTCCCACTGAGAGCTGCTGATCCGAAATAATTAGATTCATCGAAAGACGGCGCAGAGTTATGAGTATCACTGGCACCGACGAAGCCAATTTTAAAAGGATTACCTCTACCCTCCTGCTCTAAAGCCAAACCATTAGCGAGAGCTTGACGAACATAACTTCCATTCGGATTGCTAAATTGTGTTGTTTTACCTTTCCTCGTATTAAGAATTTCAAAGTTAGCCCATTCATCTCGAGGAGACAGTCTTGGATGCGTTTCAGATGTCCCCTTAACCTGGGTGATTTCGACCAGAGGTTCATTTCGCATTCTTAGATCCGCGAATTCTCTATCTATCGATCTTCCATCTGAATAATTAAGGCGAAAAACTTGCCCATCCGATTGGTTGGAATTATGAGGAATAGCGAGACTATCGGCCCCCAAAGCTCTTATCTTGTCTTGCCAAGTCCAAAGCCCCTCAGGCTCGTGGTCATCAAATCGAGTGAAGGGTCTTTGTGGAGCACTAGAACCCCTGAAAATAACGTTTCGATGATAAGCGGCACTCTGCGGTAGGGGTGTCGAGGACGTCCACTCATAACCAATAAAAGCCGTAAATGATCCCGGCTCATTGTGCTGCTCCGCTGCCTCAATTGCTTCTCGCCAGGCGGAAAGGTGCGCTTCGTTATCATATCCCGCCGTAGCGTCCAAAACATTTCCCGTAAAAAAAGCTTTAATTTTTCCTAGAAACCCCGTTTGTCGTGCAGCCAAACGACCGAAGCTCTCTCGGAACAAGACTGTACGCTTTTGCGCCGAATAACTATCAAGGTTGTCGCCTTCGTTAATATTATGAAAAGGTTGAGTTCCTGATAATCCGCCGAGTCTAGAGGTAGGGTCCGCCCATTCATCTACGACACCCATAAACAATCCATGGTCAGTGACAGCATAGAAATCTAACGGTTCCCTGAGTTGCATGCGCACACCCATCGAATTAGTTACCAGCTCGCCTTTGGCATAACGGTAGCCGTCACTCGGAGAAACTGTGTTCCCTAAAAGATAAGCATCAAAAGAATTGGAGGTGTGAACGTGCAAGTCCCCGAAGAAAACCGAACGATCGGGGTTAGAGACAATCTCATTTTCGGGAGATCTTTTTACTTCGAACTCCTCTGAGTAGTCCTCTACCTGAAGCGTTTGGTCCTTACACCCCAATAGAAAAATCACGCCAAGCGCTAACAAAAAGAGCTTCATTCTCTATCCCCCCCTTTTAAATCTGTCTAAGCGCTAAATTGACTCTTGCTCAAAGACAGATCGAGATTCAACCCCCGTTCTACAGTAACACGTTTCTTGTAATGTTGGATTTCCTGTAGCGTGAAAATGCCCGTGGCAGAGGGACGGACCTGCTGACTCTCCAGTGTGATTTCTAATCGATGAGGGCCAGCGGTTGGGCCGTCTTGGACAGGAATCGTAAAAAAGCCATCATTCCTCGCGTGCATTCTCACCAGGGCGTTCGGCTGATTGGGCTCTTCAGGTACTAGGGTTACCCAACCTAGCCCCATCGGCTTTTGCTCCAACAGCACACGGCCTCTTACCTCCAACCTCTCCTTGGAGGTCATGAAACCTCTACGCACCAACCAGTTTTTCAAAAGCTCAGTCCACTTGCCCGCATCAGGATCTCCCACAGTCAGACCTAAGCCGTGGTCGCCATCATTAAAAATGTGTAGTTCCGAATCAACTCCAGCCTGCAGAAGGGCGTCATAGAGAAGAGTCGATTGAGATGCGGGTACGATACTGTCTTTATGATTGTGAACAATGAACATGGGTGGCGTGGTCTTTGTCACCTCAGTATCCACCCCGACGTACTCATCTGCCTTTCGACCTCGTTTCTCTCCGTTTGTAACCGCATAAACTGGAACGACAAAATCGGGCTTGCCCAATTCAAGATCAATTTCATCCCTTACTTCAGATGAAGACGAGGTGTAACGCACGGCAGCATTACAAGCTAAGTGTCCCCCTGCGGAAAACCCCAGCATGCCTACCCTCTTCTTATCAATACCGTAGGTGTTTGAAAAAAATCGAACAAGCTTTATTGCTCTCAACGCATCGATCAATGAGATGTCTGTAAAGTAACCTGGCCCCAATCTATATCGCAGTACAAAGGCCGTTACACCGATGGAATTTAACCATTTCGCTACTTGTATACCTTCGTGATCGGATGCTAGAGAACGGTATCCGCCGCCAGGGTTGACTATTATCCCGCAACCGACCGCACTGCTTGGATCAGGCCGATGCACAGTCAGCATGGGTTCATCATGTAAGCCATCTCCGTCGCTAAACGGGGGTTGCTTACCCCAAAGAGAGATTCCTTCGGTAACAATTGAGCCATCGTCAAATCGCGGAGAAGAAAGCTCCTGAAAAATTTTTTCACTCATATCAGGTAAAATACCTACAAAACTCATTTTTTTAAAAATCTTGATTCATTAGAACGATAACCCAAAAGGATAAGGAACATGATCTTTAATAATGTCATCCTAAGAGCCACGGACGCGAAAAATATCGAGGAGATAAAGCAACTGCTCGCTCACCAGGCGAGCGTTTCTATGCAAGAGACCGGTTGTGAGCGATTCGAGGTCTATCAGTCTGAAGTTGAGAACAACCTCTTTTTCTTGATTGAACAATGGGCTACGACGGAGGATCTGGATGCTCATCGAAACACCGACAATTTTATAAACGTATATAAAGCAAAAGTCCTTCCGAAGGTCGAGCGCCAGGCTCACCCCTCGTCTCGCATAAGTTAAGGGCTCTCTAAAATACGCTCGTAACTAGAAAAAAAAGAACTGAGGGAACGATTAGACAACCAACACCGGTATAAAAAGTTGCGGTCATTGCTCCATAAGGAACCAATTTTGGGTCAGTTGCCGCGAGGCCCGCTGCCACTCCACTATTGGTACCCATTAGTCCGCCGTAAATCATCGCCGAATTTGGATTGTTTAGTCCAATTCGCCGCGCTACCAACGGAGTCCCCACCATCACCAGGATCGATTTTACGAGGCCCGCCGCAATGCTGAGAGCTATGATGCTGGACTCAGCACCGAGAGCAGTACCGGTAACAGGACCAACGATAAAAGTTGCGGTGCCAGCACCAATAGTCGTTATCGAGATTGGATCAGACACACCGAAGCCGACCGCGACGATTGCGCCCACAAAAAAAGAGAGAACGACGCCTATCAGAACTGAGAGAGAGCCAATCCAACCTGCCTTTTTTAACGCCTCGAGTTCAGCACCGTATGCGGTTGCTACGATCGCAAAATCTCTGAACATGGCGCCACCCAGAATTCCAAGCCCGGAAAAAACGCTTATATCGGCTAAACCTTTGCTTCCTCCAGTTGTCGAGCCGCCCAGATAGGCCATAAAAAGGCCTAAGATGATAGCGATGGCCGATCCATGTATTTTTCCGGCGAAAAGTGTCTTTGCCAGAGAATTAGAAATCCATAGGACCAGCGCAACTACGACAAAGGCTGTAATCAAGGCATTCGTTTCCAACACGTTCAGGAACAGGTTCATTTAACCTCTTCCTCTGACTGAGAAAAACGAGCTAAGACTGGTATCAGCAGAAAACTTATAGCGACGGCGCATAGTCCCGCAAGAATTGCTAACCAACCTGAGGATACCGCGGCAAAAACATTTTGCTTGGCGGCCATTGCTATCACTATCGGAATATACATAGCATTCCAAAAAGTAATACCCTCTGCGGTTATTGGCTTGATCGATACCTTCACTGGCCCATAGTTAGATACCAGGATAAGTATCAACATCGCGATACCAACGCCGCCAATATTGGCATCAATGCCGAGCAGAGCGCCAATAAGATCTCCAGCATAAACCCCGATAAGCATACAAGCCGCTAGCAACCCCACACCGTAAATTATCATTCGGCTGATCTCAAATTCATGGAACTGCGCTTCCCAAGTTATTAAAGATTTTCGATCTCAGAAATGCCTCTCGCATGAGTTCATGGTACTAACAAAAAGAAGAATCAGAGGTTGGTTCAACCTAGTTGCTTCGGGAATCTTGTCTATAGGGACCCATGTCCATTTCAGGAAACCTTGCAGCGACACCAGCTAGTGTCTCCTCTGTCCAATAAGAATCACCCGGCTTTGGGAACCCAAGGAGCTCTCTCTCCTGAAGAGAGGCTCCAGCCATCCATTTTTGGAAGCTTCCATAGACACCTTGTTCCGGCCAGCCAACTATGCCCAACCACTTTGGTTTAGCGGGCGAGTAGGTAATAAAGTGTCCGACTCGAGCAGCTTCTTCGTTAAAGGATGTTCCGCGGTGAAAAGTTCTCATGCTATACGCTAGAACCGAACCAGCAGGTACTACGACCTTTACTTCATTTTCGTATAACTCAGCGCGATCTTTTTCCTCATAAGCGGTAGGCCACAAAATTTCATCTTTATAATGTTGCCAGGAGCATACTGCGGTAGGTGCCGCTCCCATCGTGACGTCAGTGTAATAAAGCAAAAACGCCGTTTGCCAATAAGCTGGAACGCTGGGCGGGTAGGCCAAAGTATGGTTCATATAGTCCAGATGCATTAACTGATCAGAATCCGCATAGTGGCCCTTGCATTTATAATGCAGGTCAGATTGTTCACAAAAAAGATCCTCCGACTCAGCAAATATTGAAGCGAAACGTCTAAGCTCAGGGTGCAGCGTAATCGAATTCAATTGAGCCCCTTTGAACGGGAATCTCATTGTGCGACGAGACCGAGGGGATTCGTTCCAACCCTCCGGTTTTGCTCCATGTGGGTTGTCGGCATACTCGAGCCATCCCGGGATGAAGGAATCAATCTCTTCACGAGCCCGATTTAATTCCGTTTGCGATAAGAAATTTTCAGCGATGGCGTACCCATGTTCTCGGTAATGTTGAACATGCTGATCGGTAAATCCCAAAATTAGCCCTCCGCTCTAACTTGATGATCATCGATCATAACCCGTCCCCAAAGGAGAACAAGCAGATCTCCACCAAGCTGATTGGAACTTCCGTTTAAAGCACGCTAATCTGAAGAGTTGAGACATCATTTTTTGGGGGAGAAATGACATGGCAGACCAAAGTTTCGAACAAATTCAGCTTTCCATCGAAGACCGCGTTGCGCTAATCACTTTAAACAGACCAGATCAAATGAACACATGGACTCCAATTATGTCCAGAGAACTGAGCGATGCGATGTACGAGTGTGATGATAATGACGAGGTTCGGGCAGTTATATTAACCGGAGCCGGTAGGGCTTTTTGTGCCGGAGCAGACTTATCGGGCGGTGAAGGTGGTTTTACCGATAAGACCAAGATCACAAGGCCAACCAAATGGCCGTATCAGATATCAAAGCCCGTAATTGCAGCCATTAACGGTGCCGCGGTTGGAGTCGGCATTACCTACGCTATGCTGGCCGATATAAGACTCGCTGCTGTGAAAGCTAAAATAGGTTTTGCCATGGTACGGCGGGGAATACTGCCGGAGCTAGCTTCTCACGTGACAGTCAGCCAGGTTGCCGGGTTTTCCAACGCTGCCGAACTGCTTCTTACCGGCCGAATGATGTCAGGCGCGGAGGCTCAAATTAAAGGGATTGTTAGCGAAAGCCTGGATGCAGAAATTCTCTTAGAGAGGGCGAGAGCGATTGCTGATGACATAGCTCTAAATACCGCCCCAGTATCGGTTGCACTAAGCAAAAAACTTCTCTGGCAGAACATTGCTTCCAACATCCCTCAATTGATGGAAACCGAAGGAAAGCTAATAAACTGGCTTGGTGAGTCGGAAGATGTCAAAGAGGGGGTGAAAGCCTTTTTCGAAAAAAGAGAACCAAGCTGGTCGATGAGTCCCAGTAGAGACATACCTGACGATCTAATAAAGCTCACGAACGAAAACTAAGCAGCGCCTTTTCGGTTCAGGAGGCAACGCAAGAGTGAACCAGCTTAGTCGAGACCCGTACACACAGGAAGTTGGGGGCATCAAAGAAGCTCCCACAAGCTTCTTAGGAAGATTTCGGTATCTTGGCCCAAGCTTAATTGTCACGGGGGCCGTTATCGGGTCCGGTGAATTGGTTCTAACCACCAGCTTAGGCGCTGCCGCTGGCTGGGCTCTTTTATGGTGGTTATTGCTGTCTTGCTGGTGCAAGGCGCTCGTGCAGGCAGAACTCGCCAGGTACACGATTACAACAGGGGATACGTACCTTCGGGCCATAAATCGGTTACCCGGACATTTTGCCGGTATCTCTTGGCCCATCTGGATGGGTATCCTCGCATACGTTCCGGGAACGATGGGGTTAGGTGGAATATTTGGAGGAGCCGGTCAATCTTTATCGTTCCTGGGGTCTCTTGCTGGCGTCGAGATTGACGGCGTTTTGTGCACCGGAATTATCGCCATAATTTGCTCCATCATTTTGTCGACCGGGAGTTACAAATGGCTCGAAAGCGCTATGCTACCGCTAGTGGTAGGTTTTACCCTCGCTACTTTGACCTGCGTCGTCGCGATGCAGTTCACAGAGTTTGCTGTAACCCCGAGCGAGATAATTTCAGGCTTAAAACCGGATTGGGCTCTATTTGCCGCTTTTGCTGCATTAGCGTTATCAGCCTATGGATATACTGGAACTAGTTCTGGTGATATTAGCGCTTATACCTACTGGTGCATCGAGAAGGGTTACCCCACCTATATCGGCGGAGATAAAGACGATGCTGGCTGGGAGCAGAGAGCTAAGGGTTGGATCAAAGTCCTTCATAACGATGTTTGGCTCGCACTGATTATCGTAACCTGCGCAACTATCCCCTATTACATCCTCGGAGCCGGAGTCTTGAATCAGATGGGGATAGTACCGGAAGGAAACGACGAGACGATATCTGCACTCTCTAATATTTTTACACAAACCTTAGGCCAATGGGCGGTCTGGATATTTAGTATCGGAGCCTTCTTTATCCTATTCTCAACCGTTCTATCTGGCGCTGGCGCGGGCGGGAGACCAATTCCCGACTATCTCATTGAAATGAAACTTATCGAGAGAAGCAATCTTGCTCTTCGAAAGAGTATCATTCGATGGTATTTGGGCATTTTGCCGCTGATCGCCTTCCTAATTTATTTGTTCGTTCCAAACTTCGTCATTTTGATAATGATCGGTGGATTAACCTCCGCTTTATTCCTACCGATCCAAAGCGGCGCTACCATCTACCTGCAAAAGAAATTCATGGATCCGCGAGTTCAACCCAATAAGATTGTTAAATACGGACTGTGGCTTATATTTAGCTTCGAACTCATCATGGCTGGGTTCGTGGTTTGGTTCGTTGTGCTCGCTCCAATCAGAGGCTAATTGACGACCACAGGTCGGGTTTCCAGCTTCTTCGATGCGGACCCGAGGTTTGTTTCAGAGGTTACTGCAACAACCAACCAATAGCGCCTAGTTTTTGTATGACTGATCCGAAGCGTCCAACATTCGCATAAGAGCCGGCCAAGCCAATTGAGAGGATCTACTCGGCGAGTCTGGCTTCACGCGACCATAATCGCCAAATATCTTAAGCGCTCTTCCATTTGGCTTGTATAACTCTTGCCCGCTTGCAAGGGCATCTACTTGAACTTTGCAGGCATTTTCTAATGTATAAATCAGATAAAAAGCTTCTGGCATATCGGTAGCACAAGTCAGAAGTCCATGATTGTGCATAATCATAATATTCTTATCGTCAAGATCTTTGCCAATGCGCTCGCATTCATCCTCATCACCAACTGCTATGTCGTACTCGTGATAAGCAACGTTAGACATGATTTCATTAGCTTGTTGAGTCAGTGGCAGTAGACCGCACTTCATGGTCGATACCGCCATGCCCGCTCTAGTGTGACTGTGAAATACCGCATTGATCTCAGGTCGGGCTTTCAATACGGCGGTATGAATTGCATGCACCACATCATTATAAGGATGTTCCCCGCTTATAACGTTGCCATCAAAATCAACCTTCAATAAAGAGGAAGCAGTAATTTCGTCAAATAAAAGACCATACGGGTTGATCAAATATTGTTCGGGTTCACCCGGCACTCTCGCCGAGAGGTGCGTGAAAATAAGGTCCGTCCAACCAAATTTGACGAATAGTCTATAACATGCGGCCAGCTTTACGCGCGTATCCCATTCCTCCAGAGATATGTCAGCTATCGGCACAACGTTCTCTGCCATAGATTATCCCTAGCAATCGATCTATCTTTTGATTTTAATGCCCATACTTGTCGGCGTTTTTCAACATATAAGCCGGTCCATGTGCTTCGTTGATAGCAGCATTTTCCCCATAAAGCCTTTCTTTTTGGTCCCGGAAATTATCACGATTTGTCGCCAGTTGGGCTAGTTCAGCGCCTTTTACCTTCGCCTTGTCCAATAGACTTTCAATATCCGAAATGTCCTGAATAAAGCCTGCCTCCATCGCCATCGGCCCGCTCCATCGCTTAGCTAACTGCACCGTTTCGTGGAAAGCGCTCATAGACATCTTGTGACGGAAAAGGGCCAGTTCGGGGGTCGGTATAGCCATTCCCAACTGCATTTCAGGCGCACACAAAAAGCCCCTGTCCGCCCTCATGATCCGTACGTCATGACATAGTGCGGCCATGAGACCGGCTCCAAATGCATGTCCGTTTATTGCGGAGATCGTCGGCATCGGAAACGTTATTATTCGACCCATCAGCCCCATGAACTCCCCACCGAATACTTTTGAATCTCCACCTTCTGGATGACTTGCAGGATCACTAACCCAATCAATATCAAGCCCATTGGAATAAAACTTCTCGTCACTTGATGTCGTTACCAATGCCGCCGGACCTGAGGAGTCTTCCACCTCGTCAAGTACCCCGGATAGTTCCCGAACGAAAGTGGTATTCCATCGATTCTCGCCACCAACGAAGGTAATAACGAAAACATCACCGTCTCGCTCTAATTTCATCAATTCGCCAGACATATCTGCCCCCCCAAACATTGGCCTCGATTAGCGATCCAGAGTAGATTATGCAGCGACTTCTCAGAAATTCCTACAAAGGGAGCGAGTATGATTGAAATCCACCATGTGCCGGCCACCAGGGGAGTACGACCTATCTGGCTGTGTGAGGAGTTGGAACTCGACTACGAGATTCATCCCGTGGACTTTAGTGCTGAGCATCGTGCAAGCAAAGAATGGAGGGCCATGAATCCTGTCGGGAAGGTTCCAGTCATGATTGATACCAATGCAGACAATCTAAAAATGTTCGAGTCAGGAGCAATGGTACAATACTTACTCGACCGATATGGAAGCGGTAGATTGCAGCCAGCACCTGGCACCCCAGAACACGCAAAATATCTGCAATGGAGCTGGTTTGCCGAGGCAACCTTCGCACGACCTCTAGGCGAAATAGTCAATCATTTCCGGGAATTTCCAGGTGAGGAAACAAAAGAGGACGTGGTAGAGGAAATGAGAAACAGGGCAAGACTATCCTTGGATGCGATAACTCAGGAGGTGGCGAGTGTCGACTACATCCTAGGTAATCAATTTTCAGCAGCCGATATTATGCTGGGCTATACCATCATGCTTTGCGAAAAGTATCTCAAAGAACAACTGCCAGAGAAGATACGCCCCTATTGGGAACGACTGGAGAACAGGCCTGGGTATCGGATCGCAATGGATATCCACTAAACGAGCTAATATCAAAAATGACTGGACAAAATAATCTTTCAACTCGATCACACTGGCTCCCGTTTACGGCAAACCGACAATTTCATCAGGATCCCAGAGTAATCGTAGAGGCCAATGACTGTCATTTTGTCAGCCAAGATGGGCGAGAGATCTATGACTCGCTATCTGGCCTTTGGTGTTCTGGCTATGGTCACAATCGAAAAGAGATCAATGAGGCCATCACAAAGCAACTGGAAACATTGGACTTCGCTCCGTCCTTTCAATTTACACATCCAGGTGCAACCGAACTGGCCGATCGATTGATAGAGATTGTGCCGACAGGTTTAGACCATGTTCTGTTTGCAAATTCAGGATCTGAATGCGCGGACACATCGCTTAAGATTGCAAGGGCCTATTGGAGGATGCAGGGAAAGCCCAGTAAAACTAGATTTATTGGCAGAATGAAAGGTTACCATGGTGTCAATTTTGCCGGCACAAGCCTTGGTGGCATCGGACCGAACAGGAGATTATTTGGACAGCTGGGAGAGGCTGATCATCTGCCACACACGCTCCAACCAGAGTTCGCTTTTACCAAAGGTCAACCAAACGAGGGAGCACATCTTGCCAATCATCTTGAGCAATTGATCCAGTTGCACGATGCATCCAATATTGCCGCCGTCATTGTAGAACCCTTATCTGGCTCAGCCGGAGTGATCGTTCCACCTCTAAACTATCTAAACAGACTTCGGGAAATTTGCACTGAACACGACATATTGCTCATTTTCGACGAAGTGATAACAGGTTTTGGAAGACTCGGTGAAGTTTTTGGTTCAACCACTTTCAACGTCACACCCGACATCATGAATGTTGCTAAAGGCCTGACAAATGGCGTTATACCAATGGGCGCAGTTATTTGTTCAAGCAAAATTTATGACTCTTTTATGATGAACGATCAACCCGATCACATGATCGAATTGCCGCACGGCTACACATATTCCGCTCATCCAGTAGCGTGCGCAGCTGCTCTCGCCTCTTTAGACGTCATGTTCGATGAGGATATGATCGGAAAATCGCAGAAACTTGCGCCAGTCCTCGAAGAGACGATTCATTCATTGAAGGGCCACAAGAACGTCACAGATATTAGAAATTTCGGGATGGCTGCAGCCCTTCAGATCGCGCCACGCGATGGTGATCCAATTGTTCGTCCGTTTGAAATTGGAATCCGTTGTTGGGAACTCGGCCTTTACGTTCGATGGGGCGGGGATACGCTCCAATTTGCTCCACCTTTTATTTCCGAGGAGAGCGATGTTAGAAGGATAAGTGCCACACTGGCCGAAGCAATCGATCAAATTCATTGATCGTTGGATATTCCACGTACTAATAGCAAACAAAAAATATCCGGTTATATTAGAGCGCTAGGCCTAGTAAAACGAACGAATCAGAAATAAGGAGGAAAGCATGATTTCTCTTAATCAACTAAACATCATCACACTTATAAGCGTATTTGTCGTCACAAGCACAACTTACGCGGGACATCATGAGGAAGGAGAGATGCAAAGCGCCATGAACAAAGCTCTCGCATCTCAACCAGATGATGTAAAAGCTCGTTATATTTACAGAAACCCGAAAGAGACCATGAGTTTCTTTGGTATCGATGAAGGAATGACAGTCGTTGAAGCCCTCCCGGGTGGGGGTTGGTATACGAAAATACTAGTGCCCTCTCTGGGATCAGGAGGTACTCTGGTCGGTGCTAACTATCCGACTGCAATATACAGAAACTTCGGTGCGGACGAAGAAAGGATAGCTAAACAGAAAACTTGGGCCACCGATTGGCCAGCTCAGGTAGACAAAGCAAAGCCCGAAAACTCGGCAAGGGTATCCGGATTCATAATGGGCGAACTGCCAGCTGCAATGGCTGGAACGGCTGATCGATTTTTATTTATCCGTGCACTTCATAATTTAGCGAGATTCGAACAGGATGGTGGTCATCTCACTACCGCTCTAAAGAGCGCATATGACATATTAAAGCCAGGAGGAATAGTCGGCGTGGTTCAACATGAGGCGCCCGAATCTGCGTCTGACGATTGGGCTAGCGGTGCGAATGGCTATTTGAAAAGGGATTTCGTTATTGCGCAACTCGAGGCCGCAGGCTTTGAATTTCTGGCTTCCAGTGATATTAACGCAAATCCAAAAGACGTCCCTGGGGAAAAAGATAAAGTTTGGAGGCTTCCACCTACTTCGGATAAAAAAGAGATGCTGGCGATTGGCGAATCCAATCGGATGACCCTCAAGTTCAGAAAACCAACATCATAAAGCCAGATTAGACAAGGCCAGCTACGAAGCTGGCCTATGTTCTAACATAAGCGGAAACCACCCTGACTGAGGGAGAAAAATCCGTTCCCTCAAAATCAAAATTATATAGAGAAATAAGTTGCCTGAACTCGCTGCTATTTGGCTGACACTCCAACTTTCGTTAGTCACAACGCTAGTGCTACTAGTGATCGGTCTGCCCTTTGCTTGGTGGCTATCGAATCAAACCGGCGGTTTGAGAACCACCTTAGAGACTCTGACCTCTTTGCCTTTGGTGATGCCGCCCACGGTAATCGGATTCTATCTTCTAATAATGATGAGTCCTGACACTTTTATAGGAGGACTCTGGCTGGACTTGACCGGTGATACGCTTACTTTTTCCTTTGCCGGGCTGGTCGTTGCGTCAATCATTTATTCGCTACCTTTCATGATTCAACCCCTTTTGAATGCTTTCGAGAGCGTAGACCCAAAATTGAGGGAGGCTGCTGGAGATTTAGGCGCGTCGACGGCCGAGATATTCCGGCATTTGATCTTGCCTCTAAGTAAACGGGGAATAATCACAGGAGGAATTCTAACTTTCGCACACACGGTCGGCGAATTTGGCATTGTCCTAATGGTTGGCGGCAATATTCCCGGTGAGACCAGAGTTATCTCTATTGCGCTTTATGAAAAGGTAGAAATATTAAATTATGCAGAAGCTCATATCTTGTCGGTTACCCTTCTTACTTTTTCTTTTCTTGTCCTCTTCATCACGTATTCGTTGAATAAAACGCCATTAATGAGGCTGAGGTAATGCTGATCGCACAAATCACCTGTTCCAGGGGCTCGTTTTCTTTTAGGGCTAAGGTCGATTTAAAGCCGGGGGTTCTTTACGGGCTGATTGGCCCTAGCGGATCTGGGAAAACAACTTTTCTGCACGCCTTAGCTGGAATTGTTCCGGCCGATGGAGAAATAAAATTCAAACAAGACATTTGGCAAGATCATTCATACATAGCGCCGAGCCAGCGAAGATCCACAAGCACCGTGTTCCAGGAAAATCGCCTCTTCCCACATTTAACAGTGAAAGAGAACCTCCTTTTTGCAGAAGAGAGGACTCTCAGTGATTCGTGTTCTGTCGACATGAAGGCAGTTGTCGAAAATCTCGAGATTGACCGGATCCTCGAGAAGAAACCTGAACAGCTATCAGGTGGTCAAATAAAAAGAGTCTCTATAGCTCGATCTATTTTGAGCGACCCGGACGTTTTGCTACTAGACGAACCCACAACCGAATTGGAAGATCGGCTCAAATCAAAAATCCTTAAGTTCATCAGCGAACTCACAAAGACAAACAACAAAATTACCATCCTAGTGAGCCATCATCTTCCGGACATAGGCAGGTATTGCGAAGAGACGATGGTGATTTCAAAAAATGTGATCTCTCCTCCCAGACCAACTCAATCAGTTTTTGTTCGTGGTTTGGCAGACCTCGCAAATAACGCAGAATCGTTAGAGGGTTCTGTTTTGTCGGTAACCGTCTTAGATCACCAAAGAGACCGAGGGCTAACGAGGTTGAGCTTGGCAGACGAAGTCATCGTGGCGCCAATATCTGCTGATCTCGAGAGAGGCGAAAAAACGAATATTTTCGTTTTGGCTAGAGACGTGATACTCGCTTCAGAACAACCTGATAAGATCAGCATCAGAAATTGTCTTTCTGGTCATCTAGTTGAAATAAACGAGTATCCAGACGGCTTTTCGTCGGTCGTCATCATCGACATTGGCGGACAAAGTCTGGCCGCGAGAATAACGAATAGTTCACTGCAGGATATGAATCTTCAAACCGGACAAACAATATTTGCACTGATAAAGACTATATCTGTAGAGGTTTAGGAGATCGCTTTTTCCCTCCAGTTTCCGTGAAAACCGAAGGGTATGCGGTGGTCCAAATAACCATTCGCAATTGGTCCCGACTGTAAATCAAGTGCATCAAAAATTAGCAGATTACTTGCACGACGGTTCGCATCATATGTATACGCAAGGAGAAAACCATCGCCCTCCGCTGAATCTTCTGTTCGAGGCACAAATACCGGTTCACTAACGGCAACGCCTGGCCCTGCCTCATACACATCTCGCGTTCCGTTTCCCAAATCGACTCTACATAGCATATCGAATCCACCCACTCGATTCTTTGGTTTGGAGTCCGCTGCCATGAAACCATAGCGATAATTGAGTCCCGTCCTGCGCTCATCAAGTCTTGGAAACTCGGTATCAAGGTCATCGAGCTGCTGTCTTTTATAAGTATCCGTCTGGGCTGACAAGTCAAAAGTCCAACGAACAAGGTTGGCGTTGGCTTTCTTAGGATCTCCTGGTGAGCCATCTGCAAACGGAAACAACGGGGCTTGTGGGTATTCGCAAACGTCACAATATATGGTCTCTCCGATTGAGAACGAATTCATTGGATGAAATACATAGGCAGCTTCTCCCGTGAACCATCTCATGTCATTGACGCTTCCATTCCTCGGCATCACGCCAACATGCACTGATTTGTCAGGCTCCCACGCATAGACAGGAAGACCAGACATCGCCCTTTCGATTGAACCTGTGAGCGGCATAATGGGAAACAGAATATAGTCACTAGTCACCATAAAATCGTGAACCATAGAGGCATAGGGTGCTTCGAAAGACTCACTGCGAACCAATGTTCCTGCTCGATCGACTACATTAAAAGTCATAGCTGGAGAAATTCCTCCGTCTGCGTTGTACCCAAAGAACAACATCTCCCCACTTTCGTAATCTATCTTTGGATGCGCCGTCATCGGGCCTTTAAGCTTGCCTCCATAGGTGTAACAGCCCTTGGATTCTAATGTATGCGGGTCGAGCTCAAATGGGGCGTGCCCTTCTTCGAGAGCCAATAACCTGCCTGCGTGCCAGACTATGTTGGTATTTGCGAGGCCGTCAGTGACCACACCAGAAACTGATGGATCTTGTTTCGAGGGATCAAACGGATTGAATAGTGCCCGTCCTGCGTTCCTTTCAAGATGCCACTTTTTAGTGCGTGCCCAACGGTTCCTATAACTAATCTTCCCGTTTTCGATATGGAAAGCGTGGATCATCCCATCTCCGCCGAACAAATGATAACCACCCCGAGGAGCAAATTGAGGATTAGGCCCATTACGGTAAAAACTGCCGCTCAAAGCTGAGGGAACCTCACCCTCTACCCGCATGTCGTGAACATCACACTCCATCAATAGGGGTTCATACCCACCAACAAGATTCGGATGCTTTGGAAACATTTCCGCCATTATTCTCTCCCAATACCGCTAATTTTTTCGACTAGTCTATATCCACACCAATCGGACAATGGTCTGAACCCAGAATATTGGGCCAGATGAACGCATCTTTAATTCTTTTTGCCGCTGACTTGGAAGCCATTATATAGTCAATCCGCCAACCCACATTGGCCTCTCTCATACCACCAAATTGTCTCCACCAAGTATAGTGATCTGGCTCATTCGGATGAAGAGAACGAAACGTATCAATCCATCCTTCTTTTTCCCAATTACTGAGTACTTCTCTCTCAATTAAAAGAAAACCACTTGAGTTCTTGTTTGACTTGGGGCGCGCGATATCTATTTCATGATGCGCTGTGTTGTAGTCTCCAGTTACTAAAACCGGGCCTGTTTTTTCGAGCTGTTTTATGTGCTGTAACACCTGATCACAAAAATCCAGCTTATAAGGGACACGGCTGTTATCACGCTCTTTGCCGCTGCCATTCGGGAAATAGATACTTGCTACCGACAATCTTCCAAATTTCGCTACCAAGAACCTCCCTTCTTCATCAAACTTCTTTACCCCTAGACTGTTTATAACCTTAGTCGGCTTTTTCTTGCTATATATGGCAACACCGCTGTAACCGGGACGTTCCGCTGAAGAGAACACCGCATGCCAACCTTCTGGTTCTAAGACTTCTTTGGTTAACTGTTCCGGAAAAGCTCGAACTTCTTGAAGGCAGAGAACATCAATATTGTTGGTGTTCAAGACGTCCAAAAACCCTTTCTTGGCACAAGCCCTCAGTCCATTTACATTCCAGCTAACTATGCGCAAAACAATCCTCTAGTTTTTTTGCTTATCTCTTTATCAACAACGTGGCCCATCGCCACAAATTCAAGACGTCAGCAAAGGCGGCCGCAACATAAGTAAAGGCCGCGGCCCTTAATATTTGCTTAACCGCTTTTTGATCGGATTCGTCCACATATTTACCCTCGTTCAATACTGGAAGAGCTTTCCCAAAACTTGCGTCCCATTCCAAGGGGAGCGTGATTAGATGAAGCAACATTCTTGTAATTAGACCAGATAAGCCGATCGCAAACGTTACTGAAAGTGGAACAGGGTGCCGCAACAAGAGGCCAACTAATGGCGCAGCCCAAATCATTGCGGAACTTACTCTGGCCAGTTTATTCGCAAGCGTAGCGAGATGAGTTCTCGCCGACATCCGCGGGTCTCCCTGTTGGTGCTGAATGGCGTGTCCCACCTCATGAGCCGCGATTGCGACCGCGGTTAGGGACCGGGCAGAGAAATTCGACTCTGTCAGCCTTACTGTTTTGGTCTCTGGGTCGTAGTGATCGCCCTGCTCAGTCGTCTCGACAGATACTCCGTCCAAGCCAAATCGCTTGACCAAATGTTTCGCTAACTCTCCGCCGGAGCCGGGCATAGAGGCTTTTGGCCGACTATGCTTCTTCATCGCCCACTTCACCCACAAGGTGGGAGCAAAGAATAAAAGCAAGAGAAGCCCTGCTATCACGACGCCCAAGAGGCGCTCCTATTTGATAAAATTCCCACTAGTAACCTGTGCTCTCCCTTTTTGCTTGAGTTATACCTTTCGCTAAGGACAGTTCCTTAACCGCATTTTTCATCATATGGCCTGAGTCACTTCCTAATGCGGCAAAGTTAAAACCAAGCTCGAGATATTTTTGTGTATATTCGATCCCGCCAGTGTGAATTCCTGCGGCAACTTTATGCTTTTTACAAAG
Source organism: K189A clade bacterium (assembly GCA_902631405.1). Taxonomy (GTDB): domain Bacteria; phylum Pseudomonadota; class Gammaproteobacteria; order Pseudomonadales; family Azotimanducaceae; genus UBA4421. The sequence goes on along the minus strand of CACOYI010000001.1, from coordinate 45,355 downwards.
TGCTAATAGCCTCTTCACTTCCTCCAGGTGCTCCTCCTGCGGCTGGTCTCCCATTGCTGGGAGACCCATGGATAAGGCCAGATCGGCTGGGCCTATGTATACAGCGTCAAGACCTGGTGTAGTGATGATCTCCTCCGCCTTTTCTCTACCTTCTGCCGTCTCTATCATGGCGATACAAGCAATCTGATCATTAGCTTCAACCGAGTAGCCCTTTCCACCATATAAGGCCGCTCGAATAGGCCCGAAAGATCTGAAGCCATCGGGAGGATATCTGCATGCCATAACCGCTTGTTCTGCCTCTTCTCTATTGTTGATCATAGGAACAATCACGCCATAGGCTCCAGCGTCCAGCACCTTCATTATTTCGTACGGCTCGTTCCATGGGACTCTAACCAACGGAGTAGCAGCAGACGTTGAGATAGCCGGCAACATATAGGCTAAATCCGTGTAATCGATGATGCCATGCTGCATATCGACACAAACCCAATCAAATCCAGCGCTTGCGAGCGCTTCTGCAGAGTAAGCATTCGCCATACTCAACCAACAACCGACTGTTTGTTTATCTTCTTTCCAAGCCTTTAATGACGTATTTTCTCTCACTAATCCCCTCCCCCTAATTTCTCTAAATTTTTATCAATCCTCGTCGATTTAATTTAACATCGCTCCCCCAGAAAAAAAGTGTGAAGAAACCACCCTTGTCGTCATTAGAAGAAGATTTCAGAGAACTTAGCTTTTTAGCTCGGCGCATCATTGGACTGCTTGAAGAAACGGACGAGCGCTATTGGATCTTGATGTTCTCCCGATCTCTCGAACAAATAGAGACCAACAACTTGTCTGGCGCTACAAGTGTTTTGGGTTGCTTTGGTGGAGAGGATACTTTCTCCGATCTAATATTAGCCAAGCACTTAGAAGAGTCGGAGCCCCTCCAGTTCAAAAATCTCAATGCTCGACTGGAAAGACTTAGGAACGAGACATTTCAGGCTGCGCGCAAAATTGCCTCCAGGAAGAACTGGTAACTTCTAATATCTCAGATGCTCTTACAAAAATTTGCAATATCTGCAGCCGTGTCCCTAGAGATATCAGGGCACGTAGATGGGAAAATTTCGGTACCGTGGATAGTCCCCATGACTTGACGACATCGAGCTTGAACACCGGCTCGGAGCAATAAACGATAGAAATTAACTCCCTCATCTCTTAGAGGGTCACACTCATTAACACTAATGATGGTCGGAACCAAACCGCTTACATCGTTCACTGACGCGAAGCCAGGCCAAGCTAAAGGATTTTTTTTCTCATATTCCTCGATCCCATAGCCAAGACGCCCGTAATTGTTGTGCAAGTCCAACAAAATGCCATTATTCTCGATTGATGATGGATTTTCAGGCAAGGGCCAAAAGCCCGCTATGTAGGGACACAATGAGTACAAACCGCGGATGAGAGAAAGCTTTCCGTCCTGCTTCAGTTTCAATCCGGTGGCAATCGTGAGATTCCCACCTCCACTTTCTCCCGCGACTATAATATGAGCCTTGTCAATTTTTAACGCCTCAGCCTCTTTAACCAGCCACTCTAATCCCGAAACGCAGTCATTTAAGCCAGCAGGAAATGGAGCCACTTCAGGAGCACTGGATGGGCTTATGCAATTTCGAAAATCAACCATCGCAACCGCCACCCCCTGCGCCGCTATTACTCGAGCCCAGGCTCTGTAATTACCGTCATAACAAGAGAGCGTCGCCATTCCACCACCATGAATGTAGTAAACACATGGGACCAATTCAGAGCCCTCGGGTCGAACAAATCGGACATTTATTTCATTGTTATCAGGACTTGAAATAAACGTATGCTCAGAGAAAGACAGGCCTTTAAAAGAGGCCACCTCTTCTGTATCTGCCATATCTAAAAAGGCTTTTAACATCTCTTGGGCAGCCTTGCTCTCATCTGAGTTCGCTTTGTCTACCAACTCCTGTCGACTCTCAGCATCGGGTGTCATGCCACTAAAATCCATCTCGCCGAAGACCGCCTTAATCCTGGGATCTATTCTTGGATCTTCCATAATTTTTGAATTTGCCACCGATTATCTCCCCTAATTACTCTGTAGAAACTTACCGGAATTAGTTACCCTGTAAAAGTCGTTATAGGATCGAAGAGGATAAATCATGATGGAATTGTGGACGGCTGCCACACCGAACGGCTGGAAGGTTAACATCATGGTGGAAGAACTGATTGAAGCTGGCATCAAGATGCCTGAGATGAAGGTTAGATCCATCGACTTATCAAAGGGCGAACAATTCACTAACGAATTCACCACAAAGAATCCAAATCAGAAAATACCCGTGCTCATCGATGGCGAGCGATCCGTTATGGAGAGTTGCGCCATTCTTCAGTACTTAGGAGAAAAATACCCATCCCCTTTACTTCCATTAGATGAAGCGCGTTGGGACGTAATTCCTTGGGTCTATTGGCAAGCAGCAAACGTTGGACCCAATTTTGGGAATAAGCTGAGCTACACTCGCTATATGGATGACGTCGACCCCCTCAAAAAAGAGCATCCACTTGAAAGGTTCAACAAAGAGGCTTTAAGACTGATGTCTGTCTTGGCAAACCAGTTGAAAAAACATGAGTGGGTCTGCGGAGATAACTTTACGATCGCAGACATAAGCATCTATCCATGGGTTCGTGGGTACAAATGGAGCAAAATCGACATCACCCAGTATCCTGAAGTGCCCAAATGGGTTGAGCGCGTTCGCGCTCGACCAGGAGTAGAGAGAGGCCTCAGCTATGGTGTTCCAAAAGACGAGATAGATAAGTGGAGTGCAGAGCGAAAGGCGCAATACCGTAAAAACGGTGCCACGATTGCTAGCAACGAAAATCTAAATACCGAAATTTAGAGAGTGCTAAAGTCCGCCTGTCTTTTTTCTTTAAAAGCAGCAATCGCTTCCAAGTTAGCAGGGCCGCCCATCAGACTGCTAATCGCGACTGTCTCGACCTCATTTACCTCCCTTAAGGCGTCTCTTTTAGGAGCCATTAAAAGTTCTTTATTGGTTATCAGGGATGACAGAGGTTTTTCTGCCAGGATGTCAGCATGTCTTGAAACAATCGATAACAATGCATCATCTGGACAAACCGAAAAGACCAATCCAGATTGCTTGCAAGATTCAGCATCCAGCCATTCCGAGCTCATCAGGGCCCAAGTTGCCGCCTGATGCCCCATTAACCCTGGGAATGTGATTGTACTGCCCGCCTCTGCTGACAAACCCAGTGATGTAAAAGGACACTTCAGCCGTGCACTCTCTGCCATAAATACCAAATCTGCCAGTCCACAAATCGTGCAACCGAAGCCAACACCAATTCCATTGATAGCGAGCAATATTGGCTTTGGATAATCAATAAACGCTTCAAACATACCGGGGAAACCATGTTTTGGCGCAGCTCCTTTTGCTCCGACAGTGGTGAGATCCAAACCCGCGGAGAATGCTCTTCCGGCTCCCGTAATAATAAGGACTTTTACATCATCTTCTTCAGCGGTATTTAAAAGAGCATCTGCGACAGAATCAAACATCTCTTCATTAAAAGCGTTCAAGGCTTCGGGTCTTTGAAAGGTTAAGGTCGCTACATTATTTTTTTTATCTATTGAAATCATCTAATACCCACCTATAAAACTATCCAATCAACCAACGCAAGGTGTCAGCAAAAAGCGCACCGCCGTGTCTGAGATTATGCCCTCCCGAGCCAAATTCAAACCTGAAATCGTAACCCGCAAAATCCAAAGCGGCTGCCACGTCCTTGTTTGCTAACGCCCAACTTCCAGTGACTATATCTGCGTCTCTCTCGCCGCTCTGCAAAAAAACCTTAATAGGTTTTCGAGGTGTGCTTCGAATAAGGTAGGGATAGTTATGCCCCCCCCGAATATTCGTAAACGATCCACAGTGGCTAATCACGCAACCGAACTGTTCGGGGCCATGCCAAGCCGCGTTGAAGGCACATATACCGCCACTCGATATTCCGCAGATAATTTTGTGGCTCGGATCTTTAGAAAAAGACAGCCCCGTCTCCTTCTCCACGAATGGCAGAGCCTCATCTACCAAGAAGCTCAAATAGTCTCCATTACAGGTATCGTATTCTATACTGCGCTGCCGCATTGCTTTCTCATCAGACCGCTTGCCTTCCTCTGGGTTATCAATGCCCTCAGGCAAACCTGGCGTGATAAACACAGCCGCAGTTGGCGGGATTTCCTGATCATGAATCAGATTATCAAGGACCTGAGTCGCCCGAATAGCTCCATTGCGAGACCTATACCCAGGACCATCATTACAAACAATTAACCTCATCCCATCGACAGGGCGCGAAACCATATTCGGCAGGTAGACTGAAATATTTCGTCGGGTTCCTTTAAAAACCGAACTTTCGCTCCAATCTTTGAAGCTTTTAACAATTCCTGAAGTCACCTCCTCCCTACGGAAGCTCTCTGGACAGGGGTGATATTGACGATCACCCTCGGTGTCCAAAGAGCCCAAAATTTCAGAGTTGCTTCTTCCATTGACCTTAAATCCCGCTTCATGGAGGTCTCCCCACGCTAAGTGTAGCTCGTGCTTTTGAAACGTTTCTAAATCCATTTTCTGAGCCCTTATTCTACGATTGCCTGGTAGACCCTTGTTCTGAGCTCGCGTCTAATAGGATAGGACGAAGAGGGCATTAGCTGAGTAAAGAACACTACGAACAAATCCTCCTGGGGATCTATCCAGAAAAAAGTGCTTGCCGCCCCACCCCAATGATGCTCACCCACGGACGTTATTATTGACGCCTTCGGAGGATCGATTACAACAGCGAAACCCAAACCGAAACCTATTCCATCATAGCTGGTCTCACTCCAAACAGGCTGCCCCATTGCCGCCATATCGGCGTTGTCAGGTAACTGATTAGAGCGCATGTAGTTAACGGTAATTGGGCTTAGGAGCCTTTCCCCGTCTAGCTCGCCACCGTTGAGTAGCATTTGACAGAAGCGAGCATAGTCTCCAATCGTTCCTGTTAAACCTCCACCACCAGAAAAGAGTTTTGTGGGCTTCAAATACCGGCTTGTTGCAGCTGACTCTTGAAGCTTGAGTCCCGGTTTCATCTGTCGAGAATCTGAGACAGATTTTTTACCAACATTACTCATATCTGCGCCTGAAAGCGGTGAGTATAGAGAAGCAAATCGATCCCTATTTCCTTTTGTGACCGAAAAACCCGTGTCATGCATACCTAACGGCTCGAGAATTCGCTCCTTGAAGAACGCTTCTAATGACAATCCAGACCAGACCTCCACCAAGCGACCTAAGACATCTGTCGATACGCTGTAGTTCCACCGGGTTCCGGGTTGCGCAATTAAAGGAATACCAGCCAACCTTTTTACTAACTCTTCTAACGTACCCGCCGTCCCAGGAAATTCTATTTTCTGATTACGGTGCTCCTGATCAACCACATTTGCGTTCATAAACCCGTACGTTAGACCGGAAGTGTGCATGAACAAATGCTTTACTAACATTGGACTAGTTTGATCTTCCACATTTTCCAGCGAACCTTCTCCCTTCCAAACTTTAGTGTCCGTAAATTCCGGCAAATACTTGGCAACCGGATCGTCCAGCTGATAGCGACCCTCCTCATACAACATCATGGCAGCTACGGAAGTAATTGGTTTAGTCATGGAGAAAATACGAACAATAGTACTCGCATCAAAAGGCTTTCCATTTTCTAGATCAGATTGGCCCGCACTTTCGAGATAGCCTATTCTCCCATTTCGACAAATCATTGTACTCGCACCAGCTAATCGTTCGGATTCAACTTGTTGGTTAAGCCAATCTGTTACGCGATCAAGTCGACTGGAACTAAGGCCCAATTCTTCCGGTGTCCCATGCTCGAGCATCATTTTTTCCAATAAAAAGATAGCTAAATCATAAACGCTGCTGGGCAAAAAAAAAGGCGACCCTAAGGCCGCCTTTTTATTCAGAGTTAACTGAATTAGAAGCTGTGCTTCACTCTTGCGAACAAGGTTCTTCCTCTAGGATCGTGGATAAAGAGATCAATACCTCCAAGCCCACCGATTACTTTAGGATACTTGTCTAACAAGTTTCTCGCGCCGACTTCGACTCGAGTGGTACTATCCCCAACAAGACCATTCAAATTCAGATTGTAGGTCAAATCGATATAAGTAAGTGCTTCTATCGTGTTGGTCTCTTTCTGGAAACCCCAGGTATAAGAACCATTCACTTCTTCTTTCCATCGAGCTCTCATCAGAATCGATTGGTTGTCCGAAAATCTCCAATTAGCTGATCCTGATAACTGCAGTTCAGGCAAAGGAGGAATATCCGTCAAAGGACCGTTTTGCTCCCCAACAGCTTCTCCTGAGACGCCACTCACGAGCGTGTAAGAGAACTCCTGCACTTGAGTCGCATCTAATCCAAGTCTCAGGGAGCCTAAACCATCTAGATCCAGATCATAGGTCGCGTACATGTCGATAGAAGTCGTATCCATCTCCTGAGCGTTAACATATGTACCAATGATCTCAAGAATCGTATATGGCGCTACACCGAGACGTTTGATATTCATATCTTGTTCATTGGTTACCCAATTAACTCGATCAGCGTCGGTAGCGTTCGGATATTTCGCCTGAAAGTTAGCAAAGTCCAGATCAACAACAGTCGGGCCTCTCATTAACGTTACTCGGTCCTCAAATTGATAATTGGCCCAATCAAGACCAACAGTCATCGCGTCATCTAGCAGTGAGACCGAGAAACCAAAGTTCATAACGGTGGCCGTTTCTGGCTTGAGATCCGGATTACCTCTGGAAGTATTAGTCCTAAACGTTCCCGAAGTGTCATTGAAGACCTTGTCGTTTGTTGCTTGCAAAAACGACACACTCGGAACATACAGTTCACCAAGCGTCGGCGCAGCGAAAGCGGTCGAGTAAGATCCTCTAACTGACAACCAGTTCCTTGGCTGCCACAGAACTGCAATTTTAGGATCGAAAGAAGACCCCATTTCGCCATACTGGGTATAGCGACCCGCTACCTGCGCCTCCGCGAATCCCATCTCTTCGTTGTTGACTAATGGTAGAGCAAATTCGAAAAACGCTGACAGAACCTCTCTCTCGGCTACGTAGTCATATGCACAAGCATTAATCCAATAGTTACAGCTGTTTTCATCATCCGCTCGGTCTACGTCTTGTTTTGTTTTTTGATATTCCATACCAAAAGCCATTGCCGCTGTTCCGGCTGGTAATTCAAATACGTCACCAGATGCGAGGAAGTCAAATTGCGTATAAGACGTATCGTAGTGCCAGATATCGTTTAAATCGATTGCATCCGCAACCCACTGCTGATTCGGATAGTCTCCAGCCATCGGATTCGTGGCAGCTGTTCCCTCTCCCAAAGGCTCTGAGCAAACTCTCATCGAACAGGTCAAAGCACTCGTTGAAAAAGGATTGTAATAGGCAAACTCTTTTGAGTTTGTATCATATAGTTCACCTTGTAGGCCGAGATAGACCGCTCTAAAGCTCTGGTTTTTGCGGAAGTTCATATAGTTCTGGCTTTGCTGCGACCAGGAAACAGTCGCATCCCAACCATTATCAAACTCATAACTCAGTTCATGAACCATTCTGAAGTTAGTAATATCGTAGGTAGCATATCCAAGATTGGCGCCCGTTTCGTCAAGATTACTTGGAAGTGTCCCCAATTTACCAAACAGCCTGAGCGCTGCGATCGTCACATCCTCAGCAAAAGGAATACCTTGAGTTTCATCAAGTGGATCCGCTGCCAAAATCACCGCATTGTTCGCGTCTCTATCCGGTACACCATCTCCATCCGCATCTTGCGCATAGACTGCAGCACCATCAGAGGTCATCGCCTGAAAAGGATTTCCAGGGTGATCTCCCGAAATACCGCCAAGTGTATCGTTAATGTCCCCAATACGGCCGCCTGGGTTAGAGGGCGATCCTCTACTTATCGTCTGTTGTTGGCTAATTACCATCGTGCCGTCATACATCAGCTTATCGCTAAGTTGATAGCCGAAATTAAAGTACCCTGACATGACTTCTTGAGGCTGAACAAAGTTGAAGAACTCTCCAAACTGGAAACGACAAACGCTTCCCACTGCTGTGCCAGAGATATTGTTTCTAACGCTTCCTGCATTTTCAAAGCCATCACCACCAGGGCTTACAGCAACTCCGCAACCGGGATCACGTAAGACGCTGGATTCGCCTGTCAGAGCTCCAGTAGCATCTCTAGTGGGAACCACAAAGTGTCCTGGATTTGGTGTGCCAGATGCTGAATAACCCTTGTTCAAGTATACCGGTCTATCTGTCTGAGCTAGTGCTGATCTCTCTCTATACTCGAGTCCAAAACTGAAATAGCCATTATCTGTCGTATCGCCAACAAACAAGTTCGCTACATATTCATCATGGTCTCGCTCACTATCCGTGGTGTAAAAATAACCAGCCTCGACACCTTGATAGTTCTTCTTGGTGATGATGTTGACCACACCAGCAACCGCATCAGCTCCATACAAGGCTGAAGCCCCGTCTTTTACGATGTCGATTCGCTCAATTACACTCTGTGGAACCATATTATTAAGGTTGTCTGAGAGAACTCTCTTACCGTTGACCAACGTTAAAGTCGCCCTTGAACCCAGACCTCTCAGGTTGGCACTCGTCAAAGCCCCTTCCGGGTTAGCAACTGAATAGTGAGACGAAAAGGTGTCTGAACCATAGTTAAAAGTTTGATTCGCCATAATCTCACCCAACGCTGGTGTAGCTTCGGCTTGAAGATCAGCCTCGTCTAGAACCTGCAGAGGTGAAGGTGAATCAAAGCTATCTTTTTTAATCAAAGAACCGGTAACGACCACTTCTTCGATCTCATTCTCAGCCGCGAAGGCTGAAGAGATCAACAAAGACAGAGCCGCAAAAGACGCAGCTGCAGCCTTCATTGGCTTTAATGACGTAAACGACATTATCCACTCCCCTTTAAGTTAACTTTTTCTTAGAAGTCTGCGCCAGATCACAACGAGACGTTGCAGGCACAAAACCTCTCCCTCAGCCAAAAAGTTAACACCGTATAAAAGATAAACCAAGCCACAAATTGATCATATTTAAGGTAAATACTTTCAATAGCTTAGGTGATCAAAATACATCAAACTGATTGACACAACACGAATTCTGCAGAAAAAATGAAGATTGCGATTCATCTAGACAGGCGGCTGGTCAAAAATTATGCCGTTGGACAACAGCCCCTCGACATCCTCACTCGCGAGGCCCAACCAATCTTGCAAAACCAATTCATTGTGCTCGCCAAGACTGGGACACGGGGTCCATTGCAAAGAATCCAAGCCTGCCATTCTTATCGGATTGCCTGGAATGGGCGTATCAAACCGCTCATATATGACAAAAAAGTTTCTATCAACAGCCTGAGGTTCAGAAAGTAGCTCAGGGCCGGTTGAAACCGGACCGCTCGCTATTCCATGCTCTTGGAGCGTTTCAGCGGCTTCGTGTTTATGGAACCGTGATGTCCAATTCCCGATATGTTCGTTAATTGAATCCGCCTGGTTTCTTCTCCTTTCCAGATCCCAAGAACTCATATCCGGGCAACCAAGCAAATGAGAGAGACGCGACCAAGCGTCATCATTTTCACAAGCTATCGCAATCCAATCAGCATCATCCCCGCGCCTCAAATCTCTACATCTGTAAACTCCGTGCGGACACATCTCAGGATGAGCGTTTCCCAGAGACTGCTGCTCCAGACCCAACTGATGATCAATGAGCCAGGGGCCGTTAAAGGAAACTCCAGCCTCGTGCAACGAAAGCTCCACGAACTTTCCTTTACCGTCCTTTTCTCTCTGTCGAAGCGCGGTTAACACAGCGTTTGTAGCTGAGGTTCCCGCGATCGGATCCATCAAGGCCATGGCCGTGTTTCGAGGTTCCTCAGGTGAATAGCCAAACACCTGAGTAAGCCCCGTCATAGGCTCAACCGTTGGACCAAAGGCAACCCAGTCCTTATACGGGCCAGAACTTCCATATCCAGGCATCGACACGTAAATCAGGCCCGGGTTGTGTTGGGTCATCACATCGTAGCCCAATCCTAACGAAGGCATCGCTCGCGCACTAAAGTTTTCTATAACTACATCGGCCTGCTCAACCAACTTCAGAAAAAGTTGTTTCCCTTCCTCACGCTTCAGATCAAGACAAACACTTTTACGATTACGCGCCAGTTTCACGATCGTAGCCATGTTATTCCAGGGCTCTTCCCCTTGCTCGCCGCCTAACCAACCGGCCAAAGGTTCAACTGTTGGTTCTCTCGGACCCCTGGCTAAAGGACTCTCGATCTTGACCAGCTCTGCACCAAGGTCGCTCAGAATTCTCGCGGCTAAGGGCCCGGCCCATACGTGCGTCAGGTCTAACACTCTTATTCCATTCAGTGGGCCCTCTACCGACATCTAATATCTACTCAATCTCGACTCACAGTTTTGCGAAGCTTTAGTTTTGGACGATCACTTTTATCTACCCTGAAAGGAAGCGAGGGACTTGAATACGCGGCGCCATCCTCGTCCTCAACAGTCTGCCAAAAATCCCTCGTCCTGAGATGCTCATCTTTCAAGACCTCATCGAAGGTTTGCACTACCCCAGCTGGAATTCGAAAACTAGTCGCTCGCTCACGAACGTATTGCTTATCCCACTCGATAAGCACTGACGCAACTATCTCGTGGATCGCATCACGATTGGACATTCGAAGCGTATTGTCTGAAAAGTTCTCGTCCAAGGTTAATTCTGGCCTATCCAAAAAAAGAGCTAATGCGTCCCAGAACGTAGGAACAATGTTTATGTAAACCCAGCCATCTGCGCACTGAAAAAGATTTGAAGGAACCACCCAGTAAAAGTCCGACCCATGCCTTCCTCGAACCATCCCGGAGCAAGACCACATCACAGTCGTAAATTGACTCAACGAAAGTAACGTCTCATACATGCTCACATCTATGAGTTTTTTCTCACCCGCGAAGAGACAAGCGGTTGCTGCCGTATAGGCATACTGAGCCGTCTGAAACTCAACGTAATGACCCGGCAAAGTCAGTGGCGTTCGTCCCTCATCACCCATCAGTTGGGTATAACCACCCATAGCCAACAACGTGCTCGGGGTTGCCTTCCAATTACGCCTAGGTCCCGAAAGACCAAATGGAGTAATCACAACCACAATTGCATTCTTCCACTCTTCTATCCCAAGGTTGATGGCCTCATCCGCCGAGTTCGCCTCAACGATGACGACATCAAAACTATCCGGAAGGTCCTGCCGGAAAGAATCAAGATATTGCTTCTCCACATCGAGAAATAAATTCATAGCCATTTTGGAGGCCCAGCCAGGTTTGGGGGACGACTTAACCCGACTGACAGAATAACCCGTTTGAACAAAAAGCCGGCCACAATATCGTGCCGAGTAACCGCCAAGTTCCAATACCCTTTCCAAAAATTACCTGCCCACCCGCCGTTTAAGACGGAGGAAACTTCTCAACACGCTTAAGCTTCAGCGTCTAATTGGCGCTAGCCTGCTTTGGAACGTACTCTGATTCTAATATCCTAGCCCCACGCAGGATGTTACCCATGGCATAGTTGCCCTCATGGCAGGCATATTCATAGACCTTTCCTTCAGTCGACTTCCACACGTATTCGCCACTCCATGGTTTGGTCCACGCGGTGGGATCATCGACTGTAAAATTGTAGAGCAAGTTTCCATCGTCTAGTTTGGTGAAACGCTCAGTAAGATGCAGATTCTCGTCACCACCGTACAGCCCTGTGTATGGCGTGAAGTTTTTTGTTTCTACAACCAGAGTGTCGCCCTCCCATCTCCCGACTGCATCACCGAGCCACTTTCTGTTTTCGTCTGAACCATGGTCAGAGTTCAGCCTAATAATTCTCGCATCGTGAACCATTTCGAGGAGAATCATAACGTGGTCCTCGGTCTGAACAATTCGTTTAAAGTTGTTGTATAGCCCAGGCATGCTAGGGGGACCAGCACTAAAGCCCAGAAGACACCGCTCTGCTAATGCCAAACTTTCTGGGCCATCAAACGGGCCAGGGCCTTCGTTTTCTAGCCAGGATGCCGTTCCATCATTCGTGTATGAGAAAGAGGTAAAATTCTCGGCTATTTTCCTCATACCCCTCGGGGTCATTGCCGGACGCCTGCCATTTGGTGGATCATAAATAATCGAAGTCCTGAACTTACCGTCTACGGAAGATAGTCCCGAGCCGGGATCGACCCAGAATGAATTATATCCACCCACCGCTCCTGCTCCGAATGCGTTATTTCCATCCCCGCCCTTCACTGGAGCACTACGATTTGGATCGCTTATGACATTCTCATCCGTTTGGAGAAACGTGGCTTGCTTTAGTAGTTCTTCCGCTTCCGCTTCAGTCAAAAACTGTCTGTCACCAAAAGCCGCTGGTCGCTGCTCTGGGGTTTGAGTTCCGCTGTCATAAAAACCAGAGAGGTCAGGAACGCTCGAACCTCTCGCATTGTCTACCGCCAAACCAAATGCATATATGCTCACCGTCAATGTGATCATCGCTACTTGAAAGCTCTTCATTACTCCCCCCAAAAAAGTTGCCTCTCTAGCTTACAATCCAGCTCAAAACGAATAAAGTGTTCTGAACTCCAGCTCCACCGAAGTTTCCTCAAAGGGAAAAAATTAAAAAGGATCGAGGATATGCAGAAACTTGTGCGGCAATTACTTCTGATTTGTTCCTTAAATTGCGGCCTTGTAGTTTCTGAAACAACGGGTTACGAGATCATTAGTGAGCCGCAAATACTATATGAATTGAGGACCTACACCGCGAATCCGGGCAAGTTAGAAGCACTAGAAGAGCGGTTTAAAAACCACACAATGGCGTTATTTGAAAAGCACGGCATTCGAAATATCCGATACTGGAAACCAGAAGAGTCTGATGACACGTTGATCTACCTTGTCGCCCATCCAAGCAAGCTGGAGGCTGCTATAAACTGGAAGAATTTCGGGACTGATCCGGTTTGGCAGGAGGTCTATCGAGAGTCGATTGCCGATGGCCGTCTAGTTAAAGACATACAAAGAGTCTTCATGACCGAAACTCCTTACTCGCCCTAGCCACTTTCACCGGTCAAATTTTTCAGCATCCTATCCTCAATAACCCAAAGTCGATCCTGTCCCCAGGTAGCCGTTTCGCCTATGCGAAAACTGGGTACCCCCCAAAGCCCAAGTTCATCCATTTCCTGCCTGTTTTCCTCGGCAATTTTTTTCCAGCTCTCATCCCCCAAGATTGCGGAGGCCTGAGTCCAGTCCAGACCAGCTGACTCAACAATCGACCGCAAACCTTTATCCGAGCCAGCATCGACACCTCTAGACCACACCGCAGACAAAAAAGAATCGCAGTACTCGAAACCTTTGCCTTCTTCGATCGCCCATGGGAATAGCGAATAAGCTCGCTCAGTTGGCCTCCCTACAGGGTCCGCTACTCTTCCGAAGGGAAGACCACGATGACGGGCTTCTCTCGCCGCGTCTTTCATGATGTAGAGTCCTTTTTCCCGTCGCACAGGCAAATTACGCATAACCATGGGCAACACAAATCTTAAGCATAGCTTTGCACCAAATTTGTCAGCAAGTCGCTTTAACCGTTTTGCCGCAAGATAGGTATAAGGGCTACGGAACGAAAGATAAAAATGAATCTCCTGCTTGGGGCCAATCAAATTTTTACTATCTAATTGGGCCTCGAACATTGGTTCCAAATCGGGGACGATAGATTGAAGAACGGTTGCATCAATCGGTTCACGCAGAGCTCCCAACAACGTTAATCTCCGCTCGAGATGATGGAGGCGATCCGGGCCCCAATAAAGTTCACCTCCATAAGCTAAAACGCCTCCAAGATAATGACCTAATTGCTTGCGACGTTTTGCTCCTTCTTCTAAACGAACTGATATTCGCGAATCACCATTCACTGCAATCCCACCATCGAGGTTATCTGCCCACATATTGCTACTGACTTTGTCAGCTGTTGCCCATGGATTGCCCTCTCTAAAAACTTTTTCTAAATCACTTTCAGCTTGCAGGATGGAAGCTCTATTAGGTTGCTTGTCAGAGTAAGAGAAATTTAGGATCCCTCCGGATTTGGCTGCCAGCCGGTGCGCGTCAAGCCTGGAGTAGGCAACCAACTTCTCACGTTCCGGCGCTGCCCAATCATCAGGGGGAGGCACCACGTAAGGGCTGACTTCTATATCGTATTTTTCTATCAGCTTTGGCAGGAGCTGCAACATGAGGTGACTATAAGGGTCATCCACCTGATGGAAGTATTCGACTTTGTGTGAAACGGAGCGCCGCTCTCTTTTTTCTTCCACTCTTGACCATAATACTCTCTGACGTCTCTCACTCAGCATGTAGTCTATGAGTCGAGACGCCAGAGCAGTCTTAATTGACATGGCCAGAGACCTTTCTAGTTAGCTTCGGAGATTAAAGAACCTCAAATAACCCCGCGGCTCCCATCCCCCCGCCAATGCACATAGTGGATACGACGTACTTAGCGCCTCGCTTTTTACCCTCTATAAGTGAATGGGCTACCATCCTGGAACCAGACATACCGTAAGGGTGGCCGATTGATATTGCTCCTCCATTCACATTCAACTTTTCATCGGGTATTCCTAGCTTATCCCTGCAGTAGACGACCTGGACTGCGAAAGCTTCGTTCAATTCCCAGAGGTCTATGTCATCCATCGTGAGACCATTCTTCTCTAGCAACTTAGGTACCGCGTAAACAGGCCCTATCCCCATTTCATCCGCCTTCGTGCCCGCAACTGCAATTCCCCTATAAGCGCCAAGAGGCTGAAGCCCTCTTTGTTCTGCAAGCTTGGATTCCATCAGAACACAAGCAGAAGCACCGTCTGATAATTGAGAGGCATTACCAGCCGTTACATGCTTACCCTCTGCAATAACCTGTCCACCGCTAAACACCGGCTGAAGACCAGACAGCGCCTCTGCTGTTGTCCCAGGTCGATTCCCTTCATCTTTATCAAGATTGACATCAACATCACTCGCTTCACCAGTCTCTTTGTTCATCAACTTCATAACCGAAGGCAGCGGGACAATTTCCTCATCAAAAGCCCCTGCTTGTTGTGCTGCGGCCGTTCGCGCCTGAGACTGGGCGGAATAAAAGTCCTGGTCTTCTCGCGAAACACCATAACGTTCGCCTACCACTTCGGCAGTCTCAATCATTGCCATGTAGAGGGCTGGTTGATTTTTCAACAACCATGAACTCGGCGTCGTGAACATGTCGCCAGTTTGATTCGTTGAAATCGATTCAACGCCCCCGCCAATTGCCACATCCATACCGTCAGAAATGATCTGTTTGGCAGCAATACTGATAGCCATCATTCCGGAGGAACATTGTCTATCGATCGTCTGTCCGGCCACTGAGTCAGGGAGGCCAGCTTCCAAAAGACATTGTCTCGCCGTGTTGAAAGCACTTGAACCCATTTGCAAAGCCGCTCCCATCACGACATCTTCCACTTCACCTGGATCGACCTTGGCTCTTTCTACGGCATGCTTAATGGCATGGGCTCCCAGAGCCTGCCCTGAGGTATTATTAAAAGCTCCCCGATATGCCTTTCCTATAGGCGTTCTGGCAGTTGAAACAATTACTGCTTCTCTCATTTCACATCCTTATTTTTCTTATTTTTTGTTTACGCCGCTGCGAAGTTAGATAAGCGCTGAGCGATAAGACTATCGGCTTCTTGCATTATCCTATCTACCAACTCTTGCACCGTCGGAATATCGTAAACGAGACCGGCCACCATGCCGCAGGACCAAGCTCCAGCCTCCATGTCACCCTCTTCCATGATTCTCGGGTAAACACCGCCTACTTCTTCTGCAATATCCTCGAATTTAATGTGGGCGCCCAGTGTTTTTTCTTTCTCTAAAAGTTTTTCGACTCCCGAATTCGTCAGAACACGCTCTGTATTTCTCAATGGCCGCATAACCAGCCTAGTATCTAACTCTGATGCAGCAAGAATTGCTTGCTTTACGTTTTCATGAACCGGCGCCTCTTTCGTAGCAATAAATCGTGTTCCCATATTCATTCCCTCCGCACCCATAGCAAGGGAGGCAACAAGAGAGCGTGCATCAGCCATACCGCCAGACGCAACAAATGGAATATCTAATTCATCGGCAGCTCTTGGGAGTAAAATGAAGTTTGGAATATCGTCCTCACCCGGATGACCGCCGCACTCAAAACCATCAACTGATACAGCATCACAACCAATATCCTGAGCCTTAACAGAGTGCCGAACACTCGTGCACTTATGAATGACCTTAATGTCGGCATCCTTTAGCTGGGGCAACCATTTAGCTGGATTGTTGCCAGCTGTTTCGACAACTTTCACGCCACTGTCTACGATTGTCTGGACAAGACCGGGATAGTCCGGAGCAGTCATCGCAGGTAAGAAAGTGAGATTTACGCCGAAAGGTTTGTCGGTCATGTCCTTACACCGAGCTATTTCGTTGGCTAATTTTTCCGGAGTCCCTTGGGTTAAGCCTGTAATGATACCTAGCCCACCTGCATTTGAGACTGCCGCAGCCATTTCGGCCAAGCCAACGTAGTGCATGCCCCCTTGTATGATCGGGTGCTCTATTCCAAACATCTCAGTGATCTTCGTCTTCATATGATCCTATTCCTTCCTAGTTTAATTTTTAGCAACGATCACTTGCGCTGTGACTATGCCGGGTCACGGATCTCAACAAAGATGGGTTATCGTGTCAAATCCTTTGGTTCGTGTTGGCCATGCGGGATCGCGATTTCGTAAAAGAAGCGCTAACATCGTGCGAATTGGTTTATCAAGGTTTCACATGAGCGACAATACTTCATACACTCCACCGAAGATTTGGGAATGGGATAAGGAAAGCGGCGGGCGTTTCGCTTCTATGAACCGTCCGACAGCAGGAGCAACGCACGATCAAGACTTGCCAGAGGGCAAGCACGATTTGCAACTGTATTCACTAGGAACCCCAAACGGCGCGAAGGTTACGATACTCCTCGAGGAACTAGTTGAGCTTGGTATTTCGGAAGCGGAGTACGACGCTTGGCCTATCAACATCGGTGAGAATCAACAATTCGGTAGTGGCTTTGTTTCGATCAATCCCAATTCAAAGATACCAGCATTGCTCGACAAGAGCTCGAATCCAGCTATACGCGTCTTCGAGTCGGGCGCCATTCTAGTTCATTTAGCGGAGAAATTTGAGAACTTCCTGCCCACGGACCCGTCTGACCGGGCAGAGTGTATGTCCTGGCTATTCTGGCAAATGGGCAGCGCCCCCTACCTAGGAGGCGGCTTTGGACATTTTTATGCTTACGCCCCAGAGAAGATCGAATATGCAATTAACCGCTTTACCTTGGAGATCAAACGTCAACTTGACGTGTTGGATCAATGTCTTGGTGAACGCCAGTTTCTATGCGGCAACGACTATACGATCGCCGATATGGCGGTTTTTCCATGGTACGGGGCATTGGCGACAGAGAATATGTACGGTGGGGGCGAATTCATCCAGGCTGAGACCTACAGCAATGTTATTCGCTGGGCGAATGAGATCAATGCCAGACCTGCGGTCGAACGAGGAAGGAGAGTCAACAGACCCTGGGGACCAAAAGAGACTAGGGTGACTGAAAGACATAGCCCGGCGGACTTCGAAATCAAACCCAGCGAAGATTGAAACAGGCAGTGAGACGTTGAGACAGCGCTAAACTTTAGCATCGTTTGATTTATTTTAGCGCAGCCTGCTCATTATCAGAGGCAAGTGTTGCCTCCCCTGATAAGGCTCGCTACTCAGAAAGTACGTCGGTGTCGTCATTACGGGTAGTTCCGAATCGATTTCTTGTCTACTCGACAACGCCAAACCACTATCTTCTTCTAAATAGACCAAGAACTCATGGGCATCAAAGCCCATGGTTTGAAAGATCTCAGAAATGGAATCGCTAGTATCGATCGATCGTCCCTCAACCCAATATTTTTGGAAGACAAGCTCTATATAATTGTCAATGACCGTGGACTTTTCGCCAACTTCTTGAAGCCATAAGAGGCCTAGATAAGCCCAATCAGATCGCTCCTCATCGTAGATATTCATCAACTCCACCGGGGCATAACGAGCAAGATCCCGAGCAATATACCTCGAGCGAAAAAAACGATGCATCTCGCCTCTATTTGAGGTGTCGGCTGGCATAGCATGCTTTTTAAGGGGTGGCCGTTTAATAATCCTCCAGTCGATTTCAATCGCGCGCTCTTTGCAAGCTTTGATAGTTGGTTTAACAGCGAGAAAACTTTCAGCACTCTTAAAATCAACGCACACCACCAAGGATCGTCCTTCACTCTGAGTCCCGGAAGGCTTTTCGGGCCCATGTTCATAAGCGATATCGGGTCGTGGACCATTCCTACCAGTCAGCTCCCATTGCAGCCGAGGAAGGTGCTCTCGACCAAAAAAAATCTCGGGGGCAGCATCTTCTGATCCGGGAATGACAAAGGTCGGAACGCCGTATATCCCGCTGTTAAAACATTCCGTTTGAAATATTTGGTTGGCCCTAGAGCCCTCACCACTCAGAAAATCCGAAAAGCCATCCGATGAAGCACCGATATCCGTTAGCACGAGTTCCATTTGAGCAACACTTTCGACATCCAACTCCCGCTTCCAAAATGGAACAAAAACCCGATCGAGGAACCTCATTAACAAACTTTCACTCTTACACTGTTCAGCTAGCGATTCTTGCTGCTTCACCCAAAACATAGTCGTGGCGACTAAATTCGTATCCCATATTTTGACCGTGCCACGAACAGTTACATCTCTTAAGTTAGCGTAACGACGACAGTCGAAATACGCATACTTCACTCCGGACCACTGTTCGGGACTTCTGTTCTGCTCCGCAACCTTGCCGGATTTGCCCAATTTCGCCGATCCAAGATAGCTCGGGATATCAAGTACAAAGGGCCTCCAATCGGCAATCAAACCTGCCTCTGAGAGAAGACGTCTTGTTGGATCTATCGCGAGATAGGCATAAGGGCTTTTAAAATCTAAGTAAATTATGAATGAGGCTTCTGAGTCTAACGGCTGCAACATTTCTATAAAGCCTCTTCACCTGGGCGATACTCTGTCTTTAGGTTGGAGAGGATTTTTTCTTCCTCAAACCAAGGATCATGCATTTTCTCATCGACATAATCCTGTGCTTGGTCTGAGTAATGAGGTGAAGTCTCGTCTAAAGTAGCACTTCCATACTGATGCAGCCCCCTGGCGTCTAAATTACCATTCCTATCCCAAGAGACAATGTAATAAAGGCCATCCCCTGCGCGATTAGTCAGGAATCCATCTTCTTCCAAACCGGATCCATATACAGCTCGGAGAATATCTGGTCCACCGCCGACACCAAGATTCAGTCCTCCTCGAACATGTCGGTTCACGTCTCCCCATCTGGGTTTTAGAGTTCCCCTCGCCTCCATCAACCGCACGGCGCACTTGCTCAGCAAGCTTTCTACCTGCTCATCTGAGTGCTGCTCGCGATCATCATCTCTCTCGGCAGCTAAAAGGACGCAAGTTCCTAGAGCTGCACCCAGATTTTCCTGATCCGTAGCTAAGTCCCACTCGGAGATCACCGCTTGCGCATCCTTAAGCAACGGTTCAGCAAAGTCTGCAGCGCGAATCTTATCGAGATAGGTCACGTAGTCTGTACTTATGGAGTAAAACTTATCATGCTTGATTTCAAAAAATTCCTGCCTGCTAATGGGAAGCAAAGAATCAAAAAGCTCCAACCCTCTATTCGCTCGATTCGTCATATTTAACTGGAACCCGTGCACAGGACTGTAGTCTGCCTGTTTGGGATCTTCCGACGGATGAGTAACTCGAAAAGGGGTTTGATTAGCACTTAAAACAAAACCTGCATCGGGATTGATTACCTGCGGGAGCTGAGAGAAACCAAGCGTTTCTTTCCAGATCAGTTCGGATCGATCCCCAGGGAGGTAATTGTTCCAGTCGTAACCCTCCATCCGCCTTGGTGTGAGTGAGTTATGCAGGAACATAATGTTGTCCTCTTTGTCAGCATAAACAAAGTTGAAACTCGCAAAAGAAAGCATCGACATTGCCTCTCGCCACTCATCAAAATTCTGAGCCTGGTTCATCCTGTACCACTGCTCCAGTTGGCGAATTTCTCCCATACCCGCATACCGCACCGCATAAGTGCCATGATCAGTTCGTATCGCTGGCCCATGTTCAGAGTAGAGTGCCTCTCTTGAAACGCTCCACGGGAGAAATCCCCAAATCCGAAGATCGATATCTACCTCTTTTTTTTCGAAATTCTTCCATTCTCCATCAAACCGATATTGATCGGCATCATCTGGGTTAATTTCGAGGACGAAAACATCGACCAGATCAGGATTGTTGACTGTTGCACCCCAAGCCAAATTTTCCGTGAATCCTACATTGATGACCGGCCCACCAGGAAAAAGGCCGCCCAGCACGTCCAGACCGGTGTCGCTCTTTATATGTGCCTCATACCAGGCAACAGGTCCCGTTAGAGGTTGGTGCGAATTGATCGCGATTCGGGTCGCTCCCTCTTCAGAACCTCTCGCCGATATCGCAAACGCATTTGACCCTATCGGTAGACCCCCGAAAGAGATGCTTTCCTCTTCTAGGTCATCGTCAGATTCAGTCTTGATTTCCGTTTCACTGCGCTCGCTCAAAGGTCGTTGTCGACTAGCTTTGTTTAACTCCCTGATGACACCGTCAAATCCATAAAACATTAAATGGCGCAGCATGAAACCCATAACGATATCCTTTGGTCTTATGGGCAACTTAGTTTCGTCAACCAAATCGGGATGCAGCGCCGCGTAATAGTTGAGCCCATCCGCAAAGGCCTCCACATAGGATCTTGTGTCTGGACTCAAGTCCCACTGATACTGCTCATTCAAAGTTTCCCAAAGCCCTAACCATTTGACCAGATAATCGGTCACTGCACCGTCGAGCCCGGTATAAAGACCATTCTCACCACGATAAAAGGGTATAGCGTCCTCAATGAGCTGCCAATTATCCTCAGCTTGAGCATAGGCGAAGCCAAAAGCCGTATCGGGATCAGTTTTACCTTTTATATGAGGAACCCCGCGCAAGTCCCGACGAATGATCACGTCATATTTTGTGTTCAGGTTTTCAAACTTTTCAGGCTTGAAGTCATTGGTTTGACAACCTAGAAGCAGTAAAGACAACCCACACGCTGAGGCAATCAAAGAGAACTGTTTAACCATAGTATAAAATCCCTAGTTGAAAATGCTTTGTGTGACTCTAATAGTGGCTCAAGGATAGCAAAGATAAGCTAAGCTATGCGTTACCATTATTGGGGCCATCTATGAAGTGTTGGAGGATAAATAAGCTAGGTGACCCTTGGGCCCTATTAAAGATGGAGGAGCTTGATCTACCTCCAGCTGATCGCGACCAAATTAAGATATCGGTAGAAGCAGCAGATTTAAATTTCGCTGACATTTTGCAGTGCCAGGGAAGATATCAGGTGAAATTGGACCCCCCATTCACGCCAGGTATGACGGCTGCGGGAAAGATCATTGAATGCTCACCCCATTCCAAGTTTAGAATTGGCGAGCGCGTATGTGGACCAACATTTTCTTCTTTTGGCGGCTTCGCACAAGAGGCACTACTGGATGAATCGCAGTGCCAGCTTATACCCAAGACCGTGCCAAGCAAGATAGCTGCTGCCCTACATGTGACTTATAGCACCGCGTGGTTCGCACTGAAAAGACGCGGAAGCCTTCAGTCTGGCGAGACCATACTGATACTTGCCGGCGCCGGAGGGGTTGGTTCCGCAGCGATAGAAATCGCCAAAAACCTTGGAAGCTGGATCATAGCTGCAGCAAGCGATTCGCGAAAATTACAAGCCTGCAAGGAGTTGGGCGCAGATGAAATTATCAACTATGAAGAAGAAGACCTTTACGATCGCGTTATGGATCTCACTGACAATCGTGGCGTTGACGTCGTCTACGACCCCGTCGGTGGACGGTTCTTTGACCCAGCCCGAAGAACAGTTGCCTGGGAGGGACGCTACTTGGTAATCGGATTTGCCAATGGGGAAATACCTAAGGCCCCATTAAACCATGCTCTTGTAAAGAATTACTCGATTGTTGGCGTGCACATGGGAGGTTATCGATACAACAAACCTCAACCGATCGAAGACTGTTTCGAGGAGCTGTATTGGCAAGCCACCGCCGGCGACATCAATCCACTCATCGATCGAACCGTCGCGATAAATGCATTGCCCGCAGCACTTGAAGATCTAGCAAACAGAAAATCGATCGGTCGTCTTGTGTTGGATCTGACTGGAGAGAAGCTTTAATCGGTATTTTGGTCAAGAAAACGGCCCGCGAGCTCTAATATCTTATTCTTTCTTTCCACATTCATTCGATCTAGGGTTCGCGGCATAAATGAAAGTCTGGCCGAACCCTGAAAAAACGAGCGATTTTTATCTACAAACCGCCAATACAATCCATCCATGACGTCGCACCAATCCCCGCGCTTATAATCACTCATCTTAAGTATGTAATTCGATCCACAAATATAGGGTTTAGTCGAAAAAATACCTCCGTCGCTAAAAAGACCCATGCCATAGACATTGGGTCCCATTACCCACGGGCTAGCATCAACAAACATCTCCATAAACCAATCATGCGCAACCTTGGGTTTTATCTCACAAAGCAGCATCAGGTTCGAAAGAATCATTAATCTGGGAATATGATGGGCCCAACCTGAACCAACCACCTCCCGCACAGTCTTATCGAGCGGCTCTAAACCTGTGGTTCCTTCATACCATGCGTCCGTCAGATTCCTCTTGTGTCCCCAGAAATTAGACCGAGCCTGTTTTTCATGAAAATTGTGGTAGACACCCCGAATAAACTCTCGCCAACCAACAATCTGCCTCAAGAATCCCTCTAGACTCTCAATAGGTATAGATCGTTTCTCGGCGGCGGCGAGAACATTCTCGACGACTTCCTTCGGTAATATCAGCCCCAGGTTGAGTAAAGGACTCAGTGCGCTGTGAAAAACGGTCCTCGAGCGAGTGGTCATCGCATCCTCATAGGGCCCAAATAATTCTAAACGCTCTTCTACGAACTCTGCTAAGCAGGCCAGCGCCTGATCACGTCTGATTGGCCATTTAAAGTTTCTACCATCCCCGGGGTGCTCCGAAAATTCTTCCTCTACCATGCCCGCAACCGCGTTTACGAGATCATCAGGTTCGAAGCTAAGGCTCTCCGGGGGAACCAGATCCTTCGGCAACTTTTTGCGATTTTCCGTGTCGAAGCTCCACCTTCCACCAAATGGCGAGCCATCAGGCTCAAGAAGTAATTTTAAATTTCCCCGCTGCTCTTTATAAAAAGTTGCCATTTGCAATCTCGATTTGCTTTTTTGGCTAAAAGTTCGAAAGGATTCCCTTGAGGAGAGAAACATGGGACTCGCGGCAGTGACGAGTTCTATACGTTTTTTTTCTATGAACTTATCCAAAACCCGCTGCTGT
Source organism: K189A clade bacterium (assembly GCA_902631405.1). Classification (GTDB taxonomy): domain Bacteria; phylum Pseudomonadota; class Gammaproteobacteria; order Pseudomonadales; family Azotimanducaceae; genus UBA4421. Next base: position 21,783 of record CACOYI010000001.1, on the reverse strand, counting down.
GAAACAGATTCGATTTCGAACGTAAGAAGTTTGTCGACGCCATGCTGATCGATAACCAGGGCTAATTTGTCCATATAGCTGACGTCTTTGTAATCGCTCAGCTCTAAGTAGTGAACCTCATAGCCTGCCGACCTAAGCGACTCGGCATACGCCCTCATCGCAGAAATAATGAGGATTATCTTGTGCTTGTGATATCGGTACCTCTTGCAGATACCGAGATCTTCTATCATCACGACGGCGGGGTCCTTTTTATGGTCAGGGAATCCGCGGTCTAGCTCCTCAAAAGGAAAGAGTTGGTTACCTTGCAATAAAAGCGCAGTACTCATGAATTGTCCCTCGAGATCTGTAACCGGTCTGGTTGACACGTGCGGCAGAGATAAAGCCTTCTCGAGTTAACGCTTCGCCGCTCAATTGTCTCTTCGCAGCGGTAACATGCCTGACCCTCCCGAGCAAAAGCTGAGAAACGGTATCGAGACCTAGTTAGGCCTATTCGCTTTAGTTTCTTTACGCGACTAGGTTTGTTTGTCACGCCAGCTGTTTTTAATGCTAGCCGGGTTATCTCTAAAATCGTTCGGGCAAGCTTTCCCGTTTCGCTTCTGGATAAATCCTTGGGGCGGAGATCCGGGTGAAGGCAGGCTTCATGGAGTATTTCGGTGCGAAGATAATTCCCTAATCCAGCAACAAACGATTGATCGAGTAGGAGAGCTCCCAAAGATCTATTCTTGAAGCTTGGTTCCATAAGTCGCTCAGCCACCTCTCTCCAATGCGTTTCTTCGGACAACGCGTCGGGCCCTAATTTCTTGAGAAAACTGTGATCCAACACAGTGCTGTTTTCGAGAACCTCGATTTCCGAAGCACTGTACAAAGCGGCTCTATGCTGGGGCGTCTGGATAACGAGTCTTTTCGTCCTACCTGTTTTCGGCTCCACTCCGGCACGGGTCACAATCCATTTTCCGTATAGCTGATTATGTGAATAGATAGTCTTCCCACAGCTGAATTGAATCAAAAGAGCCTTGCCTCGACTATCTACCAGCTCGATTTCCGATGAGGATAACTCCTGATCAAAAATACCCAACGTCCTATAGCTGAAGGCCACGCTTGACAAAGGTTTCCCCACAAGCACCTTCCCTAACCTCTGCGCTAGTCGTTTTATTTCCGGGCCTTCTGGCATCGCTTCAACTCAGACCACGCCTACAACGGGTAGAACAATACTTAACCTCCTCCCAGTTCTTTGCCCAACGCTTCCTCCATGTCATTTCCTTGTTGCAACGAACACAGATTTTGCTGGGAAGATTTTGCTTTTTTATAGCCATATCCGCATGAGAGCAGTGCACCAATCAACTTCACGTGACGAATCATTGGTTCTTTCAATGACGATCCTTCGACCTCCTGAGCAATCGGCCGGAATATTAAGCCTCCTTGCGATCCTGGATAAGGAATAAGAGAACGGCCGGGAGGATTCCCAAAAGCACTATGCTCAATGCTGCTGTTGATGCTTCCGCCAACCTCTCGTCAGAGGCCAAACGATATACACGAGTTGCTAGGGTCTCAAAATTGAACGGACGCAAAATCAACGTGGCGGGCAATTCTTTAACGACGTCAATAAACACAAGTAACATGCCTACAAAAATAGACGGCCGTAAAAGCGGCACGTGGATGCGGCGCAAAACTTCTGTTGAATCGGCCCCTAGAGTTCTCGCGACAGCATCCAAATTTGGATGCAACTGCGCGAATCCGGAGCTGATGCTGTTGAAGCTAATTGTCATGAAGCGACCTGTGTAGACTAACAAGAGAGCAAAAATGCTTCCTGTTAGAAGAAGACCGAGCTCAATATCGAAAATCTCTGAAAAAAATCGAGCAATAGACTTATCAAGCCATGTCAAAGGCCCTATCAAACCAATCGCCAGGAGAAGGCCGGGGAGCGCATAACCAAGGGTTGATAACCGAACAAGTGAACTGGAAATTAGTCCCGATCGGTTGCGATCGATGTAGGCCAGCGCTATAGCACCTATACAACAAAGTATCGCGGCAATTGTGGCGACCGAAAAACTGTTCCACGCGAAGCTCAAGAATCGGAGGAGCGATAAGCTATCGCTGCTTCCAATAGCAAGAGAAGCGAGGTAACCAACAGGTATGACAAAACCCAACAGAATCGGCATTAAACACAAGGTCATCGGGAATAAGCCGACATACCACTTAAGTTGTTTTTTACGGAAACTAGTAACCAGAGATATTGGATTAGCCACCGATCCTCTCCGCCCATTCAATTCGAGGATAAGTAGCACGAAGACCATTAGAAAAAGACAACCGGCTAGTTTTAGCGCAGTAGTATACTCGCCCATCGAAAACCAGGCTCGGAATATGCCCGTCGTAAAAGTCGGCACGCCGAAGTGTTCAACCACACCGTAATCCGCGATTGTCTCCATTAAAACTAGAGCCAGCCCGGCGACGAGAGCAGGCCTTGCCAGTGGTAGCGCAATCTCCATCAAAATTCGGGACGAGCTAGAACCAAGAGTACGAGCAGCCTCCGTTAAAGCTCCAGATTGACTCATGAAATTGGAACGAGCCAACATGTAAATGTAGGGATAGAGTACGAGTGAGATGACAAGAACCGCTCCTGGCAAAGACCTTATTGCGGGAAAATAGTAATCACCAGCCGACCAACCCAATAGTCCTCTCAGAGAGCTCTGAATAGGTCCCGAGAAATCAAATAATTCAGCATATACGTATCCGATAACATAAGCGGGCGAAGCCAAGGGTAGGATCAATAATAAGCTAATGATTTTTGATCCCAAGAATTCATATTGAGTAACAACCCAAGCTGTAGAGAGGCCAAGGATCAAAGACAATGTCGCGACTCCAGCCATCAATAAGACTGTGTTAAGCAAATAAGTTCCTAATACAGTCTCGAATAGGTGGCGCCATGTGCTCCAGTCCAACGAAAAAAAGGCGCTCACCACAACTACCAGCGGGATTAATACAGGGAGGGAGAACAAGCTTGCAGTTAGTCCAATCAACGGAGTCTTGTGTGCACTCTCTCCATAATGGTTTTTCATGCTCTCTTCTTCTCCTAGGAAAAATTCGAACAGCAGCCGTTCCTGCAATGAGCTCCTCATCTTATCGTAAGTTTTGGGGTCAGCGGTTAAACTTAAGAAAATGAGAATTTCATTCGAGCACATTACACACCGATTCACGAAAGAATCCGTTCTGCAGGATATCAATCTGGAAATCGATAGAGGCGAAATCGTTTGCATTATCGGGCCATCCGGGAGCGGGAAAACGACCTTGCTGCGAATCGCTGCGGGTCTGGAGCGGGTTCAGAACGGAAGAATAATGCTCAATGATTTGTTACTGGCGAACTCAGAGCTTCATCCTCCACCTGAGGAGAGATCCATTGGCTTGGTCTTTCAAGATCATGTCCTATTTCCCCACAAAACCGTTTCCGAAAACGTAGGATTTGGATTGAGAAATGTTCGTAATAAAGAGCGTTTACACAAGATTGCACTTGGTCTGGAAAGCATGCGAGTTGTCGAGGTTTCAGATCGATATCCACAAACGCTCTCGGGTGGACAACAACAGCGAGTCGCTCTCGTTAGGGCTCTAATAACTGAACCAAGCGTAATGCTGCTGGACGAGCCATTCGCGAGCGTCGATGTGCCGTTACGAAAACAACTACGAGAGGACGCTCGGAAGCAATTAAAGGCAAACGATACCGCGACACTTATCGTTACTCATGATCCGGAGGAGGCGATGGCTCTCGCAGATCGAGTAGCAGTTTTGGTAGATGGCAAATTAGTGCAAACGGGCACGCCAAAGGAACTTTGGCATGCCCCCAAGCATCCATTTATAGCCAAAACCCTTTCAGGACTGCAGACGCTAAGAGGCAAAGTTCAAGGACCTCGGCTCAAAACCGCATTCGGAGATCTATCTCTGAGCCTCATAAATGGCAGAGATAAGCTCAGGGAAAATGACCGAGCAGAGATAGGAATTAGGCCGGAAAAGGTGTCACTGGCGCCAAGCGAGAGTCCCTGTTTTGTAAGAGACATTCGATTTTTTGGACAGAAATACGTCGTATTCATTCAAGGAGATCGAGACACACTTGAATTACATTTTGAAAAGGAGCCGAGCATTAACATCGGGGAAAAGGTAAAATTGAACCTAGCGTCGGCGCAGGCACAATTACTCAGCATAGACTAGCCCGCCGCGGGACCAAATCCCTTAATGCAAATAATTCTCATTTAGTTTAGTGTGCCTGTTCATTTAGCAGACGAAAGCATCATGAAACACACAGGCGTAATTTTAGTTCTATTAACTCCTTTATTTTTCGGTTGTGCCCAACCCGCAAACGAATTGAACCTTTATTCTGCCAGACACTACGACACAGACATTGCTCTGTATGAAAACTTCACTAAGGAAACAGGAATCAAGGTCAATCTCATAGAAGGAAAAAGCGACGCTTTAATCGAACGCATAGCTAGCGAAGGGGAATTAAGCCCTGCTGACGTATTGGTAACCGTCGACGCAGGTAGGCTATGGAGAGCCGAAGAAAGAGGCATTTTCCAGTCCATTAAATCCGACATCCTCGATGATCGAATCCCTGCCAATCTAAGACAAGCAGACGGAAAATGGTTCGGGATATCTAAGCGCAACAGAGTCATCGTTATCAATACCGAGACTGAGCTACCAATAAATATAAATAGATACGAGGACTTGGCGAACCCGTCATTGAAGGGTTTGGTTTGCATGAGAAGCTCGGGGAATATCTATAATATTTCGCTAATGGCGTCTGTTCTGGAAGTGGCGGGCACCGAAGGCGCCGCAAATTGGGCCAAAGGCGTCGCTAGCAACTTTGCCAGAGACCCGCAGAGCAACGACACAGGACAAATAAGGGCAGTGGCTTCTGGAGAGTGTAAGGTAAGCATCGCTAACACTTACTACATTGGTAGGTTACTGGCATCCGGGAAACCAGAGGACAAAGCCGTCATAGACGGCATTCGAGTCGTATTTCCCAATCAGTCAGACAGAGGCACACACGTAAATATTAGTGGTGCCGGAGTTGTTGCCTCGGCTCCAAACAAAGAAAACGCGATCAAATTTATCGAGTACCTAACAAGCGATGAGGCACAAAGAATATTTGCAGAAGGGAACAATGAGTACCCTGTTATAGGAGAAGCCACTGGACCCATATCCACTCTGGGTCCGTTCAAGGAGGATCAGATTTCAGCGTCGATCTTAGGTATTCGACAAAAAGAGGCGGTGGAGATCTTTGACCAAGCAGGATGGTTATAACCGTCATTCGCTCACCCATCGTTACAATGAGGCTGGCTTTATTCTCTTTGGAGCCACTTCGAATTGTCCTCACCAACTCCTTTGGGGGGTTGGTCGGGGGACAGAGAGACGCCGTTCAGTTTAAAACCGATCGCTGGAAAAGCCACTTTCCTCAGAGTCCTTCCGACCGGGAGTCTTGATATTAGTTCACGTGCATCAGGCTGACCTTCTTCTATCAGCTCGTTAATTGTTCTCACGGCGCTCGCGGGAACACCCAGACGATCAAAGATTTTTTCCCATTCTTGGGCCGTTTTCACTCGAAACGCTGTACTCATTTCAGCTCGTAGAGACTCTTGATTGGCAGCTCTGGTGGTTGGGGTCATCCATCTGGGATCAGATAGCCACCATTCACCTCCGAGGGCCCGACAGACGGAGAGGAATTGTTTTTCATTATTAGCTGCCAACATAAGCAGCGACCCGTCCATAGTCTCAAAACATCCAGAAGAAGGCGCGCGACTGGCCGCCTCGTTGCCAAGTTTTGGCATATCTCGACCCGTTGTCGCAACGGTTACCAAATTGTTCGCCATAAGGTTCAACGCCGTATCAAGCATTGAAATGTCAACAAGTTGACCCTTCCCTGTTCGATTCTTTTCTAATAGTGCAGAAAGAATGGCGAAGGCACTATTCAAACCCGTCGCATAATCAATGTAGGGCGCGCCAACTTTCACAGGCCCCATCTCTTCGGTTCCCGTGGTGGACATTATACCGCTCATAGCCTGCACCACATGATCGTACGCGGGGCGATGGCCAATTGGACCATCGCCACCATAGGCCGAGATTGAGCAATAGATAATCTCTTGGTTTCGCGCTCGGATCACCTTTTCACCAAGACCCAATCTCTCAATAACGCCCGGCCTAAAATTCTGCACAAAAACATCTACCTCATCAGCCAACGTGAGTATCGCTTCGATACCCTCTTCAGTTTTTAAGTCAATCTCCACACAATCTTTGTTGGCATTCTGTGCGCAAAACGACAAGCCCAACCTTTGTTCATTAAGCTCCTCGATTGCTCCACCAAAGCGAGTCTGCTCCCCTCCGGGGGGCTCAACTTTTATGATGTCCGCACCCAAAAGAGCGAGCTCATAGGTGCAATAAGGACCTGCAAAAACCTGAGTAAGATCTAGAACTCTAATCCCTTTGAGAGGACTGGGCATTTCCATAATTTCTCCAAAAAAGTTTCTGCCAACCATAACCAAAAGTGAGAAGTCGTACTCTAGTGGTTAGAGCTTTTCGTATTTTCGTGATTCAATGCAAAAAACATTTAGACACGTCAATGCCTGATTTGAGTTTGAAAGATAAGGTCGCAATCGTGACTGGCGGATCTGGAGATATCGGTGGCGCCATCGCTCGGAAACTGGCCGAGCAAGGTGCCACTACCATAGCTACCTTCGTCGGGAACGAAAAAGCCGCCGCTGAATTGGTGCAATCAATCCAGAATAAAGGCGGCTTTGCACGGGCGGTGCAGTTGGATCAGAGATCACCAGAGTCAGTTAATCTGTTGATGGAAAATGTTCGAAAAACGGAGGGAAGCCTCGACATTTTAATTAACAACGCTGCTTGGAACATAGGCATACCCTTCCCTCAGTTGGATGCGCTCACTCCAGAGATATGGGATCGGGTCCTAGAAACAAACGTGAGAGGTCCGTTCTTACTCGCTCGTGCGGGCGAAACAATGCTGAAATCAGGCCTGGGCGGTCACATCGTCAACATTTCATCAGCAGGGGGTATCAGCCCTGGATCAAGTAGCATCGCTTATTCATCCAGTAAAGCTGCCCTAAACCACCTGACTCGCTGCCTCGCCGTAGCCATGGCCCCAAAGGTATCGGTAAATTGCATCGCACCCGGCTTGGTCGAAAATACGCGCATGGCTCAGCGTTTACCTGAAAAAGTAGCAGAAGGCGCGCGGCGTCAAGCCGTTCTCGGCCTAGTTGGTCAGCCCGAGGATATAGCTGAGCAAACATTCTCCTTTGTTACCTCTCGCTCTGTGACTGGACAAACCATAGTGATTGATGGCGGTATGCCGGGTGCGATGAGGTAGTACACGAAATATGCACGCTCGCGGGTCACTGATACAAAAAACCTCATTCTATGAAGAATTTCCTCTGGCTGTGCTTCTAAAGGCAAAAGAGACCCGGATGAAGGATATTTTCGAAGGCCTGAGGAAAGATTATTTGCCCGAAGGAACTTTTGGCGGACACTTATTGAGCCGAACTCTTGCAGTAGCATTAGCAACCGTGGAGCTTTGCAAAAGAGGTCGACAGTCAGTTTTGGCATCCCTCGGCGACAGAACATTGATGTTCAACTCCGTTTTACACTACCGGGAACCTTGGGATCCTCATCGCCTCAACTGCCTAGACCATTGCACATGATTCCCTTCAGATTCGCTCCTTCCGAATGGATCCTTTACGATCAAAGGAGCCCGGCCACCACAAATGGCAGAGGTTTGAATGATGGCCGCGTTTATTCACATAATGGTCAAATGGTCATACGCTGCCACCAGGAGTATACGCTTAGAGGAATTGCTGGAGAGAACGGCTGATAAGCCTGCAAAACTAAAACATGCTTAACGAGATCCTTTTATCATTGGCCCGCTGGCTAGACTCCCAGAGTTGGAGCACCCAGATACATGAATCAATCTATTTGTACTCGTGGATAGAGACGACCCACGTTTTGTCGCTTATGATTTTTTTAGGCATGCTATGCGTCATCGATCTTAGAATGTTGGGTTGGGCGTTCGATAAAGTGCCCGCATCGACTATAGCGAATAGATTAGACAAACCCATGATGATCGGTTTCGCAATTATGCTTATCTCAGGTTTTCTTCTCTACTACGCGATCCCGGTTAGAACCACACAAAGCATTTGGTTTAGGACTAAGGTTATTCTGTTAATCCTAGCAGGGATAAACGCGTTCCTATTCAGAGCTAAAATGCAGGCATCCGCCTCGAGCTGGGATCTTGATCCTATCCCACCAAAACGCATCAGAGTAGGAGCGGGGCTATCACTGTTGCTCTGGTCAGGGGTCGTGATAACAGGCAGAGCGATTGCCTATGACTGGTTTGATTGTCGCAGAGAACTGCCGTATGCGATGTATTGGGCAGCAGGATGTGTCGACGAGATGGCGGCTTTTCAATAAGGGGGTTATATGGATCTCTACCCATTATTTGAGTGGCTGGATACATCGTTACTTGCAGATATTTCAAAAGCATATGGCGGCACGTTCGCAGTCATACAGATGTTCCATTTAATGGGTATGGCATTGATGGGAGGTATGGTGCTGGTGGGAGACTTACGCCTTTTGAATATCCTGCTGAGGGATTTACCGTCAGAGATGGTCATTGAAAACACACACAAATGGTTTGGAGTCGGTCTCACAATAATGATTATAAGTGGGATTTTTATGAGCTCCGCCGTAGCGATGAAACTTTATTACAACTCGATGTTCGCGGCTAAAATGGCGGCTCTGGCTACCGGCATCGTTTTCGTCTATGCAATAAGAAAGCCTCTCCTCGCTGGCGATCATACCGAATTGAATCCATGGACACTCCGAATAGTAGCCGTAACCTCAATAATGATATGGTTTACCGTCGCCGCTTCTGGGCGTTGGATTGGTTTTTCTTAGAATGGGGCGGGGGTAATGAAAAAGAAATCTAACTTAGAAAAGATCGCACTTGGATTCTGCTTCGCAACGCTAGTGAGCCTTACATGGTTTTGGGCCGTACAAGTTGGATGGGTGATCGAGACTCTTCAGATGGCGTACGGCTAGCAGTAAATTGCATCTACTCGACCTGTCGGTGATTCTAGGCTATCTGGGCCTAATCGTTTTAGTTGGCTTTAGGGTTAGCAGAGGCGTTAAAACCGCAAAAGACTTTTTCCTGGCAGGACGCTCCTTGCCTTGGTGGATTATTGGTCTTTCCATAATCGGTACAAACATCGATTCCAATAATTACGTTGGGGCTTCCGGAAACGCTTATGCAACTGGACTAGCTCAAGCCAATTTTGAGTGGATTGGCGCGATACCGGCAATGATTATTGCTTCCTTGATATTCATACCAATCTACTGGAAAGCTGGCGTTTACTCGATCCCTGAATATCTTGGCAGACGTTATGGTCAGTCGGTGAGGCTTCTAGTTGCGTTAATATTTACGCTTTCCGGGATCTTCGTGCTTTCTATCGCCATGTATGCGCTGGCCATTACCTTGGAGACCTATCTCGGTTGGCCCGTCGTGGTGGGCGTTCTTGTGTCGGGGCTCGTGGTGGCTGCCTATAGCATTTCGGGAGGGCTCTCGGCCGTCACCTTCACCGATGCTCTCCAAGTCTCAATTATGTTTGGTTGCGCGATAATCGTTGCCTATCTTGGTTTTATGGAGATGGGAGGAATAAGCGAATTCTTAAATCGCTTAGAGACAAAAAGCCCCACACACCTTAATCCTTATCTACCCGCTAACCATCCAGACTTTCCCTGGACAGGCGTCATCCTAGGGCTTGGAATTGTGTTATCTCCGGCCTATTGGATAGGGAGCCAAGCAATTTTACAGCGAACGCTCGCGGCAAAAAGTCAGTGGGATGCGAGCGCCTCCATGATGTTCGCTGCGATGGCGAAAACTTTCGTGCCTCTACTTATAATCTTCCCAGGGATACTCGCCTTCGTGATGGAGGCGCAAATAGAAAATCCAGACATGGCCCTGCCGTGGGTAATAAAAAACGTGTTGCCTGTCGGCGTTTCAGGACTGATGTTTGTGGCAATCATCGCAGCTCTACAATCCACTATTGACTCGGGTGTGAATACCACCGCCTTAATGATCACTAGGGATATTCGCCAAGTACTACTCAAACGAAGCGACGACAAAGACGATCTCAAGATTGGCAGGGCATTGTCACTCTGCATCTTAACTATCGCGATGATAGCTGCCCCTTTTATCGAACAGCTCGGAGGAATTTATCTTGCTGTTCAAAACATGCTGTCGCTTTTTCAAGGGCCGATGCTCGCGCTTTTGTGTCTGGGCGCCTTGACCAAGTTCGTTACGCCGCAGGCGGGGCTGTGGACATTAATTACAGGAGTACTTTTATCAGGCGTATTACTATTCTCAGGTATAAACATGCTTTTCGTAGCTTTCATCAGCTTTTGCTACGCATTAGTTTGCATGACAACGCTGAGTTATTGGACAAAACCACTTCCGCTCAACGAACTCCACCAACTCACCTTTAACTGGAGAGAAAGGTAGGCACGATATGGCTGATCTAGTAAATAACCTACCTCTTCAGTCGGCTAATTGGATAAGCCTCGGACTCTTTGTGCTGCTTTTCTTTTTTGTCTGGCTATTGCCTTTTTCACGAGTCAGAGCGCCATCAGGAAAAATGTTCAGCGACATCCGGATCTGGGCATCAGCCCTAATTGCTTGCCAATTGGCTCTTTATGCGTTCTTTAGTTGAGGAGGAGAAATCAAGAATATTTCTTTAATCGGGATGCCTGCATCAGGTAAGAGCACAGTTGGCGTCTTGCTTGCTAAAGCCTTGAAATGCCAATTTGTCGATTCAGATCTTGAGATACAAAGACGTGAATCAGCCCTCCTAAGTGAGATACTTACCTCCCGAGGCTTTTTAGAGTTAAGAGTTATCGAGGAAAAGGTACTCCTTAATATCCCTCTCGAGAATTCCGTGCTCGCTACAGGCGGAAGCGCCATTTACTCCGATAAAGCGATGAAAAGATTGAAAGCGGAAACAGATGTTGTTTATTTAAAAACTCCATTAGAACTTATCAAAGCGAGAGTTGGTGATTTCTTACAACGGGGGATTGCTGCTCCAGAAAACTCTACCATCGAATCGTTGGCTGCGGAGAGGACAGATCTATATGAAAAGTATGCAGATATAGAGGTTTATACTAGCGAAAAAAATCCTTCGACCATTTCGGAGGAAATAATGGAGAAGCTGTTTTCTTAGAACATACTGAATGGACCAAATCCATTCCTCGTTTCGATGTTTAGCTGACCCTCTAACCCGGCCGTCCTGTGAATCGCTATCTCTCTCATCCGCTCCGAGCTCATAATGTCTAGCATGATTTTCCTTGATGGATAACTAGCCAAGATCACTCTGTCCCATAACTGTTCGGCCTCCCCTATTTCTAGGCGCACAATCTTAGATATAAAGGTCACATCACCACCTGAAGCTCGAACGAGTTCGTTTACTTTGCGTGAGTAAATATTAAAGGCCTCCTCTCCAGTTAAGTCTGAATCTCTGCCGTCCTCATAGAGCGCTCTAGGTCTAAATTTCAGAAGGTTAATCATATGAATCGGTCCGAGAAAACCGGGGTCCAAAAATTCTTCCATCTGTTTTTCGGTCGGAGTTAATTTATTCTCAACCTGCAAGCGCGAATCCCCCCGATTGAATCAATCGACTCCAACTTACACCCTGAGTCTTGAGCTCGCTAGAAAAGATGAAACCGTCTGCACCCATGAGGTAATCTCTCTAGAGATTAGAATCTAAGGCCTTCATGACAGAAAAAAAACAATTTAGTTATCCCAGGCCCGAGTACCCTCGGCCCATTTTGAAGCGCGACCATTGGCTAAATCTCAACGGAAGATGGGATTTTTTCGCCGGCAATACAGATCAGGATCCGCTTCGGGCAATTGTTTCTGAGGAAAATTGGACACAAAACATCGTTGTCCCTTTTGCGCCGAACTCGCAATCGTCAGGCGCCGTTTTAGAAGATGAACCAAGTTTTGTCGCCTACCGGCGAGAATTCGATCTTCCAGCGTGGGATGAGAAACAGGTTTTTCTGAATATAGGTGCGAGCGATTATGCTACAACCGTCTTCATTAATGGCCAAAATGTGGGCAAACACACAGGGGGGTACACACCTTTCTCGTTTTGTTTAACCCCCTATTTGAAGCCGCAAAGAAACACGTTAATTATCGTTGTTGAGGACAGCGATTCATGGCAACAACCGAGGGGCAAGCAGGCTGGAACGACACGGTGGCCAATAGACTATGATCCAATAATTGGAATCTGGCAGACCGTCTGGCTAGAGCCAAAGAGTAATCTTTATTTGAGCTCGATAAGAAACCACTTCTCTCTAGATTCCGGGTCAATATTTTTTACCTACCAACTCTCGAAACCAACTACTGCCGAAATCAGTACCGTATTGCGCTTGGACGGAGAAGAGATAACGAGAGACCTCAGTGTCTGCGATGATCGCAACGAGATAAGATTCAAGATGCGAGTGCCAAATCCCTGCTTGTGGAGTGTGAAAGAACCTAACCTCTATGAACTAGAGATCACGATCAGCGAAAACGGCGAAATTCTGGATCGTGTTGAATCATATTGTGGTCTGCGGGAAATCGAAATCCGTGATGATCGATTTTTATTGAACGGGGAGGACGTATTCCTGAGCGGCGTCTTGGACCAAGGATATTTTCCTAAAGGTTGGTACACAGCCGAGGATGATCAAGCTTTAAAGTTAGACATAGAACTTTGCAAGAAAATGGGCTTCAACTTTGTTCGAAAACACCAAAAACTTGAAGACCCAAGATATCTCTTCTGGGCCGATCGACTCGGTATTTTGGTGTGGGACGAGATGCCCTCCGGTCGAATTTTCTCGTCAGAGTTAATTGAATCAACGAATAAGCAGTGGATCGAGTTGGTTACGCGAGATGCTGGGCACCCTTGCGTCGTTGGCTGGGTGCCCTTCAACGAGTCTTGGGGTATTTGGCATGTAGGCCAGAGGCCACAACAGAGGGCCTTCGCAGACTCTATTTATCACCTAACCAAAGCATTGGATCCATCCCGTCCTGTCATCGGGAACGATGGGTGGGAATATAGTTTGGGAGATCTATGGACTCTGCATGTCTATTACGATGATAAGAAAGCACTCTCTGAGAAACTGAAAGATATTTACTCAAACCCTCAAACTTCAGTTACCGAAGCAGGCAAACCAAGACCTGCTGCACTACCCGGATCCAATCCTTCACGGCTTCCGATCCTATTAACGGAATGCGGTGGAATAGGCTTCTTAAGCCCCGGGAATACTATTGATGCTTTTGCCTACGGCCCAATTCCAAAGACAGAGCAGGAACTAGAAATAGCGATTCTCGAAGTGATCTCTCAGATCGAGAGGAGTAATTTACTCCGCGGTTTTGTGTGGACCCAACTAACCGATGTACAACAGGAAATTAACGGTCTCTTATACTTCGACCGAAAGCCCAAGATAGCACTAGAGAAGATCAAGAAGATCATGACCAGGCCTAATATCGAGGCGCGTTAAAACAACCTGATCAAGAAGAGTGCTGAAGAAGCGGCTACCGCCCATAATCCCAGGCCAAAATAAACCACGCTGGGTGAGGTGCTTTTCAGTGTGTCACGATCTATCTCACAACCGATCACCCACAGCGCGAAAACCAATAACAATTTGCTAATAAAAACTAGAGCCGATTGAAGATCAACTGGTATAGCAACCAATGTTCCCACGAGAGCCGCGAGTATGAAACCTAGAACGAACCAAGGTATCTCAAATTTTGCTTTTTTCGATCTAAAAATTAATGCCACGATAAAGGCAAGAGGAATCAAAAAAAGAGTTCTACCCAGCTTCACAGTTGTCGCAACCGCTGCAGATTCTTCTCCGTATATAGCTGCTGTTGCGACTACAGAACTAGTGTCATGAATCGCTAAGGCCACCCAGGCGCCGAATTCTTCCTGAGAGAGATTCAAAAAACCCCCAATGTATGGGAAGAATATTAGTGCCACCGCGTTAAGCACAAAAACAAGTGCCATTGCCGCTCCTATCTGGCGGGGTCTTGCGTCGATAATTGGAGACAAAGTCGCGATAGCTGTTCCACCACATATGGCAGTACCACCAGTAATTAACGTAGCCTCTTTTTTATCTAAACGGAAAATCCACCACATTAACGAGCCGACACTCAGTAAAAGACAAATATAGATAATTGTCGCTAAAGCATACTGATTTGCTGAGGATAAGAGAGTTTGGAAGCCGATCGTGAAACCGAGAATAATGATGGCTGCTTGGAGGCTCTTCTTTCCATATTTCGAAAAGACTGGAAATGGATTACCACTCGAGAAGAATCTGACCATCATGGCACCCAGGAGAGCGTAGGCTGGATTGAGATATGAACACCCAAGTAGCAAAGCTGCCAAAGAGATTATACGTGCCATGTTTTGATTCGCTAACAACCTACCCCCTTTCAGAGTTAATCTTCGCCCCGATTCGTGTCGATGAGCTTACCGCAATACACATGATAAAAAGAGGCCACCAGATGCAAGAATCAGTCTCTCCAAAGGGCTGGATACGTGCCGCTATTTCTGTGTAAGATGTTGGAGAGTGGCTCTTCTTTAGCGGTAAATCTACAAAGTCGAAGAACGAAACACCTAGTGGTAACTTTAAAAAACGTCACGATCATTTGAATTCGGGACTAGGACGAGGGGATTATGGAATACGATCTAATTATTTCAGGCGGGACATTGATTGACGGAACGGGCGCTGATGCCGTCAAAGCGGATCTTGCCATAAAGAACGGCAAAATCGAAAGAATCGGTGATTTGAGCCGGGACAGTGCCGCAGAGACAATAGACGCGACAGGAAAGATTGTGACACCTGGTTTTATAGACCTTCATACTCACCTGGACGCGCAAATTGGTTGGGATCCTATGATGAGTTCAAGTTCGTTCCATGGCGTCACAACCGCGATGATCGGAAACTGTGGTGTCTCATTTGCGCCATGCAGCACCGAAAATAGAGAGTATTTAGCAAAACTAATGGAGTCAGTAGAGGATATTGCGGCAGATGCAATCCTTGATGGCATGCCGTGGGACTGGAATAGCTATGGGGAATACCTCGATTCACTTGAAAGACTGAATCCTGCATTAAACATCGTTGGTTTGGTTGGACACTCTGCGGTCCGCTTCGAAGCGATGGGTGATAAGAGCATGGACGAAGGGCAGCAAGCCAACGATCAGGAGCTTGAGCACATGGTCCAAATGGTGAAGCAAGCGGTGGAAGAAGGTGCAGTCGGATTTTCAACCTCTCGATTCCTTCAGCACTTGGTGCCAGACGGACGCTGCACTCCAGGAACGTGGGCAGACCTGCGAGAGACTAAAGCAATGCAGGAAGCAGTGGTTGAAGCAGGGGGAACAGGTGGGCTGTATCAATCCGCTAACGATATGGCTACGCGCTTCGAAACCGAGCTACAAATGTTCAGAGACGGTACGGAAGTAGGCTGTCAGGTGCTCTTCTCTGGTGGTGCTGGTCCCCAGGGCGATGGAGGTGTATCTCGGTGGCGAGACTTCATGGGCGAGCAAAATGAGGGCGGCAGACGGTTGGCAAGCATATGCCATACTCGTCCAAGCGGTGCTTTCTTTGGTCTAGCTCAACTATCTCCTTTTGTCAGAACGTGCGAATCATGGAAAGAGCTGATGGATCTGCCTACCCTGGAAGATCGAGTTGAAGCGCTTAGAGATCCAAACAAGAGAGCGAAGCTAATTGCAGACGGAATAGCCGCTGGTGATATGCAGAATTTTGCTCACATGCTGCACCCATTCGGAATTGCAGACACGCCAGATCTGGACTTCGATAGAAAAGCCAGCTTGGCTCAACTGGCGGAGGCTGAGGGAAAGGATCCTGTCGAAGTTTATGTTGATAGACTCCTAGCCTCTGAAGGAAAAGAGCTATTCAACTTTTGGATGTTTGGCGGGGCATTAGAAAATCAATGGAAGTACATGAATCTTCCAGACGTGGTGCCAATGCTTGGAGACGCAGGCGCGCATGTCGGTTTCTTCACAGATACCGACTCTCCAACAGTTCTGCTTAGTGAGCTCACCAGAAAGCATGGTGTCTACACCCTTCCAGATGCAGTACACCGAATCACAGGGAAGTCAGCTCAGATTATTGGGCTCAAAGAGAGAGGTGAGCTTCGAGAAGGTTGGCACGCGGACATTAATGTGATTGATTACGAAAATCTCAGCACGACGCATGCTAACTACGTAAATGACTTTCCTCATGGTGTAGGCCGATTCGTAGTCAAGGGTATCGGTTACGAAGCAACAATAGTATCGGGCGAAATAGTCACCAGAAACGGTGAGTATACGGGCAACCGACCTGGAAGCGTTATCCGTGAGTTCATTCGAGGCTAATGCTTATTCGATAAGCTTAGAAAGAAGCCCCTGCTGGGGCTTTTTTTTTTGGAGGATAAATGTCAGAAGAGAATCAGGAACAAATCGACTATTGGAATAACCGGGCTGGCAAGACGTGGACGGAGTTACAAGAAAGAACCGATCAGTTGCTTCACCCCTTCTCGCAAGAGGTAATTGTAGTAGCTGAGATCAAACCCAACGAAAAGGTACTGGACGTCGGCTGCGGCTGCGGTGCCACTAGCTTAGCCATTTCCGAGCTGGGTGCAGCGGTAACCGGTGTTGACGTATCAACACCAATGCTAGACCTCGCCAAGAAGCGAGCTAAAAAGGTTAGTTTTATCGAAACTGATGCATCTACCTATCAATCAGATCAAAAATTTGACCTGGTGTTCTCTCGTTTTGGTGTAATGTTTTTCTCAGATCCTTACAAGGCTTTTTCAAATTTACACTCGATCACAGCCGACAATGGAAGACTCGCATTTGTATGTTGGCAGTCTCCCCAGAAAAATCCTTGGATGGCGATCCCTGGACAGGTGATTAGACCATTTATCCCTGAAACCGAGGCCCAGCCAGATCCCAAGGCTCCCGGACCATTTGCATTCGCAGACCCAATTTACCTAGAGGATATTCTTCTAAAATCAGGGTTTAAGGATCCGACGATAGCCGACTTCAAAAGCCAATTACATGTAGCGGATTCCATCGAAGAGGCAGTATTTTTCCAAACTAAAATTGGCCCGGGAGCAAGGGTTCTGGCCGAAATAGATGATCCCGCTATTAGAAAAGAGGCCTTGGATAAAATGGGCGAATCTTTAGCTCCTTACCAAACCAGCAAGGGTGTTTACATGGAAGGCGCCGTCTGGATTGTAACCGCCCGAACCTGAATTAGGTCAGCTCTAATCCATCTAAGTTACCCTGTTCCCGCCATTTCTCCATCAGGCCGAAGAACTCTATCGGGCCGCCACCATACGTATTATTCTGCGGTTTTGTATTGACGTTACCTTCGTTATTGTAATAGCCCGGCGTGCATTTCTCTTGAAAGTCAGCCGTTAGCCGTGCTTTTTCTATAATCGTTTTCACCCACTCAGTCTCCGCACGCTCGCTCGCTTCGATGCGGTTCGCCCCTCTTTCTCTCGCCTTTCCTAGTATGTGTGCAAGATGAACACTCTGCTCATCAAGTGAGTAGGTATAAGTCGCAGTAAAACCCGATTGAGCAGGGCCAAAAAAGAACGCATTTGGAAATCCTCGGGAGTGCATACCATGAAAAGTGGATAGGCCATCTGCCCATTTTTCTGAAATCGACTTTCCATCAACGCCACGAATCTGATATCCGGCTCTCCTCGAATAGTCCGTTCCCACCTCAAAACCTGTAGCGAATATGATGCAATCAACCTCGTACTCGGTCCCTTCAAAAATTACGCCGCTCTCCGTGATCTCATCTATTCCTCGTCCATCGGTATGTACCAACGTGACGTTCTCCCTATTAAAGGTAGACAGGTATTCATCATGAAAGCACGGCCGCTTACAGAACTGCCGATAGTAGGGTTTTAATGCTTCAGCCGTATCTTTATCGTTAACGACCTCATCAGCTCTTGCCCGGATCCCCTCCATTTTCTTGAAGTCGGCGATTTCCATTTGGCGAGGTAGGTCCATGTAGTCGGTTACTTTCTTGGTTACGTACTGCTTGAACCCTAGCCTGTAGAAGTCCCCGTTAAGGGGCCCCAAGATAGCCCACAAACCAATACGCCATTTCGGCGGCGCAAGATCACGTACTCCACTAAAAAGGGTTCTGAAAGCCTCCGTCCAACCATCGTTAACGAGATCTTCTTTTACCGGGGCTCCAACCATAAGCGACTCAAAATTCTTTCTTCGCTCATCCTGCCAACCACTCGCTTGGCTCGCCATCCAGTTCGGATCAGTGGCTTGATTATTTCTTACATCGATGGAGGAAGGTGTTCTTTGGAAGACATAAAGTTCTTTCGCCGCAGCACCTAGATGCGGGACACATTGAACCGCAGTAGCGCCCGTCCCAATAATGGCAACTTTCTTGTCTGCAAGGCCAGAAAGATTCCCATGAGAGTCGCCACCGGTATACGCATAATCCCAACGGCTCGTATGAAATGTATGACCCTTGTAGTCGTTGATGCCTCTTATGGCGGGGAGCTTCGGTCTGTTTAAGGGTCCATTCGAATGAACTACATATTTTGCCAAAATATTGTCCGCTCTATTGGTTGACACTCTCCATCTACCTAACTCTTCATCCCATTCCGTAGCGGTCACTTCCGTCTGAAGGAGAGCATTTTCATGAAGTGAATACTTTTCCGCAATTACGCCACAATATTCGAGCGTCTCTGGTGCATTGGTATATTTTTGTTTCGGAACAAAATCTGTTTTCTCTAGGAGAGGGAAGTAAACGTAAGACTCGATATCACACGAAGCTCCTGGGTATCGATTCCAGTACCAAGTCCCACCGAAATCCCCTCCCTTTTCGATAATCCTAAAATCATCAATCCCTATCTCTCTGAGCCTGGCCGCCGCGAGCATGCCCCCGAAGCCACCGCCGATAATGATTACTTCTATCTCTGCATCTATCGATTCTCGAGAAAAACCCGGCTCGACATAAGGGTCATCAACATAGCGGGAAAAGTCACCCTTTACTTCAATATATTGGTCATTGCCGTCTTGCCTGAGACGTTTATCCCGCTCCTCTCGATACTTATTCCTCAAAGCATCCGGATCAAATCCTAAGTTGGTGAAAGTATCTGTCGCCTCGGCCATGATTCCCCCAAAAAGTTACCGTTTCTCTGACAGACAAAAGATAAAACATACGTTGCTCTTTTTAAACCAATAAACTGGCTATAGAGATCGCCTCGGGGACAGAAGTCGCATTATTGGGGAAGGGAGAGCGAGCAATGAGCATCCCCGAGGCAATTAATTAATCGTCAGAACTGCCGAAAACTTTAATGTTTTAAAAATACCTCTCGTGACGGGCCAACGATATACTTTCTAGATATCTCGTTTTTGATTGATACTCAGGATGGAAGACTATGAACACTCATGAACCGATTAAATTCAAAGGAGCGCCCGGTTCTCCATATACTAGGAAAATGCTCGCGTACTTGCGTTATAGAGGCATACGTTATGAGCTGCTGATCGGTGACCATGCAAAATCTTTGGGTATGCCAGATGCCAAGGTTGGGCTACTGCCAACATTCTATCTTCCTGGCGATGACGGCCAGATCGAGGCGGTTGTGGACTCAACTCCTCTAATACGGCGGCTGGAACAAGAATTTTCCGGCAAAGAGGCACTGCCATCTCATCCTGTTCTTGCTTTCCTTAACTATCTGATCGAAGACTTTGCCGATGAGTGGCTAACTAAATCGATGTTTCACTACCGTTGGTACTATGATGACGATATCGACATGGCGGGAACGATCCTCCCTATGTGGACAGGCATACAGGCGCCTTCTGATAAACTCAAAGACATGAAAAATTACGTTGCAAATCGACAGATATCCAGACTCTACGTTGTCGGATCAAACGACCTAACTGCCCCAGTTATCGAAGCAAGTTATGTGAGATTTCTTTCTATTTTGGATAGGCTCATCGAAAAACAACTCTTTGTCTTGGGATCTCGCCCATCTTCAGCCGACTTTGCGATCTACGCGCAACTGACCCAGCTCGCAAAGTTCGATCCGACACCCGCCAAGATATGCTTAGAGAGAGCCCCGCGGGTTCTTGCATGGACTGATCTTGTCGACGACCTGAGTGGTAACCCTGGTTCAGAAGATGGTTGGCTATCTGAAGAAGATCTGAAGCAATCTTTGAGAGAACTGCTCGAAGAGATTGGGAAAGTCTACGTCCCGGCCTTGCTCGCCAACGCGAAAGCTATTGAGAATGGTGATGAAGAAATGTCACTTGAGATAGACGGGAAGCCATGGAGACAACCCGTCTTTCCTTACCAAGCCAAATGCCTTCAGTGGATCCGAGAAGAATATGAGAAGCTAGGAAGTAATGCCCAGGGACAGGTTAATGCAATAATTGATGGATCTGGCTGTGAAGACTTGCTGAGGTAGTGGAGATATGCCGGGATCAAATACCGAATAGTTGCGAATCAGGGGTGGCCTTGTGGCCCCCATAAAACGTTGAGGAGATCATCTAGAGGCGCAAGATGAGAGCCTGAATCAACATTGAACAGATCGCCGTCAGTAAAATGTTCAAGACTAAAGCCGTGAGGATCTCTCCAATAGTCGAAAACTTGACTGCCGAGAATATGCTTGCCAACACCCCATCTGTGTTCATACTCGCCTTGCTTAAGACGGTCGTGCCCAACCATTAGCGAGTCCCAGTCCTCGACCTCAAAAGCGGCGTGATTAAAACCTGACTCGCCCGCACCGACAAGAAAGAGCGTGTGATGATCCACATAGTCCTTGCCTCTGTCGCAACGCAGAAACGCTCCCAGGACATTTTCCTTCGATTCGATATATATCTCATCACTCGTTATCAGCCCGAAACGATCTTTGTACCATCTTTCACTGTCACGGAAATCAACAACATTCAAAACACAGTGACCAAGCCGCTTGACCAAATGTTTCGGCGGGCTCAATTTGACTCGCTCCCCCAATCGGAGTCTTTTTGTTCCGGCATTAAAAGCCGGTCGGGGAACTACTTCGTGCTCAACAGCAGGCTCTATTCCAAATACGACCTCAACGATATTACCGTCTGGATCTTCCAGAGCAATTTTGCATCCCTCTCCTGGCAACCGAACGTCCTCTACGCTCACATTCTCTCTCTTGGCAAGAGCTTCAAGGTCATCGAGAGAGGCGGCTTCAAAACCGACCCCAACAAAAGCAGGCTCACCAAGCTCAGCGAGGTAAACATACTGACTCGTATCGGTACCCCGAGCCATAAGCAAGTTCTCACTGGATCGAGTCTCAAACCCAAAGTCTTGCAAAAACTGATCTTGTTTAATTAAGTCAGGAACTTTGAATTTGACGTACAAGATGTCTTTGATTGAACTCATCCAACCCTCTCACGCTTGCTGGTAGCTTTTATTTTGGACCATCGTCAGAGGGTGATCACTTGATCTAGATTTGCTCCAGATAACGCCTCGTAGAGTTGAGGAAAGCAGCCCACAGTTGCCCCCGCAACAAGTCCTTTGGGGGACAGAGTTCCCGATCCACACTCAGAAAAATCTCCCTCGGTATACCCTCTTCGCAACGCGCATTGATCACAGGCCATGAGCAGTATTCCCTTTTCCTTAGCGAGTTTACTCAATCGAGCGCCAAATTCGTTCCCCTCCGACAAGATGTGAATATTG